>JAIOIA010000056.1:0-18503 GCA_019912745.1 Comamonas sp. | reverse complement strand
AAGGTGCTGCTGCTGGACGAGCCGGGCGTGGGTGTCGACCCGGTCAGCCGCCAGGACTTGTGGCGCATGGTGCAGGCGCTGACCGATGAAGGCATGGCCGTGGTCTGGTCCACCGCCTATCTCGACGAAGCCGAGCGCTGTGAGAGCGTGCTGCTGCTGAACCAGGGGCAGCTCCTGTTCGATGGCCCGCCGCAGGAGCTGACCGCGCAGCTCGAAGGCCGCAGTTTCCGCCTGGAAGACGTCGGCGCCGAGCGCCGAGCGGTCCTGACCCAGGCACTCGACCTGCCCAGCGTGAGCGATGGCGTGATCCAGGGCGCCGGCGTGCGCGTGGTGTTGCGCGAGGGCGATCAAGCGGAGCAGCTGCAGGCCCTGTCCGATCAGGCGCGGGTAGAGCTGGCGCAGGTGCCTGCGCGCTTCGAAGACGCCTTCATCGATCTGCTCGGTGGCGGCCCCGGCGGGACTTCGACACTGGCCGAGCGGCTGCCGCCGGTCGAACTGGGCTCCCAAGTCGCCGTCTCCTGCCGCAATCTCACCAAGCGTTTCGGTGAGTTCACCGCCACCGACCAGGTCAGTTTCGAGGTGCAAAAAGGTGAAATTTTTGGTCTGCTCGGCCCCAACGGTGCCGGCAAGTCCACCACCTTCAAGATGTTGTGCGGCCTGTTGAAACCCACTGCTGGCGAAGCGCATGTGGTGGGCCATGATCTGCGCCGCGCCACCGGCGCAGCCAAGAGCCGGCTCGGCTACATGGCGCAGAAGTTTTCGCTCTACGGCCTGCTCTCGGTGCAGCAGAACCTGGAATTCTCGGCCGGCGTCTACGGACTGGAAGGCAACACCCGGCGCGAGCGCATTGCCGAGATGATCGAAACCTTCGACCTGGGCGGCTGGCTGTCCGCCACGCCCGATTCCCTGCCGCTGGGCCACAAGCAGCGCCTGGCATTGGCTTGTTCGCTCATGCACCGCCCACCCGTGCTGTTCCTGGACGAACCCACCTCGGGCGTGGATCCGATCACCCGGCGCGAGTTCTGGACCCACATCAACGGCCTGGCGCGCAAGGGCGTGACCATCATGGTCACCACCCACTTCATGGACGAGGCCGAATACTGCGACCGCGTCGCCATGCTGTCGCGCGCGCGGCTGATCGCGCTGGACACGCCCGACGCACTCAAGCGCATGGCAGTCAGCCCGCAAAAGCCCGATCCGACCATGGAGGACGCCTTCATCCACCTGGTGGAGTCGGCCGAGCGCGAGATGGAGGCAGCCACATGAACAGCCCCACAACGCACCAGGATGGGGGCGGCCCGGTGCAGGCCGACCTGCGCCGCTTCGACCTGCGCCGCCTGATCGCCCTGGTCACCAAGGAAAGCCACCAGGCGCTGCGCGATCCTTCGACGCTCTTGATCGCCTTCGTGCTGCCGGTGGTGTTGCTGCTGCTGTTTGCCTATGCGGTGTCGCTGGACGCCAAGAACGTACGCGTCGGCGTGGTGCTCGAATCTCCCGGCGCCTCGGCGCAGTCGCTGGCCGCCGCCTTCTCGGGCACCCGATTCCTGAAGACGCAATTCGCCCACGACCGGCGCAAAGTGGCCGACAAGCTGGTGTCAGGCGATTTGCGCGGCTACGTGGTGATTCCGCAGGATTTCGAGCAGCGCCTGGCCCAGCGCGGCAGCGAACCGCTGGTGCAGATCGTCACCGACGGCTCCTACCCCAACACCGCCAACTACGTCGAGAACTACGCCCGCGGCGTGGTGCAGATCTGGCGCGCCGGGCTCGACGTCGCGGCGCCGCCCCAGCCCGTCGTGCTGGAGCCGCGCTACTGGTTCAACCCCGAGTTGGAGAGCCGCCGCGCGCTGATCCCCGGCGCCATCGCCATCGTCATGACCATCATCGGCACCATGCTCACCGCGCTGGTGGTGGCGCGCGAATGGGAGCGCGGCACCATGGAGGCCGTGCTGTCCACGCCCGCGTCGGTGGCCGAGATCCTGATCGGCAAGCTGCTGCCCTACTTCATGCTCGGCATGCTGTCCACGCTGGGCGCGGCGGCCTTGGCCGTGTTCGTGTTCGGCGTGCCGATGCGTGGCTCACTGGCGGCGCTGCTGCTACTGTCTGCCGTGTTCATGGTGCCGGCGCTGGGCCAGGGTCTCTTGATTTCATCGCTGGCACGCAACCAGTTCCTGGCGGCGCAGATCGCGTTGTTCACCGGTTTCCTGCCGGCCTTCATGTTGTCGGGTTTCCTGTACGAGATCGATGCGATGCCCGCGCCGATCCGCGCCATCACCCGGGTGGTTCCGGCGCGCTACTTCGTCGATTCGCTCAAAACCGTGTTCCTGGCCGGCGACGTCTGGGCGGTGTTCCTGCCCAACCTGGCGGCGATGGCGGCGATCGGCGCGCTGTTCTTCGTGATCGCCAAGCGCGCCACACGCAAGAACCTGGAGTGACCCCATGTGGACCGCCGCCTTCTCATTCACCCGCCTGCGCGCCCAGTTCATCAAGGAAGTGCTCAGCGTGCTGCGCGACCCGCGCAGCCGCATGGTGGTGTTCGTGCCGCCCATCCTGCAGTTGCTGGTGTTCGCCTTTGCCGCGACCCTCGAAGTGCGCAACGTCGATATCGCCGTCTACAACCAGGACGCGGGCCGCTGGTCGCACGAGCTGGTGCAGCGGCTGGAAAGTGCCCAGTTCATCACCCACGTGCGGCGCATCGACAGCCGGCAGCAATTGCACGAGCTGATCAACCGCGGCGAGGTGATCGCGGCGCTGGCCATTCCCGCGGATTTCTCGCGCACCATTGCCGCCGGCGAGAGCGGCCGCGCGCAGCTGCTGGTCGATGGCCGGCGCAGCAACTCGGGGCAAATCACGGCATCCTACCTGTCGAGCATCGCGGCCGATGTCGGCGCCGAGGTGGTGCCCGAGGCACAGGCGCCCACGCCCGTGCTGGTGCGCCACTGGTTCAACCCGAACCTGGTCTACCGCTGGTACATCGTGCCCGGCCTGACCGGCATCCTGGCGCTGTTCAGCTCGCTCCTGATCACCTCGCTGTCGATCGCGCGCGAACGCGAGCTCGGAACCTTCGATCAGTTGCTGGTCTCGCCCACCTCGACGCCGGAAATCATCATCTCCAAATCACTGCCGGCGCTGGCCATCGGCACGCTGCTGGGGCTGTTCATGATCGGCGCAGGCGTGTTCCTGTTCAGCATCCCGTTCACCGGTTCGTTCGTCCTGCTGCTCGCCAGCCTGGTGCTGTTCATCCTGTCGGTGGTCGGCATCGGCCTGATGATTTCCGCCGTCAGCATGACGCAGCAGCAGGCCATCCTCGGCGCGTTCGCCGTTGGCGTGCCGGCGGTTCTGATGTCGGGTTTCGCCACGCCGGTGGAGAACATGCCCCTCGTATTCCAATGGCTGGCACAGGCCATTCCGCTGACCCACTTCCTGATCATCGTCGAGGGCAGCTTCTTGAAGGCCATGCCGCCCGGCGAGATCCTGGCCAGCTTGTGGCCGCTGGCGGTCATCGCACTCACCACGCTGACCATGGCCACCGTATTCGTTCGAGGACGCCTGCAATGAAACTCCAGACCCCCACCCCCGTCTTTCGACTGGTCTCCGGGCGCACGCGAGCGCTCGCGCTGGCCCTGTCCGGCTTGCTGCTGACCGCCTGCGCCGCCGTGGGCCCCGACTATCGCGAGCCGCCGCCGGTCGATGTCGGCAGCGGCTGGACCTTGCCCCTGGCCAGTGAAGCCCAGTCCGCGGACCTGAGCCACTGGTGGTCTGCTCTGGACGATCCTATCCTCGACCGCCTGATCACCACGGCACTCGCACGGAACCTGGATCTGCGACAGGCCGCAGCACGCATCGATGAGGCACGTGCCCTGCGCGATCGCGTGGCCGGTCAGGCATTGCCGACCGTGGGCGTCGGCGCGAGCGTCAACCGGCGCAGCCAAAGCGAGAACGGCCCCTTGCCCGTCGGCAAAATCCCCGGCCTGGACGCCACGCAGGCCATCTACGACGCAGGCTTCGACGCGGCCTGGGAGGTCAACCTGTTCGGCTCCAGGCAGCGCGCCCTGGAAGGCGCCAGTGCCCGCCTGCAGGCGACCGAGGCCGAGGCGCGGGGCGTGCGCATGCGCATCGTGGCCGAGGTCGCGCGCAACTGGTTCAGCGCCGTCGGCGCGCGCTACGAGCTGCATGCACAACAAGCCACGCTGGGTACACTGCAGCAGACCCTGGAACTGGTGCGCCTGCGCCATGAGGCGGGCGACGCGTCGGCCGCCGACGTGGAGGCGGCGTACGCCCAATGGACGACAGTCAACGCGCTCATCCCGGAGATCCAGACGCGCCAACGCGCCGCGGTGCTCGGCCTGGGCGTGCTTCTGGGTGCCCCACCCGAGCGGGAGCTGGCCTTGCTGGACGGCCCCCTGGCGCCGTGCACCTTGCGCGCGCTGCCGGTGGGCGAGCGCGCCGACATCCTGCGCCGACGCCCTGACGTTCTCGCGGCGGAACGGCGCCTGGCAGCGAGCACCGCCGACATCGGCGTGGCGACGGCAGAGCTGTTTCCCAAACTCTCCATCGGTGTCGGTGGGGGCTTTCAGGCACTGAGCACCGGTGATTGGTTCGATGCCTCCAGCTCGCGCTTTTCCCTCCTGCCGATGATTTCCTGGCGCCTGTTCGATGGTGGCCGCGTCCACGCCGAGATCCGGGCGCGCGAGGCGGGGCAGCGGCAGGCCGCGTTGGCTTACGAACGGGCTGTGCTGGCAGCGCTGGGCGACGCCGAGCGCGCGCTAGGCGACTACCACGGCGGGCTGGACACACTGGAGCGCCGCGGCATGGCGCTGGATGCCGCGCGCACCAGCTACGGCCACGCCAGGGCCCGCTACGCGGCGGGCGACATCGCACGGGTCCAACTGCTGGCTGCCCAGCGCAGTCTGCACGAGGCCGAAACCGCAGCCGCACGCGCGCATACCAACGCCGCCGTGCAACTGGTGGCGCTGTACAAGGCGCTGGGCGGTGGCTGGGACGTGTCGACAGAGGCATCGGCGACAGCTCATCTGCTGCGGGGTGCTGCCGCTCCTGTCGCGTTTTCAAACCCCTGACCCAACACGAGGAGAGCGCCATGCACATCAGCCTGAGCCCCTGCCCTGCGCAGTAGAACACGCCGGAGTGAACAGCCCATGAAACTGAATTTTCTGGGTGCGGCGCGCGAAGTCACCGGGTCCTGCTTTCTGGTGGAAGCGAACAACCTGCGTTTCCTGATCGATTGCGGCATGGTTCAGGGGGGCGCACGGCGGCCGCGCGCAACCACGAACCGTTCCCGTTCGATCCCGCATCCATCGATTTCGTCCTGCTGACCCACGCCCACATCGATCACAGCGGGCTGTTGCCCAAGCTCACGCGTGCAGGGTTCAAGGGGCCCATCCACGCGACGCCTGCCACGGTCGATCTGCTCGGGGTGATGCTGCCCGACAGCGCTCACATCCAGGAGAGCGACGCGAAGCGGGAAGCCAGGCGGGACAAGGAAAAAACCGTGCCGCTGCCCCTGTATACCCTGCAGGACGCCCGCGAGTGCCTGAGTCAGGTGCGGGGCATCGAATACGATCGGGAGTTCGCTCCCGGCGCCGGGGTGCGCGTGGTGCGCGTGCGCTTTCGTGATGCCGGACACATCCTCGGGTCGGCCGTCGTGGAAGTGTGGATGACCGAGCACGGCAAGTCGACGAAATTCGTGTTCAGTGGCGATCTGGGCCAGCCGGGACGACCCATCCTGCGCGACCTGACCACGATCGGGGACGCCGACATCCTCGTCATCGAGTCCACCTACGGCGACCGCCTGCACAAGGATTATTCAGCGACCGAAGCGACCATGATCGCCATTGTCGAGCAAACCCTGTTCGAGCGCGGCGGCAACGTCATCGTGCCGGCCTTCGCGGTCGGTCGAACGCAGGAGGTGCTCTACCACCTGCACCGCCTTGCCTGGGAGGGGAGGCTACGCCAACCCAAGGTATTCGTGGATTCGCCGATAGCCACGCAAGCCACGCGCATTACGCGCGAACATTTCGAATTGTTCGATGAGCAGGCGCGGCGTTGGTCGACTGGCATGGACGCGGCGAGGCTCTCTCGTATTTGCACTTCACTGGAAGTGCCGAGGAGTCCATGGCACTGAACCGGATTCGTTCCGGGGCCATCATCATTTCCGCCAGTGGCATGTGCGATGCGGGGCGCATCCGGCACCATCTGCGCCACAACCTGCCGCGCCGCGAGTGCAGCATCCTGCTTTTCCGGGTTTCCAGGCGCAGGGGACGCTGGGCAGGCGCCTGATCGAGGGTGCCGAGCGGGTGCGCATCTTCGGCGACGACATCCCGGTACGGGCCGCAATTCACAGCGTGCAAGATCTCTCGGCGCACGCCGACCAAAAGGCGTTGCTTGACTGGGCGCGTGGTTTCGGCAAGGCTCCCTTACATACCTTCGTGGTGCATGGAGAACCGCAGGCCGCGCAGACTTTCGCCGAACTTCTACAGCAGCAGCTGGGCTGGCAGGTCACGGTCCCCGAGCAGGGCCATGTGCTGTACTGGCCGGATGTCCGGGTGCCCGAACGGTGTTCGGCAAGTCAGAACCGCACGCGATAGTAGATCATCGGCCCGCCGTGGCGCGCGCGCAGCATGAGCCGCGAGCCGCCCTGCAGCTGCACACCGATGGCGCCGTACTCCGGAATCAGGTCTCCGTAGCGTGCCGACTGCCACTGCACCTGCACCTGCGCCGTGTAGCCACCCAGGTCTGTTCCCAGTCCCTGGCCCGCGCCGAACGCTCCGTCGCCTGTCGACGGCAGGTCCGCCCAGCCCGATACCTTCACCCGCCAGCGTCCGGACAGGCGGCTGCTCCAGTGCACACCCAGCTGCGGACCCCAGGAGGCGGGTACTGCGTCAGCCCCGCCGACGACCGCGCCGGCTCCACTGGCCAGCGGCGGCCATCGCGTGGTCCGCATCCCCAGCGAAACACCGACTCCCGCATCACCCCAGCGCGTCACCGCCAGGCGGTTGCCCAAGGCGCCTGACCGCACCCCATCGGGCAGCGCCTCCAGTGAGAGCTCGGCGTGCTCCACCGGCAACGGCGCGAAGGCATGGGGTTGATCCGCCGGCAGTGTCTGCCCTGTGGCGGCGCAGCAGCACGAGAGTCCGGTCAGCGTGACCGCATGGGCGATGCGCGAGATCGAGTCCATGGCATACCTCCCGGTACAGGCAAACCAGCTTCTCGATACGTCTGACGGCAGGCCATGCGTCAAGTTCAAACGCCGCATCCGTCGTGGCGTGGCGCGAACGCCTCAGCGCATCTGCACCGTCCGCGCGGCCTGCAGGTACTCCATGGCCGCCTGCCTCGGAATCGGCCTGCTGTAGAGAAAGCCCTGGAACTGGTCGCAGCCGAGCGCCAGCAGCGCATCGCGCTGCGCGGCCAGCTCCACGCCCTCGGCGATGACGCGCAGCCCCAGCCGATGCGCCAGCGCGATCATGCCCGCGCACAGGTCGGCGTCGCGCGCATCGGTGTGCATGTCCTTGACGAACTGGCGGTCGAGCTTGAGCCAGCGCACCGGCAGCAGCTTCAGGTAGGCCATCGAGGAATAGCCGGTGCCGAAATCATCGATGGAGAGCTCCACACCGGCCTCGACCAGGCTCCTGAGCACGGCAATGATCTGCTCGGGGTTGCGCATCATCATGGATTCGGTCACTTCCATGCCCAACTCGTCCGCACCGATGCCGTGCGCGCGCAGGCTCGTCTGCACCTGCGACAGCAGCTCGCCGCTGTTCAATTGGCTCAGCGACAGGTTCACCGCCACCGGAATGCGGCCCAGACCCGCCTCGCGCCATTCGGCCATGGCCTTGCAGGCCTCGTCGATCACCCAGGCGCCGATGTTCACGAGCAGCCCCAGGCGCTCGGCCAGCGGGATGAACGTGAGCGGCGATACCTGCCCGTGGCCCGGCCGGTTCCAGCGCAGCAGCGCCTCGAATCCGGCGACCGTCCCGGCACGGTGCACCTTGGGCTGGTAATGCAGCTCGAACTGCCGCGCCGTCAGCGCGCCGCGCAGGGCGTTTTCCAGGTTGACGCGCTGGGCGGCGGCCGCGGCCAAATCCGGGGTGTAGAACGTCCTGCGGTCCCTGCCCTGACGCTTGGCCGCGTACATCGCAGCCTCGGCGCGTTCGAGCAGCGTCTGTGCTCCCTGGCCATCGCGCGGCAGCATGGCAATGCCCGCGCTCGTCGTCAGCTGCACGCTGCGCCCGCGGATCTCGTAGGGCCGCGCCAGGCACTGGCGCAACTGCTGAACCTGCGCCGCCGCTTCATCCGGGCCGGCCACGGGCGCGATCACCACGGCGAAATCGTCACCGCCGATACGGCCGATCAGCGCCGGCTCCGGCAGTTCCCGGCGCAGGCGCCGGCCCACTTCGCGCAGCAGGCTGTTGCCTGCCTCCTGGCCCAGGTAGCCGTTCACGTACTTGAATTCATCCAGATCCAGCAGCACCACCGCCGCGCGCCGATCCTGCGCGACGAGGGTGGGAATCTGCCCGGCCAGCGCATGCACGAACTGTTCATGGTTGGGCAGGCCCGTGAGGCGATCGGTGACACGCTGCTCCCGCAGGTTGCGCCGCAGATCCAGCAGCTCGGTGATCTCGGTGGCGAAACCCAGCAGGCACGGCGGCATGCCGGGATATTGCATGGGCACCCTCACCGTCCAGAAATGGTGCCAGCGGCCATCGGCGCCGAAGAGCGTTTCTTCTCCGGCGTGGCGCTGCATGTGGGCGATGACCTGCTCATCCAGGAGGCGCAGCGTGCGCGCCGTTTCGGCGTCGAACAGATCCTCATCGGTGGCCCCGAGCACCTGTTCCAGCGTGCGCCCATGGAGTTTGCGCGATTTCTCGTTGATGTAGAGGTAGCGCCCCTCGCTGTCCTTCAGGAAGATGTTGGCATCGACGTTTTGCAGCAGCGTGCCCAGCAGGTGGCTGTGCCCGGCGATGCGTTCGTTGACGGGGATGTCGGGCGCGATCTCGGTGGAGAAGCCGCACACGCCGATGACCCTGTCCCTGCCATCGCGCAGTGGCACCTTGACGGACCAGAACGTGCGCCTGCCGCCTCCGAGCAGCACCAGTTCTTCCTGCTCGTGCACGGTCTTGCCGCTTTCGATCACGCCCCGGTCGGCCTCCTGCAGCAGCAGGGCCTGCGGCGCATCCACGAACTGCGCATCGGTCTTGCCACGCAGCTGTTCCCAGGGCACGCCGTAGAGCTCGCACAAGGCGTGATTGGCGTACACGTGGCGGCCCTGCCGGTCCTTGACGTAGATGCAGGCGCCCACGTGCTCCATGACCTGCGTCCAGGAGAGGGATTCGGGGTCTGGCGCACGATCGGAGAGCTCAGTCATGAAAGGGACTCCACGCCAACGGCGGGCGCATCGAAAGCCGGCGCGCAGGCGCGCGCAAGCCGGTTGCAAAGGCCGCGCATCACAACCGGAACGCCGCCACCAAACGGTTCAGATGCTGCGCCTGCTCCTTCAGGTTCATCGCCGCCGCGGTGGATTCCTCCACCAGCGCGGCATTTTGCTGCGTGGCCTGATCCATGTGGGTGACGGCTTCGCCGATCTGGGCCACGCCCTGGCTCTGCTCCGAGCTGGCGGCACTGATCTCGCTCACGATGCCCGTCACGCGGCCGATGCTTTCCACCACCTCGCTCATGGTGCTGCCCGCCTGGCTGACCAGCGCATTGCCCTCCTGCACACGACCCACGCTCTCATCGATGAGGCGCTTGATTTCCCGTGCCGACTCGGCGCTGCGCCCCGCCAGCGCCCGCACCTCGTTGGCGACCACGGCAAAGCCCCGGCCCTGCTCGCCGGCGCGGGCCGCCTCGACGGCCGCGTTCAGCGCCAGGATGTTGGTCTGGAAGGCGATGGAGTCGATCACCTGGATGATGTCGGCGATCTTGCGCGCGCTGTCGTCGATGTTTTGCATGGTGTGCACCACGCGCGCCACCACCTCGCCGCCCTGCTGCGCGACGGCACTCGCGCCCTGGGCCAGCTGATCGGCCTCGCGGGCATGGTCGGCATTGAGCCGCACGGTGGAGGAAAGCTCTTCCATCGAGGCCGCGGTCTGCTCCAGCGCGCTCGCCTGGCTCTCCGTGCGGCCGCTCAGGTCCTGGCTGCCCACGGCGATCTCGCTGCTCGCGGTGGTGATGCCATCGGTGGCCTCGCGCACCTCGCCCACGAGACGGCGCAGCGCATCCTGCATCTGCCTGAGCCCCCGCATCAGGCTGCGGTCATGGCGCGTGGCAGGCACCTCGAAGGCGAGGTTGCCCTCTGCGATCTGCATCAGCGCGTCGCGAGCATCGGCCGGGTCGCCTCCGAGTTCGCCATTGACCGTCCTGCGCAGATACAGCGCAAACCCCACCGCCACGGCCACCGCGATCAATGCCAGCGCGGCGGCCAGCACGATGATGCGCCGCACCTGCCGCCCGACATCCGCCTGCGCTGCCTCGGAGACCTTGCGAGCGAACTGCCCCTGCTCGATCAGCTGCGCGCGCAGCGCGCGCCAGGCGGGTGTCTCGGTGCTGTTGAGCAATGCGGTCACCGCGCTGGACTGCACCTGCGCCTTCACCTGCGCCAGCACCTGCGCCTGCGCCTGCGCATGGGCCGTGCGCAGCGGCGCGAGTTGGGCCAGCCCCGCCTCGAAGGGGGTGCCGCGCCCGGCGGCGCCGGTATCGGCATAGGCGCGCTCGTAGGCCTCGCGCGCGGCATCCAGGTTCTTGTACGCCTGCGGATTCGCCGGGTCGAGCACGATGTTGCGCAGCGCCTGCCCCGTCTGCAGGCCCTGCGCGTACATCTCGGACAGGCCTGCGCTGATGCGTTGCTCGACCCGGATGTAATGATTGAACCGGCTTTCGGTGTAGATGAGTCCGCCGATGCTGGCGGCCAGGCTCAGGATGAACAGTGCCGCTGGCAGGATGGCGCAGAGTAGGAGTTTGAAGCTGAATTTCATGACGAACCAGGGTCGGGGGTTCGGCCGATTATTGGGCCAAATGCGGCCCGCCTGCCGGGGGGCAGGCCGCGCCGGTTGCGTTCAGGCCGCCGTGGCCCCGGCCGCCTCGACCACCCTGAGCTCGGACGCACTGAGCAGCGCCTGCATGTTGATCAGGATGAGCATCCTTTGCCCAACGCTGGCGATGCCGCGCACAAACGCGGCGTCGAGCTGGCCCTCGAAGTGCGGCGTCGGCTTGATCTGCTCCCGGGCAAGCTGCGCCACGTCGGCCACCGCGTCCACCACCACGCCCATCGTGGTATCGGCGATGTCGAGGAAGATCACCACGGTGAAATCGTCGTACTCGACCTTGTCGCAGCCGAGCTTGATGCGCAGGTCGATGATGGGCACGATGGCGCCGCGCAGGTTGATCACGCCCTTGATGAACCCGGGCGTTCCTACCATGCGCGTGGGCTCTTCGTAGGAACGGATTTCCTGCACCTGCAGGATGTCGATGCCGTATTCCTCCCGGCCGAGGCGGAAGGTGAGGTATTCCGAAATTTCCTGCGCGGCGGCGACTTCGCGGGGACGCTCCATGGTGGCTGTGGACATGCTCTTCTCCATTCTTCAGACAGACATCGGCAAGGCGTGAGCGCTTATGTTGGCACAGCCTGCGTCGGCACGGGGTCGCGCGTGCAACAGCGCGGCCCTGGCAATCGGGGCGATCGCAATCGGAGCAATCAATAGGTTTCCCAATCACCCCCTTCGGTGACGGCCTCGGGCTCTCGCGCGCGGGCCGCGAGTTTCCTCGGCGCCGCCCTGGCCGGCACAACCCTGGGTTCGGGCCTGGGTTCGGTCTCGCGAGCCAGCGGCTTCGGGGGCGCGGCCTGCGCCGCGCGCGCCTCCTTGCGTGCTTGAGTCGCCGGTTGCGCCAGCGCCCGTGATTCATCCAGCTTGAACGTCTGCACTGCTTTCACCAGCTCCTGCGCCTGGCTCTCCAGGCTGGCGGCCGCTGCCGCCATCTCTTCCACGAGCGAGGCGTTCTGCTGCGTCACCTGGTCCATCTGCGAGACGGCTTCGCCCACCTGCCCCACGCCCTGGCTCTGCTCGTGGCTGGCGGCGCTGATTTCGCCCATCAGGTCGGTCACGCGATGGATCGCCTGCACCACTTCCTGCATCGTCTCGCCCGCGGTGTTCACCTGCGCGGTGCCCGATTCGATGCGCTGCACGCTGTCGGTGATCAAGGTCTTGATCTCCTTGGCGGCCTCGGCCGAGCGGCCCGCCAGCGCGCGCACCTCGGAAGCCACGACGGCGAAACCCCGGCCCTGCTCGCCCGCGCGCGCCGCTTCCACCGCGGCGTTGAGCGCGAGGATGTTGGTCTGGAACGCGATGGAGTCGATCACCTGGATGATGTCGGCGATCTTGCGCGAGCTCTCGCTGATGCCCTGCATGGTGTTCACCGCCTCGCCCACGGCGGCGCCGCCGCGCTCGGCCACTTCGGAGGCGGACTTGGCCAGCCGGTCGGCCTGCTGGGCATTGTCGGCGTTCTGGCGCACCGTGGAATTGAGCTGCTCCATGGAGGCGGCCGTCTCTTCCAGGGCGCTGGCTTGCTCCTCGGTGCGAGAGCTCAAATCCATGTTGGCCTGCGCGATCTGCCCGCTGGCGCTGGCCACTGAGCCCGAGCCGTCGCGCACCTGCCCGACCACGCGGCGCAGGCTCTCCAGCATCTGGCCCAGAGCGTGCAGCAGCTGCGCCGTCTCGCTGTTGCCGCGGGCATCGACCTGCACCGTGAGGTCGCCCGCGGCCACGGCCTGGGCGACGAAGACCGCGCGACGGAGCGGGTTGGTGATGGCCCGGATGATCCAGAACGCCAGAACGATCGCCAGCACCAGCGCGATGGCGATGGCCGCCCAGACGGAGGTCTGTAGTGACCTGGCGCTCTGGTGCGCTCCATCAACCGAACGGCCGAGCAGTTCCTTCTGGAAGCCCTTGAGCGCGTTCACCGCCTTCATGTAAGAGGCCAGCAGGGGCCGCAGGTCAGAGTCGAGGTAGTCGCGCGCCGAGCCGCCATTGCCCTTGTCCATCAGAGCAAAGAACTCGTCCTGGCCGGCGATGTACTTGACGCGCTGCGCGGCGATGGCTTCATGCAGCACCTGGCCTCTGGGGTCGACCAGGGCTGTCTTGAGCTGCTGCATCAACTCGCCGATTTTTTTTCGGGCGTCAAGCAGGCGCTGCCTGGTCTGCTGGTATCCCTCGGGCGTCTGCACGAGCAGGGCATCTCGCTGGTCGATCGCGATCTCGGAGAGCTGCTCGTCGATGCCGCCGATCATCTCCAGGCGCGGCATGTCCTGCTCCACGACCACGCCGAACCCGCTTTCGAGCCTGCCTCCTTCCCACAGCGCCACCCCGCCCAGGGCCAGCATCAATGCGCACATGAGCGCGAAACCCAGCATCAGGCGGGTGGAAATCCTCATGTCTTTCATTGTTGTCTCCTTGGAATTTTTGAATCAGGCACTCAGATCGATTCCATTCGGGCTGATGGCTCGACGCGACAAGATGAGACCGCTTGGCATGCGGGTATCCGACCGCGCAAGAATCCGCCTTGGGAAGCATTTCGTGGCCGGGTCTGTTTGCGCCCAACTGGCAACCTTGGAAGCGACAATTCATGTTGCTCTTCCAGGCCCACAGCACAAGATGGATTCCGAGCAAACAACAATGAGTTCTGGCCAACGCGTTGCAAAAGATCAACTTTGCGGAAGGTCCGGATCTGAACCGCAGCGCCGCCCCGTGGTGGCGCTGCTGCTCTACGAGAACATCGGGCCTTTTCATCTGGCGGGCCCCTTGCTGGTGTTCGGCTACAGCGGGTTCGGCACGGCGTATGTCAATATCAGGATGTGCGCCACCACCCCCGGAACCATCCGCACGATGGCGGGTTTCAACATCAGCGCGACGGACGACCTCGAGGCCCTGGCCACGGCGGACGTGGTGGTGGTGCCCGGCTGGCATTCGGTGGATGCCCCGGTGCCCGAGCCGCTCAGGCGCGCGCTGCACCGGGCGCATGCGCAGGGCGCGCACATCGTGGGTCTGTGCCTGGGCGTGTTCGTGCTCGCGGGCACGGGGCTGCTTGCCGGACGGCGCGCCACCACGCACTGGGCGCGCATGCCCCTGCTGGCCGAGCGCCATCCCGGCATCCGGCTGCAGCCCGATGTGCTCTATACCGTCGAGGACCGCCTCTGGACCAGCGCCGGCGGGGCGTCGGCCATCGATATCTGTCTGCAGCTGCTGAGAAAGCTGTGCGGCCCCGCCGTGGCCACGGAAGTGGCGCAGCGCATCGTCAGCGCGCCGCAGCGCGAAGGCGCGCAGCAGCAGCGCCTGGGCAGTCCCATCGTGCGGACGGACACCGACCGCCGGGTGCGCGGCACGCTCGATTGGGTGAGCTTTCACCTGCATGAAGCCATGGGCCTGGAGACGGTGGCCGCCCGGGCGGGCTTGAGCGTGCGCGCCTTCACGCGGCACTTTCGGCGGATCACCGGTACCACGTATGGCCAGTGGCAGCTGCACCAGCGCCTGCTGCTGGCCCAGCAGCTGCTGCACGGCACCGATCACACGGTGGAGGAAATCGCCGAAAAGGTGGGCTTCGCCACGGGCACCTCGCTGCGCCAGCACTTCAGGCGCCGCTTCGGCCAGACGCCAGGGCAGTACCGCGAGGCCGCTCCAGACCATGGGCAGCACGGACCCGACGGCGGTCCGGGCCAGAGGGCCGCGTGAGCCGCGCCCTCAAGCCGGCGGATCCTCGACCCGGACGCGCCCCCACATCAATCGGCCGGCCACCACGAGGCTGAGCGCCAACCCGAGCAGCACCAGCGCCTGCCCCAGGCGTTGCTGGTCATCGAGCAGGTAGACGCTGCACAGCCGGCTGGGCGTGGCCAGATAGAGCCAGCCCAGGCGAAACGCCGTGGCCACGGCCTCCAGCAGCAGCACGGCGCGCAGCACGAAACCCGCGCGCGGCCAGCTCAGCGCCAGCGGCGCACCGAGCAGCAACGCAATGCTGGTGAACTTGGCCAACGCCACCCAGGGCTGCTGCACCGCCTCGTCGAGCATGCGCGGCACCATCCAGAGCATGCCCACGAATGACGCGAGCAGGAAGCCGTTGATGCCGCGGTGGTTCCAGCGCGCCAGATGCTCGCGCCAGGGCCGCGGCAGCGGCGCCGCCAGCCACACGCCCGCCAGCGCAAGCAAGGGCATCTGCACCAGCATATGCAGCGTCATGCTGGCTTCAAGCGGAGCACGCAGCGGCGGCAGGGCCAGCACCAGCCACAGAGCCACGCCCAGCCAGGCCTTGTGCCGCGCGGCCAGGTTCATGAAGCGATGCGCTGGCGCACCCATGCCTCGGCCTCTTCGTGGGCATCCCAATCGACGATCCGCACCAGCCGACCGCGCGGATCGACGATGGCGATGGCTGCGTTGTGCACGTATCCGCCCAGCCGGTCGGGCACGACGACGACACCGAAGGTGCGCAGCAGCAGCGCCAGGTCGGCGGCCTGCAGGGGCCGCGCGGCAACCCAGCCCGTACCGCGGTCGCCCGAGCGCCGCTGGTAGGCCTGCAACTGCCGCGGTCCGTCGTGGCCCGGATCGAAGCTGATGCTCAGGAGCGTGACCTGTCCGGCGGAAATCGGTCCGGCGAGCCGCTGCTGCAGCCGCGCGAATTCGTTGCCCTGCACCGAGCAGTAGATCTCGCAACGGGTGTAGATGAAATCCACGAGCAGCCAGCGCCCGCGCAGTTGGGCCAGGCTGACGGTCTGCCCTTCCGCCGTCTGCAGCGCCACGGAGGGCAAGGGGCGTGCCTGAGCGACGATGGACAGGTGCCGCGCCGTCTCGGAGGTGAAGGCGCGAAAGCCATCGGTGGCGGCGGCCAGCGCGGCCACGCCTGCCAGCAGTATCGGCAGGCTAGCGAGCAGCGTTCGCCGTGTCGACACGGGCCGCTCCCGCGCGGGGCGTCTGCAGCAGACCCGCCGTGAGCTGCGCCGCGAAATACAGCATGGCCAGCAGCACCAGCAGGCCGCCGACGGCGCCGACCTGATCGGTGAACAGCCAGGCGTCCAGGTGCTCGGCCATGCGCCGGGGCACGCTCACGCGCCCGCCATCGAGGAAGCCGAAGAGAAAGACGAGCGCTCCCGCCAGATAGAGAGCAAACACCTTGCGGCTCACTGCCGAGCGGGTGGCCTCGGGCGCACGATCGCCGATCACGTGGTAGATGAAGCCCAGTGTCATCGCCACCACGCCCAGCAGCAGGTAGAAGTGGAAATGTCCGGGCACCCACTGCGTGTTGTGCATGGTCAGGTTCACGCGGATGGTGCTGTCCAGCAGCGCGCCGAAGCCGCCTGTGACCCAGCCGAAGAGCGCGAGCACCAGCAGCATAGGCGGCAGGCTCCATTTGAAGTCGGCGCGGTAGAGGTTGGCGAGCGCTCCCCAGGTGGTGACGATGACGACCGGAAAGCCCGAACCCCAGGACGCGATCTGGCCCATCACCAGCATCCAGTGCGGCATCGCGTAATCCATCAGGAGGTGATGAGGAAAGACGATGATCACCAGCATGGAAGTCGCCGCCCAGCCCCAGAGAAACGGGCGGGAGAGCGCATACGGCCGGTGCGTGTAACGCGGCAGCAGTTCGTAGATGGCGATCACGCCCATGTAGATCGCCGCATTGATGTACATGTGTCCGAACCAGTAGATCAGCGTCTTGATCATGATTGCGTCGAGCTTGATCTCGGGGAAAAAAATGCTGACCAGGCTCATCACCAGCGCCACCGCGCCGGCCAGGATGCCCAGGGTGTTGGCGATGACCATGCTGGTGCTGGCCACCACGGCCTTGGGATGGTCGGGGTCGATGGCGCCCCTGAAGAGCCAGTGCAGGCCCAGGGCGCGCGCGAGGTTGCCGTGCACCTTGATGATGCCGGCGGCGGCGTCCATGTAGAACACGAGCGAGCCGACGCCGATCAGCAGATAGCCGAGCATGAACAGCGCCGAGGCGCCCGGTGACCACAGGCCCATGCCCTGCATGGGCAACGGGTACAGGAAGGTCCACAGCGCCGCGTAGCCGCCGCCGAAAATGGCCCCGATGATGCACAGCGCGCCCAGCATGAAGAGCGCGTAATTGGTGGCGAACGCCCACAGGTGCAAGGTCACGTACTTGCGCAGGAAGAACCACATCGTTGCCGTCGTGATCATCACCGAGGTGCCGACCATGCCGGCGCCATGCATGGACAGCAGCTGGTAGAACCAGTCGGACGGCACGCCCAGCCAGCGCGCCTGCGTCAGGCGCATGACGACGCCCAGCAGCATCATGAGCACGAAGAGCAGCAGCCCCGTGACGAGGTACAGGTTGAAGGTGAGGCGTTCGCCACCGGCGAGACGCTCTTCCTGCGGGTAGAGGGTGAGCGAGGCCATGGTCACTGTCCTTTCGCCGGGAGAACTTCGAAGCTGGCGGTCATGGGCCCGTGCCCGACGCCGCAGTATTCAATGCACTGCACGGTATAGGTGCCGGGTTCATCGAAGGTGTACAGCAGGTGGTTGGTGTAGCCGGGCATGGCCTGCGTCTGCGTGACGATGCGGCCGCTCGGCGCGTAGATGGCGAAGCCGTGATTTACGTCGTCGCTCGTGACGCGGAATTCCACGGCGCTGGCGGCATGGACCTTGTCGGGCTCGAGCTTCCACGACCACATGCGGCCGACGGCCTGCACCGTCTGCGGCGCGCCCAGCGCCTTGCCCTGCGCGGGAATCGGGAAGTGGCGCAAGGTGGCCCAGGTACCGACGATGAATGCCACGGCCATCAGGGCAAAGAGCCGCGCTTGCCAGGTGTGCGACGCATGCATTCGCGCCGCGGCATCACCGGCGGGCTTGCCCACCTGCATGATGACGAAGATGAACCCCAGGGTGATCAGCGCCGCGCCAATCAGCCAGACCATCAGGATCACGTCTTGATTTGTCATGTGTCTCCTCGCTTCCCGTGAATGCATCAGGGGATACCGGCCGCCTCATTTCGCCGCGGCAGTCTAAAGGGAGCGACTGGAGAAAGCCACAACTATTTGGAGGAGGCGCCAGGGCGTGGCCTGCAAGGCCCCGAACCCGCCCGACCGAAGCTCACGCCCAGGGCGCGATCCAGCCACCCCCCAGCGCCTGCACCAGCGCGATCACGGCCTGCTGGCGCTGCAGTTGCAGCTGCATGAGCGAGCGGCGCGCGCCCAGCGTGGCGGCCTGCGCCGTCACCACGCTGGTGTAGGCCGACAGGCCGGCCTGGTAGCTGTTGAGCGTGCGCTGCTCGGCGCCCGCGGCGGCCTCGGCGGCGGCCTGCTGGTGCGCGATCTGGCGCGCCAGGGCATCCAGCGCGGTGAGCTGGTCTTCCACCTGCCCCATGGCGGCGAGCGCGCTCTGGCGGTACTGGGCGCTCGCGGCCTGCTGCGCAGCGACGGCCTGCTGCACGGCGGCGTCGCGCGCACCCGCATCGAACAGCGTTTGCGCGAGGCTTGCGCCCAGCGACCA
>JAIOIA010000055.1:0-7988 GCA_019912745.1 Comamonas sp. | reverse complement strand
GTGAAACAGCTTCGCGCCAATGATAGTGCGGACTCCCGTGTGAAAGTAGGTCATCGTCAGGCACCATCACCCCCCTACCCCCCTGAGCCTCACAAGACTCAGGGGGGTCGGCCTTTTGGCGCATGATGGTGGGTGAAAAGGTCTGGTCCCGCACCATTCAACGTTCTGGCTATCGTCGTGGCGAATTCGCCCCGCGCTTTCTATGTCAGAATGTGCGTGTAACCAAATATCAGCATCGTGAACGCACGTAGATTCCTTGCAGGAACCATCCTTGCTGCTGCGGCCACGTCTGCAGGTGCACTGACGCTGGGCGCGGGTCACGGGCGAGTGGTTTTGGGTTCTCCCCTGGACGTGTCGTTCGGGCTGAAAGTTGATGGCGACTCCAGCCTTGAAGGCTCCTGTATTTCTGCTCGTGTGGACATGGGCGGAACCCCAGTTCCGGAAAGCCGTGTCAGCGTCCATCTCGTATCGGAGGGTCTTGCGCCGTCACGTCTGCGGGTGAGGACCGATGTTCCCGTGAATGAGCCTATCGTGGAGATCAGGCTCGAGGCGACTTGCAGCGGGCGCGTCTCTCGCACCTATACGTTCCTGAGCGACTTGCCAAGCGGGGCCGAAGGGCAGGTGCTCGCCGGCGTGGCGCCCGGCACGCCACGGCGCGGGGCCTCCGGGAGTGAAGATCATGGCCGGGCGACGATCCGCGCGTCTGGCAGCAAGCGCGCGAGGGGGGCTGAACTCAGAGCCGCTGCCAGCAGGCGACGTACGAAGTCGGTTTCACCGGCGCGCAGCCCTGCCAGGGCGGTGGTCGCGGACGCACGCCGCACCGGCCCGGCCGGCAGCAACGCGGTGCTCCCTCTGGGCACGGTGGGAGCACCGAGCCCTGTGCCCAAACTGGTCATGGAGCCTCTGGATCTTGAGCCGAAGAGCCCTCTCGACCTGCGTTTGTCCGTTGATCCGCCTCACTTTGGTGAACCGGGGACGGCGCAGGCGCCAAAGGACGCGGCTGGGGTCTGGCAGGTGCTCAACACCACGCCGCAGGAGCTGGCGAGCCTCGGTGAACGTGTGAGCGAGGTGCAACGGGAAGTACAGGCGTTGAAGGAACAGCTGCACAAGGAGCAGGTGGCGGCGAACCTGGCCCGGGAGGCGTTGAGGCAGGCGGTTTCGGAACGGTATTCTCCGCTGGTGGTGTACGGGCTAGCTGGTGCGCTTGCCCTTGCGCTGCTGGTTCTGTTCGGGTTGATGTGGAAGCAACGTTGGCAGGAGCGCAAGGCGTGGCACCGGAGCGTGGCGCTCAACGGTGAGCCGCCGGAGGACACGTTCAGCGAGGCGGTTGGGCCGACCGTCTGGCCACAGGCCGAGGAGCCCGATCAGGCTGCGATGGTGTCTGTTGGGCAGGCCCCCACGGCCCATGCCGCAGCATCCTGGCGAGTGAGCGCGGAGGATGAGTCCGTGTCCGTGCCCGAGCCGCGGGGGCCTGCGGCGGTTGAGAGTGCCGCGCCCGTGATCCCGGGAGTGCAGGAGATCGAACATCCGGAAGATTTGTTCGACGTGTTGCAGCAGGCGGAATTCTTCATCTCGATTGGAGAACACGAACAGGCGGTCGATGGCTTGCGCAGGCATATCGCTCATCATGCCGAGTCATCCCCGCTGGCGTATTTTGAGTTGCTGCGGCTCTATCACACGTTGGGGCGTGTCGCGGCGTTTGATGAGCTGCGCGCGAGCTTCGAGGATAGGTTCAATGCCGAGGTTCCTCCGTTTGCGACCTTTCAGCGTGGCGGAAGGTCTCTGGAAGACTATGGCACGGAGCTGCGGCGCATCGAATCGCTGTGGGGTTCGGCCGATGTCGTCGATGAACTCGATCGACTCATGTTTCGGCGCGGCGGAGGTCAGGACGTCGCCAGGTTTGATCTGTCGGCTTACGAAGATCTGTTGCTGCTGCTGGCGATCGCTCAGTCGTCGGTCGGGAAGGGGCGCGGCGCTGCCGTGGCGCCGCGACGGGCCACGGTCACGGGCCATGGCGTGAGAGCCGGATCCCCCTCGGTGGATACGCTGGCCGGTGACCTGATGCTCGAGCCGTCGCGGCGCATGCCGGTTCAGGGGAGCGGATCAGTCGGCAAAGGGCCATCGGGCGGCGGATCGCCCCCGAAGATCGTGGCCCCGGACGAGATGCTCGCGCCTGATCACGATGGGGTTCAATTCAACCTGGAACCCCGGGACAACGGCAGACGATCCGTCAAATGATGGCTCAGGCAGAGGGCGTTCCGGCCTGGGTACCACCCATGAGATGCAGGAGCCGGCGCACGGCCGCTTGCGGCTCGGGCGCCTGCACGATGGCTCGTACCATGGCGGCCGAGCCCACGCCGGCTGCCCGGATCGCCGCAAGGTGTGCGGGTGTGATGCCGCCAATGGCGACCAGCGGATACGCGTGCATGAGGCGGGCGTAGTCGGCCAGTCTTTCCAGGCCTTGGGGCGCGGTCGGCATGATTTTCAGCGTGGTGGGAAATACCGCACCCATGGCGATGTAGCTCGGGCTGAGGCGATCGGCGCGCAGCATTTCAGCGTAACCGTGGGTGCTCAGGCCCAGGCGGGTGCCGCTGCGCCGCAGCAGGGCGATGTCGGCGGCACACAGCTGGTCGAGGTCTTCCTGACCCAGATGCACGCCATAGGCACCTTCGTCCAGGGCGATGCGCCAGTGATCGTTGATGAACAAGCGCGCATCGGTTCCCTTCACGCCCAGAATGGCGGCGCGCACTTCGCGTGCGATGGCCTGCGCGTCGCTGCCTTTGAATCGCAACTGGAGCGTGGGCACGCCGGCATGCGCCATGCGGCTGACCCATTGCGCGTCGGGGAGCACGGCGTAAAGCCCCAGATTCTTGGGACAGGGCGCAAAGGGCGCGGCGTGCGGGCGTGGCTGCAGGCCGAAGTCGGCGGGCGCGTCGGGCCAGCGGGCCGGATCAAAAGCGCCCAGGCGCAGGGTTTGCGCTGTCCAGGCGCGGGCCAGGCACAGTGCATCGGCGGCGATGTACCCCAACTGGCTGCAGGCGGCCAGTGCCGAGAGGAACACGGGGTCGGTCTCCCGCGTGGGGGGCACGGGCTGCGGTTCGAAGCCCGCCAAGCGCTCGCGGTGCGCCTCGACGATGGCCTGCTGCATGGGCAGCGTCATGCGTTGGGTCCTCCGCTTTGGTGCCAGAAGGGCGTGCCCAGGACCGGCGTGCTCGGCTGGGCCGATGTCTGTGCCTGCATCGCGCCGGCCAGCCGGGCAGCCCGCCCGGCCGCAACCGCGTCGGCAAATGCGCCGGCCATCTGAACCGGGTCGGTGGCGAGGGCGACGGCGGTGTTGAGCAGCACGCCGTCAAACCCCCACTCCATGACCTGGCAGGCATGCGACGGCAGGCCCAGGCCCGCGTCCACCAGCATGGGGAGGGACAGGCGCTCGCGCAGCATCTGCAGGCCGTGCGGATTGACCGGGCCGCGGCCGGTGCCGATGGGAGCGGCCCAGGGCATGACGGCCTGGCAACCCACGTCGGCGAGCCGCTGGCAGACGACGAGGTCTTCGGTGCAGTAGGGCAGCACCTTGAAGCCTTCCTTGATCAGGCGCTCGGCCGCGGGCACGAGTTGCAGGGTGTCGGGTTGCAGGGTGTAGTCGTCGCCGATGACTTCGAGCTTGATCCAGTCGGTGCCGAACACCTCGCGTGCCATCAGCGCGGTGGTGATGGCTTCCTGCGTGCTGTGGCAGCCCGCGGTGTTGGGCAGCACGGTGGTGTCGAGGCGTTGCAGCAAGGGCCAGAAGCCGCTGCCGGACGCGGCTCCCTGGCGGCGCAGCGCGGCGGTCACCATGGCGGGTCTGGCGCGCGCCACAGCGGCCTGGAGCGTGGCCGGTGACGGGTAGCGGGCGCTGCCGAGCAGCAGGCGGCTGGTGAAGGTGTGGCCGTAGAGGATGAGCGGGTCGCCCGCGGGCTGGACAGTGGACATGGTTTAACCGCCCGTGACGGGCGCGATGATTTCGATCTGGTCGCCCTCGTGCAGCCGCTCGCTGGCGTAACGCGATGGGGGAACGAAGTGGAGGTTCACCGCCACCGCGAACGGCGGCACGGGCGCGAGCTGGGTGATGGCGTGGGCCACGGTGGCTTCGTCCGGCAGTTCGGTGGTGGTGCCGTTGATGCAGATTTTCATGAGAGCCCCAAGTCGCGCGTCGTGATGGCGAGGTCGAATTGCCGGGCCAGCGGCGAGTCGCCTTCGCGCAGCAGCTGCAGGGTGACGTCCAGGAGCGCTGGCGCGATCAGGAAGCCGTGCCGGTACAGGCCGTTGATCTGCAGGATGCGCTGGCTCACCTGGCGGATGCACGGGCTGTTGTCCGGCAACGCGGGGCGGCATTGCGTGGCGATCTCCAGGATGCGGGCCTCGGCAAAACCCGAATGCAGGGCGTAGGCGGCGCTGAGCAGTTCCAGCGTGGAGCGCACGCTGGCCGGGGAGAGATCGTCTGATTCAATGGCGGTCGCGCCGACCACGAAGACGTGATCTTCCTTGGGCACGATGTAGGCCGGGTAGCGCGGGTGCACCAGCCGGGTGGGGCGCTGCAGCGTGACCTCGGGGGCATGCACGCGGATGACTTCGCCGCGCACGCCGCGCAGTTCGGGCCAGTCGCCGCGTGCGCCCAGCCCGCGGCAGTCGAGGATGAGGTCTGGCCCGCCCGGCGCGCCGGGGGAAAAATCACCCAGCGCCTGGCGGCTGTGCCAGTGCATCGCCACACCCAGCGTTTGCATGCGTTCGTGCAGCGCGGCGAGCAGCTGGCGGTTGTCCAGCTGTCCCTCGCCCGGCAGGTACAAGCCTTCATGAAAGCGCCCGGCGAGCATGGGTTCGCGCTGCGCCAGCAGGGTTTCGTCCAGGGCCTGGGCGGCCGGGAGATCGGGCAGCAGGGCGTGGGTATGCCTGAGCTTGTCGTGCAGGCGCGCGGCATCGGCGGCGTCCTGCCGGTGCCAGACGATGAGCGTGCCGTTTTGCTGGAAGAAAACGGGCCGCGCCAGCATGGCAAGCAGCTCGGGCCAGCGCCGCATGGCGTACTGGCCCATGCGCACGATGCCCGGCTCGCTGACGGCGGACTCGGCCAGCGGAGCCAGCATCGCGGCAGCCACGCGCGCGGCGGATAGCTCGGCGTCGGGCCCTGCGGCGTCGTGAATGTCGATGTGGCAGCCTTGCTGCGCCAGGGCGACGGCTAGCAGCCGTCCCATGAGACCGGCGCCCAGAATGGTGATGCGGGAGGAAGGGGCGGCAAGTGCGTGCATCGTTTTCATCGATTGAGTGAACAAGGACAAAACGGTGCGCCGCGAAAACTCCCCACGCCAGCATGATCTGGATCGGGTAACGGGGCGCATGGGCCCCAGGGTATTTCTCAGCCCTGCGCGATCTGCTCGCCAGGACACCCCTGTTTCGTCCGAAGCCGTGAATTACATCACAAGCGGGACGGGCCCGGTGAAGAACGTCGTGTGCGTGTTCGATAATTCCTGGCCATGACCGAAGCAACGCCATCGACCCGTCATCCACGCTACGTGCGCGTGCTCTCCATCGCGGGCTCCGACAGCGGCGGCGGCGCGGGCATCCAGGCCGATCTCAAGACCTTCAGCGCGCTGGGGTGCTTCGGCATGACGGCCATCACCGCGATCACGGCGCAGAACACCCAGGGCGTGCGCGCCATCCACGTCGTGCCGCCCGAGGTGCTGCGTGCGCAGATCGATGCGGTGGTCAAGGACATCGGCGTCGATGCGGTGAAAATCGGCATGCTGGCCACGCCCGACATCGTGCGGGTGGTGGCCGATGCCATTGCGCGCCACGCGCTGCCGCATGTGGTGCTCGATCCCGTAATGGTCGCCACGAGCGGTGACGCCCTGATCGAGCACGTGACCATCGCCGCGTTGGTGCGGGAGCTGTTCCCGCTGGCGCAGGTGATCACGCCCAACCTCGATGAGGCGGCGCTGCTGCTCGGGCGCCCGATCGACACCGTTGATGCGCTGGAGCGCGCCGCCGACGAGCTGCTGGCGCTGGGCGCCAGGACGGTGCTGCTCAAGGGCGGGCATCTGAGCGGCGACTGGGTGGTCGATCTTCTGGCGCTGCCCGGCGGCGAGCACCATCGGCTGGAATCGGCGCGCATCGTGACGAACAACGGCCATGGCACGGGCTGCACACTGTCGTCGGCGATCGCGGCGCACCTGGCGCTGGGCGAGCCGCTGGTGCAGGCGGTGCGCGGTGCGCGCACCTACATCCTCGGAGCGATCGAGGCAGGCGCCGCGGTGGTGACGGGCCACGGCCACGGACCCCTGAACCACGGCTATGCGCCGATCGCGCAACGCGTGATCGATGCTCCTTGATCAATAGCTGATTGCGCTTGACGACATTTTATTTCGAATGCATTTGTATTCGAAATCGTTATATTTAAAGCGCGAACAGCTATCATTTGAATGAGCTCCGACTCAGCCACGCGAGTCCGAAGCAGAGCACGAGCGTGGGCAGCGCCGATCCACCCAGCGCGGGAGCCAGGCGCGGCAGCAGGTGATAGAAGGCGATGCCGGCGAGCCAGATCAGCGTGGCGCCCCAGTGGATGCTGCCGGCCTCGCGCAGCAGCTGCCGCGTGGGCGCGCCGAAGGCCAGACGCCCGAGGATGACGCCAAAAAGTGGCACGAACACCGAGCTGAGCAGCAGCAGGAAGGGCTCCAGGCTGTGCATGGGCAGCACCAGCGCAAACGCGGTGCAGGCCAGCACCATCAGCACGCCCCAGCGGCGGATGCTCCAGCGCGGCAGCAGGCTGTGCATGCAGACCGAGCCCGAGTAGGCGTCGCCGTAGGTGTTGTCGATTTCGTCGATCAGGATCAGCGAGAGCGCGATCAGCCCGCCCTGGGCCAGCAGCAGTGCGGTGACGAGGTCTTCGCTGGGCAGCACGAGCGCGACGAGCACGCCCAGGCCGTAGCACCAGATGTTGGCCACCGCGTAGCCGAGCCAGGTGCCGTGCAGGGCCGAGCGACCGTCCTTGCCGTGGCGCGCGTAGTCGGCCACCAGCGGCAGCCACGACACGGGCATGGCGATCACGAGATCGATGGCCGACAGCGTGCTCATGCTGCCGTCGCCGCCGCGGCCCCACAGGGGCGCCAGTCCCTGCGTCTGCGCCAGCGTGGCAAATTGCCAGCTCAGCCACAGCAGCGACAGCACCACCAGGGGCAGTGCGATGCGCGCGATCAGCCGGCGCACGAGTTGCACCATGGAGCCGCTGATGAGCAGCAGCACCACGGCGCCCCACATGAGCGTGACGAGCACGGGCCAGTACTCGGCGGTCAACCCGCCCGACTGCCGGCCGATGGCGACGGTGGCGTCGCGCATGATGACCAGCTCGAACGCCCCCCAGCCCAGCAGCTGGAGAACATTGAGCACGATGGGCAGTCCGGCGAACCGGCGCCCGTAGACCGCGTGCATGAGCCCGGCGCTGGCCAGGCCGCTGTCGCACCCGAGCTTGCCGACCCAGCCGAGCAGCCCCGAGCCGACGATGGAGCCGATGGCGATGGCCACCAGCGCTTCGCCCGGACTCAGCCCCGGCAGGAGGTAAGCGCCCATCTGCATCACAAGCAGGCCTACGCCCAGGCTGAACCACAGCGAGGTGTGGTCGCGCCAGCCGAAGGCGCGCTGACCTTCGTGCAGCGGCGTCAGGGCTTCGTTGGTGGCGGGATGATTGGTGCTCACGGCGTGTGCTCCTTGTGCGTGCGCGTGGGTCGCAGCGTCAGGGAAGGTTGGCCAGGCGCCAACCAAAACGTGAGCGTGCTTCCCTGCGCGAGGATGATCTCAATCAGGTTCAGAGGGTTTTTCTCAGCCGGACGCACCGGCACCCCTAGCAGGCGGCGATTGTAGGTGGGAGTTCGCAGCAGGGTGATTGGCGTTATCGGCGCAGGCCGGGCAGGCTTATCCGCAGACGGCAGCGGGAGGTGGCTATGCGTGCATCAACGGATCGGGCA
>JAIOIA010000054.1:0-2628 GCA_019912745.1 Comamonas sp. | reverse complement strand
CCCGGCAACCCCATGCGCCAGGCCTTCGTCAAGAATGACCTGCGCGGCTGGATGCCGCAAAGCCCGGTCCTGCTGTGTGGAGGCGATGCCGACCCCACCGTGTTCTACAACGTCAACACCGGCCTGATGGCGCAGTTGTGGTCCAGCCTCGTCTCGGCCCATCTGGTGACGGTGCTGGACGTGGATTCCGCGCCCAGCGGGGCCGACGATCCCTTCGCCGCCGCCAAGGCGGGCTTCGCTCAGGCCAAGGCCGCGACGGCGGCCCAGGGCGGCGCGAACGCGGTGGTGCAGGCCTACCACGGCGGCCTGGTGCCGCCCTTCTGCACCGCAGCCGCACGCGGATTCTTCCAGCAGGTGCTGGCGTCCGCTCACTGAAGGCACTTCATCATGAAGGAAATCACACCATGAACCGCTTGCCCCAACAACTTCTGTACGGCACTGCCCTGCTGCTGCTTTGCGGCAGCGCCTCAGCGCAGTGGGCGCTGCGCGCCGGCGTCACGAACGTCTCGCCCCATTCTTCGGCCAGCGACGCCGTCGGCCCCATGCTGCCCGGGCCGCCCTCGGGCATCAGCATCGACGTCCGGGACAAGGCAACCGCGTATTTTTCAATCGCCTATGGCTTCAACCCCAACATGGAGGTGGAGCTGGCGTTGGGTTACCCGCCCACCCACGACGTCAACGCCAGGATCGCATCCTTCCTGCCCGCGCAGGTCCGGGCGTTCGACGGCCAGCGCCTCGCCCGGGTGCGCCAGGTCGCGCCCACGCTGTTCTTGAACTACAAATTCGGCGAGGCCGAAAGCACGTGGCGCCCCTTTGTCGGCATCGGCGTGAACTACACCAACTTCGACAAGCGCACCTCCACGGCCGCCAACAACGCGCTCAATGGCGGACCGACGGACATCCGCCTGTCCGATTCCTGGGGGCTGGCGGCGCAGGCGGGCCTGAGCTACCGCGTCGACAACCACTGGTCCATCACGGGCTCCATCGCCACGGCCCGTGTCAAGACCCGGCTGACGACGAACACCGCAGGCGTTCAGCGCAACATAGACATCCGCTTCCATCCCGTGGTGCTCACCCTGATGGCGGGCTACACCTTCTGAACGGCGCCCGGCTCAGCACAAAAACGGCCGACCTGCGGGTCGGTTTTTTTGCACCATGCGACGCCAGTTTCGGCTCCGAATACTCCTCTTTCGAGAGGGGTCAGCGCCTGTCACACAATGATTTTTGCGCTATTTTTTTTGAATTTTTGCATTCAACGGGAAATAACGCCCATCCATGTGAGCGCGCCATGCGGCGTCGAACACCAGATCGCACTGCACCACGCTGTGCCCGCCCTCCTGCAGCGCCAGCTCACCCACGCTCTGAAAGCGCGCATCGGCAAAGGCCTGTGTCAAACGCTCCAGCAGCGCCTGCTTGTAGCGCGTGTCGGTGTTGCCCTCCAGATGCATGCCCTTGGTTTCCAGCAGCACTACACGGGCCACGTTGCCCTGCGGGTGCAGGCCGAAGACGAAATCGGGGTACACCTTGTGGCGCTTCCAGCCCTGCAGGCCGTACTGCGTGCGCGCCACGTTACGGTGCCACCAGCGCAGCGCGGGCTGCTCATCCAGGTAGCCCGCGAACAGCACCTCGAAATCATTGAGGTCGGGCGTGCGCAGCGCCGGGGTGAGCAGGCTTTTTTCCATGTCGGCGTCGTCGCTGGCGCGGCGCAGCTTGCGCGGCTTGCCCACCACGTCCAGCACCATTTCGCGCGGCAGTTCGTAGTCGTGCCGGTCGGCACGCAGGCAGAATTCGATGCGGCCCTGCCGAACCAGGCGCTCGAACACCTCCTGCGCCAGCCGGTCGCGCTCGCGCTCCAGGTCCTGGCGCAACTGCTCGATCAGTGATGCGCCGCTGGCGCCCACCGACCGCGCATCCCATCGCGAGAGCAAGCGCGAGAGCACTGCCTGCACCCAGCCCCACACCCGCCAGGGGTTGGGTGCGACGTCCAGCAGCGCGCGCACCATGCCTGCCGGGTCCAGGGGCGCACCACCCTGCTCCAGCGCCTGTCGGGCGGGCGCGAAGTCATCATCGAGCACCCGCAGGTCCAACACCACGCGGCCGCCCGCCGCGCCCTCGGGCAGGGCGCCGGGTTGCCAGTCCTGGGCCAGGGCGGCGGCGTCCAGCCGCTCCCACGGCAGCTGCGCCAGCACATCGCTGTCGTAATCCAGCGCCCGGCGCGTGCCGTCGGCCACCACCCAGGTCACGGTGGGGACGAAGATGCGCAGCGCCTGCAGCCCCGCGCGGCGCTGCAAATGCACCGGTTTGGGCACGGCTAGGTGTGAAGGCCCAATAGGTTGTATCTGTTCATCTGAGTTGAGTTTGAGAGACTGGAAGTCGCCAAACACCCAGTTTTTTCAGGAAGGCCCAACCAGATGAACATCCACAAGAATGCCCGATTGACCCTGCTGCGTCCAATCCAAATGGTCAAAGACCTGACAGAGCGAGGCTTTGACCTGCCCGGTTTTTCCGGTCCAATGATTTCTAGGAAGATGGCTCCCATCCGCAGAGGAGCCCATGAGAAAGAGTCGATTCACAGAAGAGCAGATGGTCACGGTGCTGCGCGAGGCAGAGCGCACCACGGTGGCCGAG
>JAIOIA010000053.1:0-10496 GCA_019912745.1 Comamonas sp. | reverse complement strand
TCGGTGGCGCGCACGCAGGCGAGCAGGCGGCGCGAGACTTCCTGCAGCAGCGCGTCGCCCTCGTCGTGCCCAAAGGTGTCGTTGACTTCCTTGAACAGGTCCAGGTCCAGGAACACCAGCGCCATGGGCAGGCCGCTGGCGCGCGCGTGCTCCATGCTCGCCGAGAGGCGCTGCTCGAACATCTGGCGGTTGGCCAGGCCCGTGAGGTGGTCGAAGTGTGCCTGGTGCCAGATGCTCGCCTCACGCGTGCGCTCCTCGGTCACGTCGGAGAACAGTCCGACGCGGCAGGCCACGCTGCCGTCGTCGTTGTATGCGGTGGAAATTTCCAGGTGCTCGATGAAGTCCTCGCCCTTCTTGCGCCGGTTGTAGATGTCGCCGCTCCAGGAGCCGGTGGCCTCCAGGCTCTCCCACATCGCCTGATAGAAGGGCCTGTCGTGCTTGCCCGAGCTCAGCAGGTTCATCCGGCGGCCAACGATGTCGGCGGGGGTATAGCCGGTGATGGTGGTGAACGCGGGGTTGACGTCCTGCACGACGCCATCGGCATCGGTCACGACGATGGCGTCGTGCGTGCTCTGGTAGACGATGTTGGCGCGGCGCATCGACGCCTCGGCGCGCTTGCGCTGGCTGATGTCGATCAGCATGCCGATGGTGGCGGGCGCCTGCCCAAGGCGCATGGCCGAGCCGAAAATCTCCACGTCGATGGGCGTGCCGTCGGCGCGCAGCGCCTTGCATTCGTAGCGCGCGCTGTGCGCGTGGCCGCTGAGCCGCTCGCCGATGCTGCGCGAGGCCTGCTCCCAGACCTTCGCGGGGAACAGGCGCCGCGCCTCGAAACCGGTCCGCAGCTCGTCCGGCGGATAGCCCAGCAGCTCGGCAAAGCGGTCGTTTCCATAGGTCAACCGCATCCGCTCGTCGAGCATGTAGATGCCGACGACACTGTTTTGCGCCAGTCCTTCGAACATGGCCTGCATCTGTGCCAAGGCCTCGCGCTCGGCGCGCACGTCGAGCAACAGCTGCGCGATGCGTTCGCTGGAGGTGTTCAGTGCCTGCGCCAGTTCGCCAAACTCTCCGCTGGTCTGCACCGCCACGCGCGTGACGTAGCGCCCCTGCGCCATGGAGCGGCATTGGTGCGTCAGCGCACGGATAGGCGCCAGCACATGGCGCCTGAACAGCATGTAGCCCAGCGCCAGCAGCAGCAGGTCCAGCAGAAAGAGCAATGTGGTGCTGAGGGTGGCATGTCGCTGCACCCGCGCGGTATGCTGCACCAGCGCATCGATGAGGGACTCGGTGTGCGCGAGCACTGCGCCGCTCGCGGCCAGCACCTGCGCCACCTGCGCGGCGCTGGCGTGCCCGGCCGTGGGAAGCTCGGAAAGCAGCGTCTGGTAATGCTGCCAGCGGGTCTCCAAGGTCTGCAGCTGGGGTTGCAGATCGGACTGCACCGGCGCCACGCGCAGGCCGAAGGCGCTGCCGCCAGAGCGCAGCGCGCCCCACGCGGTCGCGAAGTCCTGCTGGTATCGGGCCAATGGCGCGCCCTCACCCACGGCCGGCGCGGCCAGCGCCTGCAGGCCCGCGCGCTGAGCCAGCATGCGTATCTTGCCTGCCACGTTGAGCGTGGCGGCGATGTTGTCCGAGCGGTGCAGCAGGTACTGCACCGTGAGCACGTTGGTGGCCGCCAGCAGCGCGACGCCCGCCAGCGCCGCGAGCGCCTTGGCGCGCAAGCTCACGAGCATGGGCCGGCGGTTCGGGGCGCGCCCGGGAGCAGGGGACTCAGAAATCTTCCCAATCATCGCCCGGGTGGGCGTGGGCCAGTGCCCTGGGCCGCGGTGCGGCGACCCGCGGGGCCGGACTTTCGCCGACAGGCCCGGAGGGCGCCAGTGGCACCGGCGCGGGTGGGCGCGTGTCCGGGCCCTGGGGGTGCGCTTGCAGCTTGAAGGTGGAAACGGACCGCACCATCTCCCCGGCCTGGCTTTGCAGGCTGCTCGCGGCCGCGGCCATTTCCTCCACCAGTGCGGCGTTCTGCTGCGTCACCTGGTCCATCTGGGTGATGGCGTCACCGACCTGAGCCACGCCCTGGCTTTGCTCCTGGCTGGCCGTGCTGATCTCGCCCATGAGGTCGGTGACGCGACGGATGCCGCTCACCACCTTGCCCATGGTCTCACCCGCGCGGTCGGCCAGGGCGGTGCCCTGCCCGACGCGCGCGACGCTGGCGTCGATGAGCTGCTTGATCTCCTTGGCGGCCGCGGCCGACCGCCCCGCGAGCGAGCGCACTTCGCTGGCCACCACGGCGAAGCCCCGCCCCTGCTCGCCCGCGCGCGCGGCTTCGACGGCGGCATTGAGCGCAAGAATGTTGGTCTGAAAGGCGATCGAGTCGATCACGGCGATGATGTCGGCGATCTTCTGGCTGTCGCCGCTGATCGCGCGCATGGTCTGCACCACGTCGCCTACCACCTGGCCGGCTTCTTCGGCGACGCCGCACGCACCTTGCGCCAGCTGGTTGGCCTGCTGCGCGTTATCCGTGTTCTGGCGCACGGTGGCGCTGAGCTGCTCCATCGACGCGGCGGTCTGCTCCAGCGCGCTCGCCTGCTCCTCGGTGCGCGAACTCAGGTCCAGGTTGGCCTGCGCGATCTGGCTGCTGGCGCTGGCGACACTCTCGGAACTGCCGCGGATGTTGGCCACCACCTGGTGCAGGCTCTGCAGCATCTGCGCCAGCGCCTGCATCAGCTGGCCGGTTTCGTCCGTGCCACGCGGGTGCACCTGCACCGAAAGGTCTCCGGCGGCCACGGCCTGCGCCACGTTCACGGCCTTGCGCAGCGGCCGCGTGATGGCGCGGATGATCCACAGCGCCAGCAGGACCGCGGCCACCAGGCCGACGAGCAAGGTGATGGCCACCGCCGTCTGGATGGCGCGCACGTTCTCGCCGGCGGTGCGGCTGTCACCGTCGAGCACTTGCTGCTGAAAGGCCTGCAGCTCGGCGATCGCCTTCATGTAGTCGGCCCGCGCGGCATTGGCCGTCTCCGATAGGTAGCCCTGCGCCGCTCCAGCTCCCGATTGGGAGTATTCGTTGAAGAACTGTTCCTGCGTCTTGGTGTACCTGGCCTGTTCGGCGAGGACGGCGCCCAGCAGTTTCTGTGCATGGGGTGCCTTCATTTGCGTCCTGAGCTGCTCCAGGATGTCGTCGATGCGCTTGCGCGATACCGGCACCTGGTTCTTGGCATTCTGGAAGGCCTCGATGTCGCTTTCCAGCAGGACGTTGCGCATCGACAGTGCGATCAGGGTGATCTGGCGCTCCACCTCGTGCAGCGCCAGCACGCGCGGAATGCGCTCCTGCGTCACCTCCTTGAAGCTCTGCTCCACCGGGGTGGCCTTCCATAGCGCGACGGCGCCGGTGACCACCAGCAGCAACGCCATCAATGCAAAGCCCAGGGCCAGGCGGGTCGCGATTTTCATGTCTTTCATGGGCGGCTTGAAGTGACTGACAGATACCGAATGTTACAGGAGCCGTCGTCAAGACAATCGGCGCAAAAAAAACCGCCCCGATCAAGGGGCGGTCTTGTTGCTGACACGGCTTCAGCGCTGTGCCTTGACCTGGTCTGGCGTGATGAGCTTGCCCTGGTTGCCCCACGAAGTGCGCTCGTGGTTGGCGATGTCGGCCACGTCGGCGTCCGAGAGCGCATCCGCGAACGGCGGCATCGGGCTGGGGTAGCTGACGCCGTCGATTACCTGCCCGCTCAGGCCGTGCAGGATGGCGCTGATGTGGGTGGTCGGGTTGGCGTCCAGCACGGCGGCGTTTTTCACCAGCGGCGGGAAGGCGCCGGGCAGGCCCGTGCCCGTGGCCTGGTGGCAGGCCGCGCAGTTGGCGGTGTATAGCTGTTCGCCGCGCTGCGCGTCGAACTTGTACGGGCCGCTCGCGGCCGGGGCCACCGCGGGCGCCGCGGCCTGGGCCGCGCCGCCGGGGATCTTGCTGATGTTGGGCTTGCCCAGCGCCTGACCGGGCTTGCGAATGTCCAGCACGCCGGCCGCGCCCTTGTCCAGGTGCGCAAAGGCATGGTCGACGAAGACGTATTCGCCCGCATCCGGAATCACCAGGTCGAACACCGTGCCCTCGCCCGGCGCCACGGTGTAGGTGGAGACGTGGCTGCGCGAGTGCTTCGGATCGCCGTCGGTGTAGACCTTGTCGAAGATGGCGCCGACGACGTGGAACGCGCTCCACAGGCTGGGCCCGGCGTTGACGACGTACAGGCGCACGCGCTGGCCCGGCTCGGCCGTGAGCGGGTGGTCCTTGTACTGGAAGGCCACGCCGTTGAAGGCGACGATATCGGGCTGCATCTTCTGCATCTTGCCGAAGTCCGGCCCCATCAGGTTGCCGGAAATCTGCTGCGTGTACCACTCGCTTTGCACCAGCACGTATTCCTTGTCGGCCTTGGGGCGCGGGTCGTCCGCCGGGTCAACGACGATCGCGCCGTACATGCCGTTGGCCATGTGCAGCAGGATGGGCGGCGTGCCGCAGTGGTAGACGAAGACGCCGGGCACCTTGGCCTCGAAGGTGAATTCGATCTGCTCGCCTGGCATGATGTCGGCGAAGCTGGTGTTGGGCGGCGTGAGCGCCGAGTGGAAGTCGATCGAGTGGTGCATCGTCGCCTTGTTGCGTAGCACCACCTTGACCATCTGCCCCTGCTTGACGTGCAGGGTCGGGCCGGGCACCGAGCCGCCGAACGGCCAGGCCTTGTACTTCACGCCGCTGGCGATTTCCACGTCCTTGTCGGAGATGTCGATGTTGAGCGTGACTTCCTTGCCCTGGGTCAGGGGCGGCAGGCTCGCGTCGTGCGCCTGCTTGACGGGTTCCTTGCTCATGAGCTGCAGTGGCGACACGGCAGCCGCCGCCGCCGCGGGCGTGGGCGCCTTGACGTTCAGGCTGCTTTGCAGGCCGGCGACGAGGAAGAACACGACGGCCGCGACACCGGCGAGGATGCCGGTCTGCGCCCACCAGGCCACGCGTGGCGCGTCCGACAGGCGCCGCTCGCGCCATTCGGCGACCCAGCTCCAGGCGGGCCATTTGAGTTCGATGAAGTAGTCCAGGCTGTAGGGGCTGGTGCCGGCGCGGTGGTTGATGGCGATCAGCACCGCGAAGATCAGCACGTAGATGAGGCCCACGCCGGTGTTGGAGGCGCCGATGGTGTAGGGGCCGCCGAAACCGCCCGCGGTGCTCCAGATCAGCAAGCTGTAGAGCGCGCCGATCACATAGACCGTGCGCCGCGCGAAGCCGAACAGCAGGGCCAGCGCCAGCAGCGTGGTGGCGATGCGCGTGAGCCACAGAAACGTGTCCGCGTGCGGCTCGACGATGGCGATCCAGAGGTTGAACCACCAGGCCGACCAGGCGGGCTGGCCGTCGGCGGCGTTGCGCAGGTAGCCCGCGTAGTTGGACGAGAAGCCGGGCATCCAGGTGAACGCGGCATTGACGATCCAGATGATGCCGAAGGCCACGCGCAGCGCGGCCGTGGAGAGCGCCGACCAAGTGTCCGGGGGCGTACTGGGGGAGGAATCGTTGCTCACGGGAGCTTCCTTTCTGCGAACGGAAAAACGGACACGCGCGCGCGGTCGTAGCGGCCGGGCGGGGTGTCGGTGAAAGCCCGTAGTCTAGCGACGCGATCCCCGGGGTTCATCGTTGCCGGAGGAATGGTGCGGATTCAGGCGCGCGCCTGGCACCGCGCCGCACGCCAACGGCTTGGTGCGGCGCGCCGCCCGGTCAGAGCGATTTCAGGTATTCGACGAGATCCGCCCGCTCGCGCGCCGTGAGGTCCAGCGGCTTTTTCGGGTTGTCGTTGTACATGGCCACCACGTCCGCCAGTGTCGCGGCCGAACCGTCGTGAAAGTAGGGTGCGTGCTGCCACACGCCCTTCAGCGGCGAGGTGCGCCACTGCCCGGTCGCCGACAGGGTGATGTAGACCTTGTCCTTCGCCACCGAGGCGTCCGCGGGGTGCAGCTTGCCCTCGGTGGCATCGGTGAACAGCTCGCCGCTGTGGCAGCTGGCGCAGTTGGCCTTGCCGGCAAAGAGCACCTGGCCGCGCGCGGCAGCGGCGGCGTCGAACGAACCCGCGGGCGCCGCCGGGGCGTCGATCGAGTACTGGTATTCCTGCAGCGCGGGCAGGTGCGCGGTCACCCGATCCACGCCATCGGCGCCGATGTTGTTCACGCCGGTGCCACCGCCCTTGCCCTGCGGCAGGCGCGGGTCGAGGAAGGTGCCGTGCCCGCCCATCTGCGTGACGCTCACGTAGCGGTTCCAGTACGCCACCGGGCCGACCGGTTCGTGCTGCACGTCGCCGTCGCCGGTGAAGATGGCATTCTTCAGGCCGAACAGGCCATAGGCGGGCGGGATGACGGCCGGATGGCTCACGCCGGGGTCGGTGATGCCGCCGCCGACGATGTAGCGCGGGTCGTACATGCCGGGGCCCCAGCTGTTGAGCTGGCCGCGCACGGTGGCCGCCGCGTCGGCACCGAGGCTGTCGAAATACGGCGACAGCGCGATGATGGCGCCGGGGTTGAGCTGGCGGTTGGGCCAGCCGTCCAGGCGCTTGCCGATGCCGTCGGGCAGGCCGAGCGCATGGGACGCCGAGTTGTCCACGGTGGAGTGGCACAGCCCGCAGGTGATGCCCACGCGCTGGAGCGTCTTGGTGCCATCGGCGGCGGTGGTGACGGTGCCCTTGACGCCCACGACCGCGTTCAGCTCGATCAGCGCCAGCGTTGTTTGCGGGCTCGTCAGATCGACCTGGCCGGCCTTGATCGCCTCGACGACCGACGCGGGCAGGGCGTCCGAATCGACCTTGAGCCCCACGCTCAGTGCCGTGACGGGATCGACGGCCGACTGGATCACGTCGTTCATCTTGAGCGTGTCGCTCCACTGTGTTTCATCGCCGAAGGTTTCATAGCGGAACACGTTCTGCCCTTGCCGGGCCAGCGCCTGGTTGATCTGCGGGCCGTCATCGCCTCCGCCTCCGCCGCAACCGGCAAGCGTGAGCGTGCCCACGATCGCCGCGGCCGCCAGAGCGGTCATCGCCTCTCGGCCGCGCTGTCGGTGGTGCATGGCGCCGGGCGAGGGGTGACGTGCCCCGGCTCGAAGGTCTCGGTTTCTCATGATGCTTGCTCCTGTTTGGGTGGAATGGCCGCACGGGCCTGCGCGGCTTTCGCGTGCTGTCGTGGCTGGTGCGCAGGAATGCGTGATGCCCGCGTGCCAGCACACGCCCCTATCTGATGAGCCGATCGCGGTTTGCGTTTCAGCGTGCCGCCCTTGAAACGGCCACGGTGCACGGGCCATCGAATGCAGTACGAGCGGATGAGGTTTCGACGATCGAACACCGACATCCGCAAGTGCATCTTGATCATTGAAGGAAAAACATCATGCGTGTCATTCAAGCTTCTTTCGTTGCTGCTGCCTTGGCGTTGTCAGGCGCGGCATTCGCGGCAACCGCGCAGCCTGTGGTGGGTGAAGCGCCCTATGCCAATGCCGTGGCCGTGGCGCCCAGCGCGCTCACGCGTGCCAGCGTGGAAGCCGAGGCGCGGGCGCATCGCCCCTTGTCGGGGATGTTGATGGCGAGCACCGCGCAGACGCCCAGCACGCTCACGCGTGCCCAGGTGCGCGAGGCAACCGTGAAGGCGATCGCAGGGGGCTTTCACGTGCAAAGCGGCGAGCAATCGTGAGCGCACCGCGCGGGTCGGCGCGCTGCGCTGGCGCCATCACGACAAAACCCCGGCAGCGTGGCTGACCGGGGTTTTTGCGAGGGCGTTTTTCAGGTTAGGCGCGCAGCAGTCGCGCCGCCTCAAGCGAGAAATACGTGAGGATGCCGTCGGCTCCCGCGCGCTTGAACGCCAGCAGCGCCTCCAGCATCACCGAGTCGTGATCGAGCCAGCCTTGACTGCTGGCGGCCTTGAGCATCGCGTATTCGCCGCTTACCTGATACGCGAAGGTCGGCATGCGAAATTCATCCTTGACTCGGCGCAGCACGTCCAGGTAGGGCATGCCGGGCTTGACCATCACCATGTCCGCGCCCTCGGCGATGTCCAGCGCCACCTCGCGCAGCGCCTCGTCGCTGTTGCCCGGGTCCATCTGGTAGACGTTCTTGTCTGCCTTGCCCAGCGCCCCGCGCGTGCCCACGGCATCGCGAAACGGCCCGTAGAAGCTGCTCGCGTACTTGGCGCTGTAGGCCATGATGCGGGTGTAGATCAGGTGCTGGGCTTCGAGCGCGCGGCGCACCGCGGCGATGCGCCCGTCCATCATGTCGCTGGGCGCGACGATGTCCACGCCCGCATGCGCATGCGCCAGCGCCTGCTGCACCAGGATTTCCACCGTCTCGTCGTTGAGGATGTAGCCGGTGTCGTCGAGCACGCCGTCCTGGCCGTGGCTGGTGTAGGGGTCCAGCGCCACGTCGGTCATCACACCCAGCTGCGGGAATTCCTTCTTCAGCGTGCGCACCACGCGCGGGATCAGGCCGTCCGGGTTGGCCGCTTCCTTGCCGTTGGGGGTCTTGAGTGCGCCGTCGATCGCGGGAAAGAGCGCGAGCACGGGGATGTCGAGTTTGACGCATTCCTCGGCCACGGGCAGCAGCAGGTCCAGGCTCAGGCGCTCGACACCGGGCATGGAGGGCACGCTCTCGCGGCGTTTCTCGCCCTCGTGGACGAACACCGGGTAGATGAAGTCGTGGCTCGAAAGGCGCGACTCGCGCATGAGATTGCGCGAGAACGCATCGCGGCGCATGCGGCGCGGGCGATTGGCCGGGAACGGGGTGGGACTGGACAGATGCATGACGGCGATTGTGCGACAGCCGTCCGGCCGGTGCAGCGCTGCTAACCTAGCGCTTTTCCCTGATGAGCCTTGTATGCCCTCGACCGCCGAAGAAGAACAAGCCTGGAACGCGCGGCAGCTGGCCGAGCCGGTGACCGCGCCGCGCTTCGCCGTCTGGACCTACGCGGCGCCCGCGGTGGTGCTGGGCTGCTCGCAGCGCAGCGAACTCGACGCCTTGCAGGCGCGCGCGCCGCAGATGCAGGCGCTGGTGCGCGCCTCGGGCGGCGGCGCCGTGCTCACCGGGCCGTGGATGGTGAGCAGCTCGGTCGTGGTGCCGCTCTCGCACCCCTGGGTCGCGCCGCGCATCAACGACAGCTATCAGCCGCTGGCCGAACTGTACGTGCGCCTGCTGGCCCCTCTGGGGGTCGAGGCCGTGGGCGTACCGCCAGCCGAGGTGCCCGCGATGGATGCCCGCCTGGGGCCGAAGATCGCCTGGTCGTGCTACGGCAGCCTGGGCGCATGGGAGGTGGTCGATCGCGGGCGCGGGCGCAAGCTCGTGGGTTTGGCGCAGCGCCGCCAGCGCCATGGCATGCTGCTGGTGGCGGGTACGCTCGTGCAAGCGCCCGACTGGCCCCTGCTGTGCGCGGCCCTCGGCCATGCCGAGGATGCGCAGGCGATGCGCGGGCGCACCGTCTCGTGCCGCGAGCTGGCGCCGGGCTTCATCGGCGCCGCGGACTACGCCGCGCGCCTGCAGGCCGCGCTGGCCGCCGCGCTCGGTTGAGCTTTCAGGCCTTCAAGAGCACGCCCGCCAGCACCATGAGCGTGAGCGCCACGGTAGGCAGCAGCGTGAGAGCGAAGCCGGGCGCGCGGCTGGCGGGGTTCTTCACGTACTGCTGGCGGTAGAGCAGGCGGCCGGCGAGCCAGACCGCGCCGATGCCGGCCACCATCGCCTGCGGCCAGTAGAGGCCGGCGATCAGCAGCACCGGCAGGAAGGCGACGATCTGCTCCAGCGTGTTCTGCTGCACGCGAAACGCGCGGTTGAAGGCCTCATCGCCCGTGGTGCTGGGCGCCATCACGTGGCTCTTCATGCGGGCACGGCCCACGAGCACGGTGAAGGCAAGGTATTCGAGCACGGCCAGCGAGGCGACGATATGGACGGTGTTCACGGGGGTTCTCCTGGGCCGACTAGGGGCCGGTTTCACAATGACTTGGCTGAGGGTGCTTCCCCGTAGCGGGGCCGGGTCGCCTGCTCGTAGGCGGCGCGCATCTGGTAGGTGGCGCTGCCCCAGCGGCTGTCCGGCGGCAGGTAGCGCAGCCAGCTCAGGCGCGACAGGTGCTGCGCCAGCGCGGCGCGAAAGGCGTGGCCGCGCACGGGGCTTGCCACCCAGGCATCCCAGAGGGGCCGCGCCGCTTCGCGCTGCCCCGCCAGGTGCAGGCAACCCGCTGTGGACCAGAGGTAGCCCAGCGCGTCGCGCACCTGGCGCAGCTCCAAGGGCAAGGCGTTGGCGCCCGCGCCGTCCACGCCGGTGCAGGCAAGCCCTTGGTCGGCGCAGACCCTCAGGTCGCTTGCCAGCGCGCCGCGCAGGCTCAGACCGGCCGCGTGCGCGGCGTCGATCAGGGCCAGCCCCTGCCGCCAGAGCGTGAGCAGTGCGTCCGACCCGTCGGAGTCGGCCGTGTGCAGCGCGTCCTCCAGCGTGGTGGGGGTGCGCGAGCCGCTGCCCGGATC
>JAIOIA010000052.1:0-4435 GCA_019912745.1 Comamonas sp. | reverse complement strand
CATCCACATCGAAGGCTCTCTCGAACCCGAGATGACGTTTGCACTGGCCGCGCGCAACGGCATCGCCCTGCCCTGGCCCAGCGTGGACGCCTTGCGCGGCGCCTACGCCTTCACCGACCTGCAGAGCTTTCTCGATCTGTACTACCAGGGCGCTGGCGTGCTGCAAAAAGAAGAAGACTTTTACGACCTGGCCCTTGCCTATCTTGCGCGGGCCGCTCGCGACAACGTCGTGCGCGCCGAGATCTTCTTCGACCCGCAGACGCATACCGCGCGCGGCATTGCCATGGAAACGGTGGTGCATGGCCTTTCACGCGCCTGCCGGGACGCACGGGAAAAGCACGGCATCAGCGCGCTGCTCATCCTGAGCTTCCTGCGCCATCTCTCAGAGCGCGAGGCGTTCGAAACCCTGGAGCAGGCCCTGCCCGTGCGCGAGCACTTCATCGGCGTGGGGCTCGATTCGAGCGAACTCGGCCACCCGCCGGAAAAATTCGAACGCGTGTTCGCGCGCTGCCGCGCGCTGGGCCTGCACGTCGTGGCGCACGCGGGCGAGGAAGGGCCGCCCGCCTACATCTGGCAGGCGCTCGACCTCCTGAAGGCAGAGCGCATCGACCACGGCGTGCAGGCGGTGCACGACGGCGCGCTGATGCAGCGCCTGGCCCGGGAGCGCATTGCGCTCACGGTGTGCCCGCTGTCGAACCAGAAGCTGCAGGTCTTCCCCGATCTGCGCCGGCACAACCTCAAGGTGCTGCTGGACGCAGGGCTGGTGGCCACGGCCAACTCGGACGATCCGGCCTACTTCGGCGGCTACATGAACGACAACCTCACGCAGGTGTGCGCCGCCACCGGCATGAACAGCCACCACGCATGGCAGCTCGCGGCCCACGGTTTCGAGGCGAGTTTTGCCGACGCCAGCGACAAATCGCGCTGGCGCGACCAGCTGGGCGAGGTCTTCGAGCGCTTCGCCTGAGCGCCTGCGAGCGGCCTGTCCGGCGTTGCCATAATCAGCGCATGAGCAACACCGCCTCCCCGCGCACCTTCGCGCCCGGCCTCGTCGTGCAGGGCGTCACCGTGCCGCTGCACCTTTCGGATTTCAAACTGCTGGCCTGCGACATGGATTCGACGCTGATCAGCATCGAATGCGTGGACGAAATTGCCGCCGTCGTGGGCCGCAAGGCCGAGGTGGCCGCGATCACCGAGGCAGCGATGCAGGGCTACATCCGCGACTACAAGGAAAGCCTGCGCCAGCGCGTGGCGCTGCTCGAGGGCGTGAGCGTGGCGCAGCTCGAGACGGTGTACGCCGAGCGCCTGCGCATCAACCCGGGCGCCGAACGGCTCATGGATACCGTGCACGCGGCCGGCATCACGACGCTGCTGGTCTCGGGCGGCTTCACCTTCTTTTCGGATCGCGTCAAGGACAGGCTGGGCATTCGTTTTGCACGCTCCAACGTGCTGCAGGTGCAGCACGGACGGCTCACGGGCAGGATGGTGGACCAGCCCTGGGGCGACATCTGCGACGGCGCCGAAAAACGCCGCGCGATGCTGGAGCTGGCCTCGTTCATGGGCATCGCGCCGTCTCAGGCCATGGCCGTGGGCGACGGCGCCAACGACCTCCTGATGATGGGCGCGGCGGGGCTGTCCGTCGCCTACCACGCCAAGCCCGCGGTGCGCGCGCAGGCGCATGTGGCGATCGACGAAGGGGGGCTGGATCGCCTGCTCGAAGTCTTCGAACCCGCCCGCTCCCGATGATGAATCTTGCGGCGATCGCCGCCATCTGCATCGGCGCCAGCCTGGGTGCACTCTCGCGCTGGTGGCTCGGCATCTGGCTCAACACACCGGGGGCCTTTCTTCCCTGGGGCACGCTGGCGGCCAATCTGATCGGTGGCTATCTGATCGGGCTGGTGATCGCCGTGCTTCAGGCACTGCCGCAGCTCGATCCACTCTGGCGACTCGCCGTGGTCACGGGCTTCCTGGGGGCGCTCACCACTTTCTCCACCTTCTCCGCCGAGGTGGTGGGGTTGCTCACGCAGGGGCGCCTCGGGCATGCACTGGTCGTGGCGATGCTGCACCTGGCGGGCTCGCTCACCATGACGTGGCTGGGCCTGAACAGTCTCGCCGGTTTTGTCAAGACCGCTTCGAACTGATCCTGATACTATTCTTGCGATAGCGCCTAGCGCTTTTCTGCAAAGGGCCAGAGCCCCATTTCCCTGAAATCACCATGGAATCCAATACCGAATTGCAGGATGCCCGCCTCATCGAAATGTGGGGCGAACTGCACCGCAACACCACGAATGGCGATCCGTTCAAGCCCAATGCCTACCGGCTGGCCTTCGTCGATCCCGAATTCCTGCAGCGGCGCGAAACGCGAGGCATCCGCTTCCAGCTCGAACTGCTCAAGCCTGACCTGAACCTGATCGAGCAAGGCATAGAGAGCACGGTGGTGGTCTACGGTAGCGCCCGCACCCTGGCGCCGGACAAAGCCGCGGAAAAGCTCGAAAGCGCGCGCGCCAGCGGCGATGCGCAGCGCATCGCGCTGGCCGAGCGCGACGTGCGCAATTCACACGACTACGAGCAGGCCCGGCGCTTTGCGCGCCATGTGGCCGAATACAGCCTGAACAAACCACCGGCCGAACGCCTGACGATCTGCACCGGCGGCGGCCCGGGCATCATGGAAGCGGCCAACCGCGGCGCGCACGACGTGGGCGCGCCCAACATTGGCCTGAACATCACGCTGCCGCACGAGCAAAGCTGCAACCCCTACATCACGCCGTCGCTGGCGTTCAAATTCCATTACTTCGCGCTGCGCAAGATGCACTTCATGATGCGCGCCAAGGCGCTGGTGGTGTTCCCCGGCGGCTTCGGCACCTTCGACGAGCTGTTCGAGGTGCTCACGCTGGTGCAGACACACAAGACCAAGCCCGTGCCCATCGTGCTCTTCGGCAGCAGTTTCTGGAAACGGGCGCTGCACCTGGAGGTGCTGGTGGAACAGGGCACGCTCTCGGCGGAAGACCTCGAACTCTTTCACGTCACCGACGATCCACGCGAGGCGTGGGAGATCATCCGCACGTTCTACCAGATATAGATCAGGCCCAGCGCAGCATCAGCGGCAGGCGCGCAAAGCCCATGGCCGGGTAGCACGCGTACTCGCGTGGCTGATCGGCCCGGGCCGGCGCGATCGCGCACGTGGCGTCGAGCATGGCGCGCAGCCAGACCGCAAGCTGCACACGCGCCATGGGAGCGCCAGGGCAGACGTGGATGCCCGCGCCATAAAGGAGGTTGCGACTCTGGTCGCGACCCAGGCGAAACTCCTCGGGCGCCTCGAACACGCGCGGATCGCGGTTGGCGGTCGTCCAGTGCACGGTGACGCGCTCGCCCGCTTCGAATTCGTGGCCGCCGACATGCGCCGGGCAGCGCGCCACCCGGCGGTTCACGACGAGAGGCCCGTGCAGGCGCAGCATTTCCTCGATCGCCTCCGCCTGCAGCTCGGGCCGCCCGCGCAGACGCTGCTGCCAGTCCGGATGACACGCGAGCCACTCTGCGATGATGCCCACCGAGGCGGCGATGGTGCCGATCTCGCCCACCGTCCAGTTGCGCAGGATGCTGGCAATGGCACCGCGCGAGAGTGGCTGGCCGTCCACGACTTCATGCATCAGGGCCTGGGTGGCATCGCGCACCGTGGCATCACCCGCGCCGCTGCGCTCATCGAGCATGCGATCGATCAGCGCCTCGAACTGCAGGCCGAGCTCCCCCAGTCGGGCACGATCCTGTGCCAGCGAGGCCCGGTGGTGCTGGGCGATCCACGCGGCCATCTCCGCCTCGAGCGCCTGCGGCCAGCCGAGGAAAGCGCACTGGGTGCGCGCCGCGTAGGGCAAGGCGCATTCGGCGATGAAATCGAACGGCGTCGCGCCATGCGCCCGGCGCGCCTCGCCGATCAACGCGGTGGCCACGGTCTCATACACGGGCCGCATCGCCGCCACGCGCGCCGGCGCGAAGTAAGGGTCGATCAGCCTGCGGTAGACGGTGTGCTGTGGCGGATCCATGCCGTTGGGCACGGCAACATGAGTGGAAACCACGCTGCTGAAGCACGCGTGATCCTGCACCACGGCCAGCACGTCGGCATGCCTGAAGACCGAGGCGCCCAGCGCCTCGGAGCGAGCAACGCCATGCGACTCACGCAAGCGGTCGTACGCGGCGAGCTGGTTGCGCTGCACGTCATCGCTGCGCACATCCCAATCGATGGTCTGGCAATCGTTCATGGCACCTCGGGAAAACCCGACTATGTCACAGCATCGGGTTGTATAAAACCAGCCACCCCGCAGCCAACTCGGGTTTCTCCGACATCCATTGCTCCCTGTCTACGCGGGCAAACCCCCACCTCCGGATGGCGATGAGCTCTTACCATCCATCAGCGTTCACGCATGTTCGCCCACCTTCCGCC
>JAIOIA010000051.1:0-10218 GCA_019912745.1 Comamonas sp. | reverse complement strand
ACACCTACCCCAAGGGCCTGACCAACATCCACGAGCGGCTGGTGTCGCGCTTCGACGCCGGCCTGTCTGTCGCGATCGAGCCGCCCGAACTGGAAATGCGCGTGGCCATTCTCATCAACAAGGCGCAGGCCGAGGGCGCGCTGCGCAAGGTGCTGGCCTATGCGCGCTTCAACGCCAAGGACATATCGGTTGCCGCGGCGCGCGAGGCGTTGCGCGATCTGCTCAGCATCCAGAACCGCCAGATCAGCGTCGAGAACATCCAGAAGACGGTGGCCGACTACTACAAGATCAAGGTCGCCGACATGTACAGCAAGAAGCGCCCGGCCTCCATCGCGCGCCCGCGTCAGATCGCGATGTACCTGGCCAAGGAACTCACGCAGAAGAGCCTGCCCGAGATCGGCGAACTCTTCGGTGGGCGCGACCACACCACCGTGCTGCACGCGGTACGCAAGATCGGCGGCGAACGCCAGCAGCTCACCGAACTCAACCAGGAGTTGCACGTGCTCGAACAGACCCTCAAGGGCTGAGCAGGCATGAAAGAACCCATGCGCAGCCCTGTTTCGCCCGCCTCTGTTTTTTCGTCTTTTATTTCACCGAGGTTCACCCGATGATTGTCCTGAAGAGCACCCAAGACAAATTTCTGGCGGTTCTGCAAGCGGTATCCGGCATCGTCGAGCGCCGTCATACGGTGCCCATCCTGGCCAACGTGCTCATCAAGAAGAGCGGAAGCGCGCTGCAGTTCACCACGAGCGACCAGGAAATCCAGATTCGCACCGCGGTGGAACTCGGCGGCGATGTGGGCGATTTCGCCACCACCGTGGGCGCGAGGAAGCTCATCGACATCCTCAAGACCCTGCCCGCCGACCAGACGGTGAGCCTGGATTCGGGTGCCTCCAAACTCGTGCTCAAGGGCGGCAAGAGCCGCTTCACGCTGCACACGCTGCCGGCCGAGGATTTCCCGCTGGTGCAGGAGTCGGGCAGCTTCGGCCCGGCGTTCAGCGTGCCGCAGAAGGTGCTCAAGGAGCTGCTGGCGCAGGTCTCGTTCGCGATGGCGGTGCAGGATATCCGCTACTACCTGAACGGCATCCTGTTCGTCGCCGAGGGCAAGGCGCTCTCGCTCGTGGCGACTGACGGCCACCGCCTCGCGTTCACCGCCGCCGAGCTGGAGGTGGACGTGCCCAAGCAGGAGGTGATCCTGCCGCGCAAGACGGTGCTTGAATTGCAGCGCCTGCTCTCGGACGCCGAGGGCGCGATCCAGATGCAGTTCGCGGGCAACCAGGCGCGCTTCACCTTTGGCGGCATGGAGTTCGTCACCAAGCTGGTCGAGGGCAAGTTCCCCGACTACAACCGCGTGATCCCGCGCAACTACGCGCAGAGCATCACGCTCGGGCGCGCGCCGCTGCTCGCGAGCCTGCAGCGCTCGGCCATCATGACGAGCGAGAAGTTCAAGGGCGTGCGCCTGAACATCGAGCCCGGGTCCTTGCGCGTCTCCAGCAACAACGCCGAGCAGGAAGAGGCCGTCGATGAACTCGACATCGATTACGACGGCGAACCGATCGAGATCGGCTTCAACGTCACCTACCTCATCGACGTGCTCACCAACATGGGCCAGGAGATGGTGCGCATCGACATGATGGATGGCAGCAGCTCGGTGGTCTTTCAGATTCCGGGCAACGAGCACTTCAAGTATGTCGTGATGCCCATGCGGATTTGATAGCTGCTGGCGCCTTTCTGTAAGGCGCTGGCGCTGTTTTGATATTGAACATTTGCGGAAACGCACCGCGTTTCCCCGAAGCTGCTGCGATGACCAACGAGAACCACGAGAACCACCACGCCGCGCCCGCAGGGCCCGGCAACGCCAGCGGCTACGGCGAATCCGCGATCCAGATCCTCGAAGGGCTGGAGGCGGTGCGCAAGCGCCCCGGCATGTACATCGGCGACACGTCCGACGGCACCGGGCTGCACCACCTGGTGTTCGAGGTGGTGGACAACTCCATCGACGAGGCGCTGGCGGGCTATTGCGACGACATCGCCGTCACCATCCACGCCGACGGCAGCCTGAGCGTGACCGACAACGGCCGCGGCATCCCCACCGGCGTGAAGATGGACGACAAGCACGAGCCCAAGCGCTCGGCCGCCGAGATCGCGCTCACCGAACTGCACGCGGGCGGCAAGTTCAACCAGAACAGCTACAAGGTCTCGGGCGGGCTGCACGGCGTGGGCGTTTCGTGCGTGAATGCGCTCAGCAAATGGCTGCGCCTGACGGTGCGCCGCGAGGGGCAAGTGCACCAGATCGAATTTGCGCGCGGCTTCGTGCAGAACCGCCAGATCGAGGTGGTCGACGGCTTCGAGACCTCGCCGATGAAGATCACCGGCCCCACCGAGGACCGCGGCACGGCGGTGCGCTTTCTGCCCGACACGGAAATCTTCGGTGACAACCACGACTTTCATTACGACACGCTGGCCAAGCGCCTGCGTGAGCTCTCCTTCCTGAACAACGGCGTGCGCATTCGTCTGATCGACGAGCGCACCGGCAAGGAGGACGACTTCTCGGGCGCGGGCGGCGTGCTGGGCTTCGTCAAGTTCATCAGCACCGGCAAGAAGGTGCTGCACCCCACGCCGTTTCATGCCAGCGGCACGCGCCCGGCCGAAACCTACGGCGGCATCCCCGGCACCGAAATCGGCGTCGAAGTGGCGATGCAGTGGAACGACGGCTACAACGAGCAGGTGCTGTGCTTCACCAACAACATCCCGCAGCGCGACGGCGGCACCCACCTCACCGGCCTGCGCGCGGCGATGACGCGCGTGATCGGCAAGTACATCGCCGACAACGAGTTCGCCAAGAAGGCCAAGGTGGACGTGACCGGCGACGACATGCGCGAAGGCCTGTGCTGCGTGCTCAGCGTGAAGGTGCCCGAGCCCAAGTTCAGCAGCCAGACCAAGGACAAACTGGTGAGCAGCGAAGTGCGCGCGCCGGTGGAAGACATCGTCGGCAAGCTGCTGGCCGACTACCTCGAAGAAAAGCCCAACGACGCCAAGATCCTCTGCGGCAAGATCGTCGAGGCCGCGCGCGCGCGCGAAGCCGCCCGCAAGGCGCGCGAGATGACGCGCCGCAAAGGGGTTCTGGACGGCATGGGCATGCCCGGCAAGCTCGCCGACTGCCAGGAAAAAGACCCGGCGCTGTGCGAGATCTATATCGTCGAGGGCGACTCGGCCGGCGGCTCGGCCAAGCAGGGGCGCGACCGCAAGTTCCAGGCCATCCTGCCGCTGCGCGGCAAGATCCTGAACGTGGAGAAGGCACGCTACGAAAAGCTGCTCTCCAGCCAGGAAATCATCACGCTCATCACCGCGCTGGGCACCGGCATCGGCAAGGCCGCGAGCGAGGACGAATTCGGCAATGGCAATGGCAAGAGCGGCGCCGACGACTTCGACATCGCCAAGCTGCGCTACCACCGCGTCATCCTCATGACCGACGCCGACGTGGACGGCGCGCACATCCGCACGCTGCTGCTCACCTTCTTCTACCGCCAGATGCCCGAGCTGGTCGAGCGCGGCCACGTCTACATTGCCCAGCCGCCGCTATACAAGGTGAAGAACGGCAAGGAAGAGCTCTACCTGAAGGACGGCCCGGCGCTGGACCAGTTCCTGCTGCGCGTGGCGCTGGTCGGCGCTGCCGTGAACACCGGCGGGGCCGAGCCGCGCACGCTCGAAGGCACGGAGCTGGCCGATCTGGCGCGCCAGCACCAGCGCATGGAGGCCATCATCGAGCGCCTGTCGGCCTACATGGACGCCGAGGCGCTGCGCGCCGTGGCCGACGGCGTGGCGCTCGACCTCTCCAGCATGGAGGCGGCGCAGGTCAGCGCCGAAAAGCTGCAGGCCAAGCTGCGCGAGCTCGACCATGCAGGCACCGAGGCCGAAGTGGCCGCCGAAACCGACCCGCGCCACGGCGGCCTGCTGCTGCGCATCAGCCGCCACCACCACGGCAACATCAAGAGCAGCATCGTGGCGCAGGACTTCATCGCCGGCAGCGACTACGAGGCGCTGGCCGAAGGCGCGCGCAGTTTCGATGGCCTGCTAGCCGAGGGCGCGCGCGTGATGCGCGGCGAGGGCGAGAAGAAGAAGGAAGAAAAAGTGGCCGACTTCCGCCAGGCCATGCGCTGGCTGCTCGCCGAAGCCGAGCGCACCACCAGCCGCCAGCGCTACAAGGGCCTGGGCGAAATGAACCCCGAGCAGCTATGGGAAACCACCATGGACCCCGCCACGCGCCGCATGCTGCGCGTGCAGGTGACCGACGCGGTCGAGGCCGACCAGGTCTTTACCATGCTGATGGGCGACGATGTGGAGCCGCGGCGCGAGTTCATCGAGACCAATGCGCTGCATGCGGGCAATATCGATGTGTGACTTTTGTGTAGCTGGACCCATAAGCTGAGATTTTGTGAAGCATCCGTTGAGACATTTATCGAAAGATGTATCTCAATAGTCTCGATCTATGATGGTCGGCATGAGTAAAGAGGCCACGGGAACGTGGCCTTTTTCGTTGTGCAGTGCCCGCGGCTTGACAACTCTGGCGTCAATGCCTACTGTGAAAGCACCCTGCCGGTGCAATGCCGGTTTGCGCTCGTAGTTTGAGACGTCAGTTCCAGCTCCGCGGTGGCTGAGCCGGGTCGTGCCCCTTTTTATGAGAGGGTACGAACGGAGACTGGCAATGGAGCAGGTCAGGCTTAGGAAGAATCCGCAGCGCAGCGTAATGCGTTATCTGTGTGGGCGCCTGCTTCTATTTGAGCGAGATCGTCTCTACCCCCATGGCTCGCAGGCATGCCAGCAGAAATGCCGCGCTGAACCGCTTGCGATTGACCTTGCGGTTGATTTGACCGGGCGACTCTTCGATCCCCTGGTCTTCAAGCAGCCGGGCCAGCTGCTTGTAGTGAATGCCTCGGAGTTCCATCTCGTCCTCTATCAGTTCCTTGGCAACTTTTTCCCACACATCATAAGGCTGAGCACTCTCGCTTGGCAGTCTGTCTACAGCCATCTTGCAATCCTCCTTTGGCTATCGTCCCTTGTGGATAGAGGCCTTCCGAGCGGAATTTTAGGTCGTATACGACTGTTCACAAATCAACATCCCTATACGTTCTCAGCAAGTCTTTTTCCTGAGGACGTCTTGATGAGCATCCATCCGATCAGCAGTGTCGGCTCCCAATTTTTTGTGCCAGGCGGTGTGCAATGAGAGTTGCACCTTCCTATGGCGTGCGCAGCCGCCGGAATGCGGCGAGTGCCGGCATCAGGCAAACAGCCCGTACCTACGGCAAGGCCCGTATCGGCACCTATGCGGCAAAAGCCGATGGCCACATCACAGTCGAGTCCGACGCTGAGCGCCTGGTGGGGCATATTCTCAGCATTGACCCGCGTGTGCGGTCGTTCAAGCAACAGCCGTTTACCGTCGACCTGGTCGGCGAACGACTGCTTTTCACCCGAGAAGAGGTATCCGAGGCGCGCCGCATGCGTGGCGGACGCCATGGTGCTGCAGAGTACACCCCTGACTTCGCCACGGTTCAGGCCGATGGCCTGCAGCGCGCCTACGAAGTCAAGCTGCAGGGTTACGAAGGAGACGCTGCTTACTGGGCCAAACTCCAGCGCGCCCGGACCATCATGCAAGCGTACTGCTACCCCCTGTCCACGGTGGTAGTACCCGCAGAGGAACGCCACCCGGTTCTGGTCAACGCCCAGTTGCTCAAGGCCGCACTGGCGCTCGTGCACAAGCATCTGAGTCCAGACATCATCGACCGGGTCGAGCGCTATTGCGCATCCGGTCCGGTGCTGCAGCGCGACCTGTGCGCTGACCTGCAGATCCCCACGGGCCTGATTCCTGTGTTGCTGGCCGCCGGTGTGCTGCAGGCAGACTTGGCGCGCCAGCACATCTGCGCCTCCCTGGAGCTCTCGCTCGCCTACGGCGACCTGGGGCACCTGTGTCTGGTGGAAAAGCTCGTGCCGGAAGAGTTTTCCTGCGTGAGGCTTCTGCCGTGATGTACGACTTACGTAGTGGCGACCGGCTGGTGTTGCGCAACCAGCCCGAGAGCTACTGGGAGGTGCTCGATGGTCGCATTCATGCCGGTACCCTTCACGTTTTCGACGCCGCAAAGCACGAGTCCCGGTATGTCGATGAAGCCGGTATCCGTGCGGGGATTTCGGCTGGAAACCTGGTGCTGCACAGGAACGTGCGCAACTGAGGGACTCACTGTCGCACCTAGGCGCTGAAGTCCGAGTGTCGTTTCAGGCGGAGGGCGGAGTGGCCGACACCTTGGTCTTTCGGCCATCCAATCCGCCAGCGACACAACGCCATATCGAAGGGCGGGAGGTGACTGACCTCCAACCTACCCGTGAACGGTGACGCTGAACTTATTTACGCGCTTGAGGCGCGAGACGGGAGAGGTAAGTTGCTGGTAGAAGGAGGCCTTGACAGGGCACCTGTGGCTCGGGCAGTTCTGGACATCATGGAGGGCTCGGAGCAAGCCTTCAAACGCCGTAGCGAGAAGTACCACTTCTGATGAACAACAAGCTTCGCGATGAGGTATGCCAGAAAGCTTCAGAAGCCTATACGTTATGGGTGGTGACAGTTGAACATCAGAAATAAACACTAAAAATTAATTGTTTAGTGTTAATATTTTTGCATGCTACCGCTTGTCGATTCATTTGCCGCATACGTCCAGCAGCTCACCGGACAAGCGCCGCAGTGGCTGTCATGGTCGGGGCCTGCTCTGCCAAGCTACTTGAGCCAGCGCTATGAGCCGTTGCTGGCTTCCATTGCTGGCCGCACTTGGCTGGTGTTGCTGCTGCGCCAGCCTGATCCGCCGCCCCCATTGCAGTTATCCAAACAGTTGCAGCAGTTGCTTGCACGCTTGCAACCCCAGCCTGCAGGGGTGTGCCTGGTGGCTGATCACTTGCCGCCCTACCTGCGCACCCGTCTGGTGGAGTTGGGCCAGCCTTTTGTGGTGCCGGGGCGGCAATTGTTCTGGCCCGCGCTGGGCAGCGCCGAGACGGTGCAGCGCCCGCAGCGTCTGTCGCCACAGGCCGTAGCCACCTTGCCGCCGGTGGCGCAGCAGTTGCTGATCGCGCTGTTGCTGGGGGGGCTGCTGCCCCCCGTCACCATCGCCGCCGCCGCCGAGCGCCTGGGGTGCACGGCGGCCAGCATCAGCCAGGCCGTGAAGGCGCTGGAGGCTGGAGGCTTGGTGCAATCGCACGTGCAAGGGCGCGAGCGCGTGGTGGCGTTGGCCGGTGCGCCCGCACAGGTCTGGCAGCAGGCGCAACCCCTGCTGCGCAGCCCCGTGCGCCAGCGCGTGCGGGTGCAGCAGGCCTTGCTGGCGCCAGAGCTGGCCTGCCCGGCGGGTGAAACCGCCCTGGCCGCGCAGACTGATCTGGCCGCGCCAGCGGAGGCTGTTTGGGCCATGGCCAGCAAGCACTGGCCTGCGTTGGCCCAGGTGGTGCCGGTGATCCCCGTGCCTGACGAGGGCACCTGCGTGCTGGAGCTGTGGCGCTATGCCCCGCAGGCCACGGCCGATGCCCGTGGTGTAGATCGGCTCTCTCTGGCCTTGAGCCTGCAAGACAATCCCGACGAGCGCGTGCAACTGGCGCTGCAAGAACTGATGGAGCCGTGGGCATGATGCAGGGTCTGGAGACTTTTGCGCGCTACTTCGTGGGTGACGAGGCGCGCTACATCCTGATTGGCGGCGTGGCCACGCAGCTGGTATTGGGCGAGGCGGGGCTGCCGGCCCGCGCCACCAAGGACCTGGACGTGGTGCTGTGCGTGGAGGCGCTGGACAGCGCCTTTGGCCGCAAGCTCTGGGCCTTTGTTGCCGAGGGCGGCTACGCGGTGCGCCAGCAGGGTGAACAAGGGCGGTGCTTCTACCGCTTTGCCAAGCCCGCCAATCCGGCGTTCCCGCAGATGCTGGAGTTTTTTGCACGTGCGCCGGGCCACATGCCTTTGGCCCCTGGCGCGCACCTGACACCGGTGCCGTTTGAGCAGGAAGTACAAAGTCTCTCAGCCATCTTGCTGGACGCGGACTACTACGCCTTTTTGCACGCCCACACGGTGCAACTGGCCGGCCTGCACATCGTGACCGAGCAGGCGCTGATCGCGCTCAAGGCGCGCGCCTGTGGGGTTTCACCCATGCTGCGACCGTGCCGGACTGTGTGGACTGGCCTTTCATCGTTGATTGTTTCCATATTGGAAACAATCAAATTCATAAACCGGCCTTTTAAAACTAGGGAAAACCCGCACACTACGAGTCATCGAAGGACACCACCGTGTTCCTCCGGTAAGGGAAGTGGCTCAGGCCATTCATTGACCGAATGGGTTTTTTTTGGTTTGTCACGTTTTCAGGAGAAAGACCATGATCCGCAAGAATTTCGCTTTTGCTTCCATCGCCGCCGCGCTGCTCGCCTCCGGCACCGCCTTTGCCGCCGGCTCGCAGCCTGCTGCGGGTGAAGCGCCCTTCTTCCAGGCGCAGAGCGTCGCCGCAGGCACCAGCCAAGTGCAGCGCGCTACTGTATCCGCCCAGGCGCCGCTGGCGGGCAATCTGCCACTGGCGCAGGAGACCGTGACGAGCGATCTGAGCCGTGCGCAGGTGCGTGAAGCCACGCGCGAAGCGCTGGCCCACGGCTTCCGTCCGGCCAGCGGCTATCAGTCCTGATCGGATGGCGCGATGAGGCCGGTCGCTGCCGGCCGTCAGACGCAGGGGCACGCGGTTCGCCGCGTGCCCTTTTTCGTGTGCAGGTGATGACGGGCCCGCACGCGCTTCAGGGCTGGCGCGGTGGCTGCAGGATGGCGCGTACCAGCTGGCGGCTGTGCGCGCCGAAGTGGCGCATCAGCGTGGCGATGCTGGCCTCGAATGCCGCGCGCGACTCGGGGCCGCGCCGGGCGACCTCGGCCATGAGGTCGATCCGGCTGGCGTGCACGCCGAAGTCAAACGTCGGGTCGTCCACGTACTTCGAGGGCACGGAGGCGAGCATCTGCGCGGTGACGGCCTCGCCCAGCGACGAGGATTCGAGCGAGACCCCATCGCGCAGCGTGTCGTCGTTCCACACACCATACCCGGCGTCGCTGGTGGTGTCGTGCAGCGCGTTCTCCAGCGCCGTCGTCTGGCGCGCCCTGGCGCTGGCCTGGATCATCTGGCTTTCGTAGCGCTCCAGAACGAAGTGGCGGTTGGACAGCAATACCACCATGTCGTTCTTGCTCGCGGGCAGGCCGAGCACCGCCAGCAGCTGGATGCCGATGAGCCTCGCCGTGGAAAAACCGGGCGCCAGGCTCGCGTGGTAGGGCTGGGTCAGATCCTGCGCGTAGTGCGACGCCAGGCCCGCGAAGCGCCAGCCCCAGTACGGGTGGCCGCTCTGGAAGGCGAGCTCGGCCAGGCCCATGTACTGGTGCAGCCGCAACTCGGGGTAGGTGCGCTTGAGAAAACCGGCGGCGGCGTAGATCAGCGCCGACTCGTGGTAGTAGCCCATGTGAAACGGCGCCTGCGTGGCGAAGCTCAGGCTGGGGTTGCCGAACGGCAGCTTGCCGAAGCCGTACAGCGGCCCCCAGGCCGAAGGGCTGTCTTCCCAGAGGTTCACGTCCATGCCGTAGTCGGGCTCGTCGCTGGCGCTGGCGAGCACCGCGATCGGTGCCACGGGCTCGCCGGGGGCCAGGCGCACGAAGCGGTGCTTTTCCACGTCCTTGTCGCGCAGCGGCAGGGCGTTGACCTCGTCGTGCGGCATGGGCGCGCCGCTGGGTGCGGGTCCCCAGGGGTCGGGCTGCACGTAGAGCGCGAGGCGGCTTTCTGGCGAGACGCGCAGCGCCATCAGGAAGGCCTTGCGCAGCGCCTGTGGGCCCTGGCCCGCCACCGCGGGATCGAAGCGCAGGCTGGCGGGCAGCGGCGGGTAATGCGCGATGTGCTGGCGCGCCCAGGTGTCTTGCGCGGCCAGCAGTTGCGCGATGGGCGCGGCCTGGGCGGCGAGGAAGTCTTCCAGCGGTTCGGCGGCGACGGGCGCCGCATCGCGCAGCTCGGGCATGACTTCAAACGCACGGTAGGCCGCGAGCGCGTGGTTGCTCCAGGCCCAGGCAGGTGCGCTGGCGCTCAGGGTGAGCAGGGCGGCGAGCAGCAGGAGCTGGATGGGGTGCGTGGGAGCGGCTTCAGCCGCGAATGGCTCCGTGCAGGCCTTCGCGGCTGAAGCCGCTCCCACGCACCC
>JAIOIA010000050.1:0-2406 GCA_019912745.1 Comamonas sp. | reverse complement strand
TTGCCGTACCGTGCGCAGGGAGTCCGCATCGAGGTTCGCGAGCAGGGCCGTGGCCTGCGGCGCGGGCAGGCGGTCGTCGGCCAGCGCGTGCAGCAGTTCTTCGGTGACCGTGGGAGTGGCTTTCATTTTTGCGTGGCGTGGGTCGTGTCAGTTCGGGCGGCGCAGCGGCGTGACCGTGGCGCTGGCGGGCGGCTGCGCCGGCAGATCGCGGCCCATGAGCTCGCGCAGGCGGCCACGCGCGCGCGACAGGCGCGACATCACCGTGCCCATGGGCACGCCCAGCATCCCGGCCACGTCGGCGTAGGACAGGTCTTCGAGCGTCACCAGCAGCAGCACGGTGCGCTGCTCCTCGGGCAGGCGCAGCAGGCAGCGTTGCAGGTCGATGGCGCTGTCCAGATCGCGCGCCGCGCCGGGCAGATCGTCCTGCGCATCGTCCAGTGACATCACGCGGGCGTGGCTTGCGCCGTCGCGCCGCTGGTTCAGGAACACGCGGTGCATCAGCGTGAACAGCCAGGCGCGCAGGTCGCTGCCGGGCAGCCACAGGCGCCACTTGCCGCAGGCGCGCTCCAGCGTATCCTGCACCAGATCGTCGGCTGCCCAGGCGTCGCCCGTCAGCACGCGCGCGTAGCGCCGCAGCGCGGGCAGGTGCTCCAGGACGGACGACCGATCCACGGCGCGCGGTCTTACGGGCGCGCGAGGTGCCAGACCTTGTTGAATCCGTCGCCGCTGCGATCGCCCGGCTTGGCATCCTTGACCCAGAAGTACAGCGGCTTGCCCTTGTAGGCCCACTGGCTCGCGCCGTCGTCGCGCCGGATGATGCTGTATTCGCCCTGGGCCTGGTCGCCACTGGCGGCGGTCAGCGCCGGCCAGTTCGCGCTGCACGGGCCGTTGCAGGCGGACTTGCCGCTGCCGGCCACGTCCTTGTCGAAGATGTAGAGCGACATGCCGTTGGGCCCGACGAGCGCGCCGTCCTGGGTCTTGGTCGGGGCTTGCTCTGCCCAGGCCAGCGAACTGGCCACGAGGAGGGCGGCGGCGGTCATGAGAATGCGCATGGTGAATTCCTGAAAAGGGTGGTTGACGTATGTACAAACACCGCCAGAGGGCGTTTTATTCCATGGCTTTGCAGCGGCCTGCACATTTTTGCGGAATTTTCCGGGGTCCGCCCGGCGCTGGCATGGGCGCATCGATGTTGCGACAATCGAGCGCATGGCCCTGCTCTCTCACACCTACGTTACGCCGCTGGGCGAGATGATGGCGCTCATCTCCGAGCGCGGCCTGTGCCTGCTCGAATTCAGCGAGCGCACCAAAGGCCTGGCGCGCGAAGTGGCGCAGGTCGAGGCCGCGCGCGGCGGCCCCGCGCGGGCGGGCGAGAGCGCGCTGGCCGCACAGCTTGGGCGCGAGCTGGCCGAGTATTTCGAGGGGCGGCGGCGCCATTTCGACGTGCCGCTGGACCTCGTGGGCACGCCGTTTCAGCAAAGCGTCTGGCATGCGCTGCTCGCCATCCCCTACGGCCAGACGCGCAGCTACGCCGAGCAGGCGCGCTGCATCGGCAAGCCCACGGCCACGCGCGCGGTCGCCAGCGCCAATGGCAACAACAAGATCAGCCTCGTCGTGCCGTGCCATCGCGTGATCGGCAGCGACGGCAGCCTGACCGGCTACGGCGGCGGCGTGGCGCGAAAAGAATGGCTGCTGGCGCTGGAGCGCGGCGAGCGCACGCTGCCTGCTCTGGATTGATGGGCCTCTTGTTTGTGACGCCGGATGCGGCGCTGGGTGTGTGGCTGTCTCTGGTGCCCGCGCTGGCGCTGGCGATCGATCGGTCGCTGGGCGAGCCGCCCGTGCGCTGGCACCCGGTGGTCTGGATGGGGCATTACCTGACCTGGGCGGGCATGCGCTGTGCGCCGCGTGCCGATGCGCCACCCCCCGGAGGCCATGCGCGGGCCTTCTGGCTGGGTGCGCTGGCGTGGTGCGTGGGCGCGGCCATCGTCGGTGGGGCTGCGTGGCAGCTGCAGGCGTGGCTCTTGCGCTTGCCGGACTGGGCGACGGTGCTGTTGCTGGCGCTCCTGCTCAAGCCGCTGCTGGCCTGGGCCCTGCTGCACGACGAGGTGCTGGCGGTGGAGCAGGCGCTGGCGCATTCCCTTGCCGACGGCCGCGCGCGGCTGGCGCGGCTGGTGAGCCGGGAGGTGGACGCCTTGACCGAGGTGCAGGTGCGCGAGAGCGCGATCGAGAGTCTGGCCGAGAACCTCAACGATTCGCTGGTGGCGCCGCTGGTCTGGTTTGCGCTGCTGGGTTTGCCGGGCGCGGCGCTGTTCCGGTTCGCCAACACGGCGGACGCGATGTGGGGCTACCGGGGCACGCGCGTGCTGGGCGGCGTGGCGCGCGACTGGCGCCGCGCGGGCACCTGGGCGG
>JAIOIA010000007.1:0-2762 GCA_019912745.1 Comamonas sp. | reverse complement strand
CAGCACGGGCGGCGTGTCGCGGTCGAGAAAGCGCATCAGCGTTGTGCGGCTCACGACGCCCAGGTACTGTCCGGCCTCGTCCACCACCGGCAGCGGGCAGGGGGCGTTGGTCATCGCACCGTACAGGTCGGCGACCGGTGCATCGGCCGGCAGGGGCGGCGCGTCCGTGAGGAAGGCGTGCTTCAGCCCCAACGGACCATGATGGCCGCGCAGGGCGTCGCGCAGTGACTGCGACGAGACCGCGCCCAAGTACTTCCTGCGCGGACTGAGCACGTAGGCCACGTCGCGGTCGGAGTCCTCCAGGATGCGCAGCGCCGCGCGGCAGCCCCGGTCGCCCAGTTCGGAGATCACCGTGAGCGCCTGGCGCGCGATGTCGGCTGCCTTGAACACGGCGGCCGCATCCACCCCGCGCACGAAGTCACGCACGTAGTCGTCGGCCGGCGCGCGCAGGATTTCATCGGGCGTGCCCACCTGCACCACGTGTCCGTCCTTCATGATGGCGATGTGGTCGCCGATGCGCATCGCCTCGTCCAGATCGTGCGAGATGAAGACGATGGTGCGGCGCTTGACCTGCTGCAGCCGCAGCAGCTCGCTCTGCATCTCGGTGCGGATGATGGGGTCGAGCGCCGAGAACGCCTCGTCCATCAGCAGAATCGACGGATCGGCCGCCAGCGCGCGCGCCAGGCCCACGCGCTGCTGCATGCCGCCCGAGAGTTCGTCGGGGTAGCTCGCCTCCCAGCCCGCCAGGCCCACCTGCGCCAGCGCCTCTTTCGCGGCGCCCTCGCGCGCGCCGCGGTCCACCCCGGCCAGCTCCAGGCCGAAGGCGGTGTTCTCCAGCACCGACAGGTGCGGCATCAGCGCGAACGACTGGAACACCATGGAGATGTCCTTGCGCCTGAGTTGCCGCAGGCGTTTGTCGTCGCAGTCGAGGATGTTCTCGCCATCGACCAGCACGCGCCCGCTGGTCGGGGCGATCAAGCGGTTAAGCAGGCGCACCAGCGTCGATTTGCCCGAGCCCGACAGGCCCATGACGACGAAAATCTCGCCGGCGGCGATGGTGAAGCTGGCGTCGAAGACGCCGATGGACTGGCCGGTGCGCTCCAGGATCTCCTGCTTGCTTGCGCCTTCGCGGGCCAGACGCAAGGCGTCCTCGGGCGCGTCGCCGAAGATCTTGAACACCTGCTCGATCGTGATGGATTTGGCCATCCGTTGGGTTCTTTCTCGTGGATTGAACTCACCCCGCGGTCACGCGGACGCGCGGAGCACGATGGCCGAAGCGTGCAAAAAATACACACAACCCCGATGCAGTGACATCGCCCAAAGTGCATGCCTGTGATGGGACGCACACGGAGGACGTTGCCGGGGAAGTTGACCGCCTTCCGGGGCGGCCGGGCGGCTCGAATGGCACGCGAAGGGCGGTGCGCAAGAGCCTGTGCGCGGAAGCTGTCCGGTCTTGAAAAAGGCCGGGCCGGGCATCCACAGCATCGAGGCCGAAACTTCGGCCGTGGCGAGCACTTCGTGCCTGTGGGGCGCGGCGCTCAACCGTGTTTCATGCGGGCTTGAACTGCGTCAGGGCGACATGAAGGACCTGCATTGCAGGTTGTAAAACACGCGTTGATTATAAGTGCCGAATCTGTAGCCGGGAATCGACGCGGTTTTGCCCGCCTGGTTTGCAGGCAAACCCGGGCGGTCTGCCAAAATCCGCCGCGGGTTCGCGTATCGTCGCGCGGACGTGTCCAAACCAGGGGAGTCGATGTACGAACGAGCGCGACAGGTGCCGTCCATTTCCTGCGTCATGCCGGCCTACAACGAGGGTGCGTCGCTGCCGGACGTGGTGGCGCGCACCCTCGCAGCGCTGCGGGCGCTGTCGCCGCGCGTGGAGCTGGTGGTGGTCAACGACGGCAGCAGCGACGACACCGAGGCGGTGATGCGCGATCTGTGCACGCGCGAGCCCGCCTTGCGCTTCGTGCAGCTGTCGCGCAATTTCGGCAAGGAGGCGGCGCTCTCCGCGGGCATCGCGGCCGCGCGTGGCGAGGTGGTGGTGCTGATGGACGCCGACGGCCAGCACCCCACGGCGCTTCTGGCCGACATGCTGCGCCACTGGCAGCAGGGCGTGGATGTGGTCTATGCGGTGCGGCGCACGCGCGAGGATCAGTCGGCGCTGCACCGGCGACTGGTGGCGTGGTTCTACAACATCGTGAACTGGGGCGGGCGCGTGCGCATTCCGCGCAACGCCGGGGATTTCCGCTGGATGGACCGGCGCGTGGTCGACGCGCTGCTCAGGCTCCCCGAGCGCCACCGCTTCATGAAGGGGCTGTACGCCTGGGTCGGCTTTCCCAGCGTGGCGCTCGATTACGAGCCGCTGCCGCGCGCGGCGGGGCAGAGCCATTTCGGCCTGATGGGCGCGCTCAGCCTGGGCACCACGGGCCTGTTCGCCTTCACGGCGGTGCCGCTGCGCCTGCTGGGGCTGCTGGGCGTGTTGCTCGCGTTCTCGGCCATGGGCTACGGACTGTGGGTGATCGTCGACTATTTCCTCTACGGCATCGACGTGCCGGGCTACGCCACGCTGGTGGTGGGCATGATGTTCCTGAGTGGCGTTCAGCTGATGTCGATCGGCCTGCTCTCCGAATACGTCGCGCGCATCTACGACGAGGTCAAGCAGCGCCCGCTCTACCTCGTGGCCGATGAGGTCGGCGAGGGGCTGTCGGCGGGCGACACGCGCACGCCATGAGCCTGGTGCGTCCCCGCGAGGGTTTCTGGTT
>JAIOIA010000049.1:0-9499 GCA_019912745.1 Comamonas sp. | reverse complement strand
CCCTGGTAGTGATCGAGCCCCACGTGAATCTTGCCGTTGAGAAAGGTGCCGGCCGTGAGCACCACGGCGCGCGCGCGAAAGCGCACCCCCACTTGCGTGACAGCGCCCACGACGCGATCGCCTTCGAGCATCAGGTCATCGACGGCCTGCTGAAACAGCAGCAGATTGGGCTGGTTTTCCAAGCGAGAACGAATCGCCCCCTTGTACAGTAGCCGGTCGGCCTGTGCCCGCGTCGCACGCACCGCCGGGCCCTTGCTGCTGTTGAGAATGCGAAACTGGATGCCCGCCTCGTCGGTGGCCAACGCCATCGCGCCGCCCAGCGCATCCACCTCCTTGACCAGATGCCCCTTGCCGATGCCGCCAATACTGGGGTTGCAGCTCATCTGCCCCAGCGTCTCGATGTTGTGCGTGAGCAGCAGCGTTCTGCAGCCCATGCGGGCGCTGGCAAGCGCCGCCTCGGAGCCGGCGTGACCGCCACCGACGACAATGACATCAAATTCCTCGGGGTACAACATCTGAGCGCACATGAAAAGGCAGGGGGCGTTATTGTCCCACCGCACCGCTTTCGGTGTGTTTCACGTGAAACAGAACCTCCGAACCATCGACATGACCACTCTTTTCGACCCCCTGCAGGCCGGTGATCTGCATCTGGCCAACCGCATCGCCATGGCGCCATGCACCCGCAACCGCTCGCCCGGCGGCATTCCCGTGGCGATGAACGCCGAGTACTACGCACAGCGCGCGGGCAACGGCCTTCTCATCACCGAGGGCACAGCCATCAGCCACCAGGGCCAGGGTTATGCCGACGTGCCCGGGCTCTACACGCCCGAGCAGCTGGCGGGCTGGCGGCGGGTCACCGATGCGGTGCACGCGAAGGGCGGCTGCATCGTCACGCAACTGTGGCACGTGGGCCGGGTTTCGCATGTCTCCTTGCAGCCTGATGGCCAGGCACCGGTGGCTCCCTCGGCCATCACCGCGCAATCGCGCACCTTCATCCTCGACGAGCAGACCGGCGCGGAGCACTTTGCGCCCACATCCGAGCCGCGCGCGCTGGCGCTCCAGGAGCTGCCCGCCATTGTTGAAACCTATGCCCGGGCGGCGCACGACGCGGTGCACGTGGCCGGTTTCGATGGCGTGGAGCTGCACGGCGCCAATGGCTACCTGATCGACCAGTTCCTCAAGGACGGCAGCAATCACCGCACCGACGCCTACGGCGGCAGCGTGGACCACCGCATCCGCTTTGCCGTCGAGGCCGTGTGCGCCGTGGTGGACGCGGTCGGCGGTGGCCGCGTCGGCATTCGCCTTTCCCCGGTCACGCCCGCCAATGATGTGCGCGACAGCCAGCCGCAAGCGCTGTTCGAGCGGCTCGTGCAGGCGCTGGCCCCGCTCGACCTGGCTTATATCCACGTGATCGAAGGCGCGACGGGCGGGCCGCGCGTGATCGAGGATCGGCCCTTCGATGGCGTCGCCTTCAAGGCCGCCTACCGCAACGCGGGCGGGCTCGGCGCGTGGATGGTGAACAACGGCTACACGCGGGAGATGGCGCTGCAGGCGGTGTCGAGCGGCGCCGCCGACATCGTGGCGTTCGGGCGCGATGCGATCGCCAACCCCGATCTGGCCGAGCGCCTGCGACGCGGCGCGCCCCTGAACGCCTGGGACAAGACCACCTTCTATGGCGGCACCAGCAAGGGCTATACCGACTACCCGGCTCTCACGGCCTGACTGCGCGCCCCGTCAGGACGCCAGCTCGTCCAGGATGGGGCATTCAGGTCGATCGTCACCGTGGCAACACTTGACCAGCGCCTGCAGGCTGTGACGCATGTCCTGCATCGCGGCAATGCGCTGCTCCAGGGCCTTGACGTGCTGCTCAGCGATGCGCTTGACTTGGCTGCTGGCGCGACTGCGGTCCTGCCACAGGCCGAGCAAGGCCGAGATTTCCTCGATGGAAAAGCCGAGGTCGCGTGCACGGCGAACGAAACGCAGCGTGTGCACGTCCGCCTCGGTGTATTGGCGATAACCGCTGTCCGTGCGCGCTACCCTGGGCAGAAGCCCGAGCGATTCATAGTGTCGGATCATGCGCGCCGAGACGTGCGAGAGCGCCGCCGCGTCGCCGATGGCCACCGGCCAGCGCGTGGCCGGCACTGGCTTCACGCGGCGACCTCGTAGCCTTCCTCGCGGATGGCGCTGGCGATCACGTCGCGCGACTTGTCGCTTTCCACGTCCACGCGGCCCGTGGACAGGTCCACCTTGACCACGGCCTCGGTGTCCACCTTGCGCACCGCGTGCACGATGGCACGCTCGCAGTGACCACAGGTCATTCCCTTGACGTCGAACTGGTATTGCATGGTGCGTGTCTCCTTCGGGATTGAGTCAATGACGAGTATCGATTCTGTGGTTTGACATGGTGGCAAGGTCAAGGTTTCGATGCATGTCAGGGATAAATCAGGATCTTGTTGAGCGCCGGGAAGTGCTTTTCGAGCTTGAGCGGCAATTGGTCCAGGTAGGGCGTGTGGGCCGCTTCCCCCTCGCGCGCTGAGACCAGGATCAGAAGATCTGTGTCGGACATCTTGCGGAAGACGATGAAGAATTCATCCCAATCGCTGAACTCCGTGTACTCCACCTTCAGTCCGAGTTTTTGCTTCTTCAGACTTTCACGAACCGCCCGATGCGTCGCACTGCCGCAGTTCAACTGCACGGGCACCGAATGCTCGGCCGCGAGCTTGGCGATCTTGCGCCAGTACAGATCGAAATGCTCCGCCGTCTCGGCCAGTGGTGGAAGGATGACGAAGATGCCGGTGTACTTGCTCGATGGCGCATCCAGATGGCAGACAAACACGGTCTTGCGGGTCTGATAGAGCACGCTGCCGAATTTGTTGCCGATGAAGCCGGCGATGAAACCGGTTTTCTGCGGCCAGCCCATGACGATGAGGTCCGCGCCGATCTCTCGTGCCGTGCGGCTGATGCCGACACCGGGGTGGTGGTCTATCGTGGCCATGACGTTGAGCTCCACGTCCGCCCCGCTCGCCTCGGCGCGCACGTCCTCCAGCGCCTGCTTGGCCCGCGCCACGTTGTCCTCGGCTTCTTCGGTATTGGGCACCACGGTCACCACCGCCAGAGGATGGCTGGATTTCTTCTCGCGCACCAGCACCGCCAGGCGAACCAGATTTTCAGATTCCGTGGTATCCGACAACGAGATGAGGATCTGCTCATCGTTGTGGTTGCCATTGCGCGCCATGTCCTGTGCGTGCTCGGCCGTGCTTTCCAGCTGGCGCGCGGCCTTCTCGGTGATGATGGAGGCGACCACGCACGAGACGAGGATGATCACGATGATGGCGTTGATGACGCGGTCGTCGACGATACCGGCGCGGTAACCCACGATCACCACCGCCAGCGTGGCCGCCGCGTGCGACGAACTCAGGCCGAAGATCAGGTCGCGCTGCTCTGCCCTGAGGCGAAAGAGCCGCGCCGTCAGGTCCGCGGCCAGGTACTTCCCGGCAAACGCCACGATCGCCAGCGCCACGGCCGTCAAGAGCACGGTGAAACCGTCGAACACCACGCGCACGTTGACGATCATGCCCACGCTGATGAGAAAGAAGGGGATGAACAGCGAGTTGCCGAGATATTCGATGCGGTTCATCAGCGCCGAGGAATTGGGAATCTGGCGGTTGAGCGCCAGGCCCGCGGCGAACGCGCCGATGATGGGTTCCAGACTCGCCACCTCGGAGAGAAAGGCCGAGAGGAACACGATGGCCAGCACGAAGATATAGTGCGAGTGTTTCTGATGCGCCTGCCTTTCGAAAAAACGCCTGGCGATCCACGGCACCACCAAGGCCATGAAGGCGACAAAAACCGCGAGCGAGATCACGAGGCGCGTCCAGAATTGCGACGTGAGATCGCCGTTGTGCGCGCCCAGGATCACGGCCAGCACCACCAGCACCCCGGTGTCTGTGAGGATGGTGCCACCCACGGTGATCGGCACGCTCGGATCCTTGGTCACGCCGTATTTGCTCGCGATCGGATAGGTCACCAGCGTGTGCGTGGCGAAAATGCTGGAAACGAGCAGACTGGCCGAGACGTCCATGCCCAACAGGTAGTGGCAGACCGGGTAGCCCAGGACAAACGGTATCGCGAAGGTGGCAATGCCGAAGACGATGCTGCGATTGGCGTTGGCCCTGAACTCGATCAGATTGAGCTCCAGCCCCGCGAGAAACATGATGTAGAGCAGGCCGATGGTCGAGAACACATCGACGAACAGGCTCTTCTCCAGGAGATTGAAGCCGTGCGGGCCGATCAATATGCCGGCCAGAATGAGCCCGATGATGTCCGGCGTGCGCACCTTCTCCAGCAGAATGGGTGCCAGCAGGATGATGAAGAGAATGAGCGAAAAAATCAGAACCGGGCTGTTCAGCGGCAACTGAAATTGCTCTGTCAGCTTTGCGATGATGGGTTCCATGAGCTGCAACGGGCCGATCAAGGCCATCCTGGGACAAGCGCGCGATTGTGGCATGCAGCTGTTCGCGCAGGACTTGACTTTCTCAGCATGTCAAGGTTTACGCTGCCGACCGTTCGTTCACCCTTGTGGAGCCACCATGACGACGACCGCTGATCCCTCCGCCACCGACACGCTCGACCTGGGCGTGGGCGGCATGACCTGCGCCAGTTGCGTCTCGCGCGTGGAACGCGCGCTGCGCAAGGTCCCGGGCGTCGCCGATGCCGCGGTCAATCTGGCCACGGAGTCTGCGCACCTGAAGCTGGCTGCGCCCTCCCCCGACATCGACCGGCTCGCGCGCCGCGCCATCCGCGACGCCGGGTACGAGCCGCGCTCGCTCGCCGAACAGCAGGCACAGCTCGATCGCGAAGGCCCATGGACCGGATTCACACCCGTGGGCCTGGGGCTGCTGCTGTCCGCCCCGCTGGTGCTGCCCATGTTCGGCGACCTGTTCGGCCGGCACTGGATGCTCCCGGCCTGGCTTCAGTTTCTTCTCGCCACGCCCGTGCAATTCATCCTCGGGGCGCGCTTTTACAAGGCCGGGTGGCATGCGGCCCGCGCGCTCACGGGCAACATGGATCTGCTCGTGGCGCTGGGCACGAGCGCAGGGTATGGCCTCTCGCTCTGGCTGTGGCTCACCGCGCCCGCCGGACACACGCCACACCTGTATTTCGAAGCATCCGCCGTCGTGATCACCCTGGTGCTGCTGGGCAAATGGCTGGAGGCCCGCGCCAAGCACCAGACGACGGCCGCGATACGCGCCCTGCATGCCCTGCGCCCGGAAACCGTCCATCTGCTCGGGCGCGATGGCGAAGTCGACGTGCCGGTCGCCGAAATCATGGTGGGCGATCAGCTCGTGGTGCGCCCCGGCGAGCGCATCCCGGTCGATGGACGACTGATCGAGGGCGAAACCCAGGTGGACGAATCCATGCTCACGGGCGAGCCGCTGCCGGTGGCGCGCGGCATGGGCAGCAGCCTCACGGGCGGCTCGATCAACGGTGACGGCCGCATCGTGCTCGGAGTCACCGCCACGGGTAGCGAAACGGTGCTCGCGCGCATCATTCGCCTCGTGCAGGACGCGCAGGCGGCCAAGGCGCCGATTCAGCGCCTCGTCGATCAGGTCTCCGCCGTCTTCGTGCCGGCCGTCCTCCTGATCGCGTGTCTCACGCTGCTCGGCTGGCTGTGGTTAGGCACGGGGCTGGAGACGGCACTGATCCGCGCCGTGGCCGTGCTCGTCATCGCCTGCCCCTGCGCGCTCGGTCTGGCTACGCCCGCGGCCATCATGGCGGGTACGGGCGTCGCCGCGCGCCACGGTATCCTGATCAAGGACGCGCAGGCGCTGGAGATCGCGCACAAGGTGGCGACCGTCGCCTTCGACAAGACCGGCACGCTCACGGTAGGTCAGCCCAGGTTGACCGACTTCATCGCCGCCACTGGTGAAGACGAGGCGGCGCTGCTGTCGGCCATCGCCAGCGTGCAAAGCGGCAGCGAGCACCCGCTGGCCCGCGCGGTTCAGGGCGCGGCGCGCGAACGCGGTCTCTCGTCCACATCACCCGATGCCGTTCGTGCCGTGCCTGGCCGCGGCACCGAGGGCGAGGTGCAGGGCCAGAGCTACCTCATCGGCAGCCTGCGCTGGATGCAAGAGCTGGGCGCCCATTTTGACGGCCTGGAGGCGAAGGCCGCCTCCCTGCAGGCGCAGGGCGCCACACTTTCCGCCGTGGCCGAGCGCTCTGCCCAGGGCCTGCGCATCCGCGCGCTGCTCGCCTTCGGCGACGAGCCCAAACCCGGCGCCCGGCAAGCCCTTGCCGCGCTGCGCGCGCGCGGCCTGCGCAGCGTGATGATTTCGGGCGACAACCGGGGCGCAGCCGAGGCCATGGCCAGGCGCCTGGGGCTGCAACCGGAACACGGGGAAGTTCTGGCCGAAGTGCTCCCCGCCGACAAGGCCTCCACCGTGCGACGGCTGCAAGCCGGCGGCACGGTGGTCGCCATGGTGGGTGACGGCGTGAACGACGCGCCGGCGCTGGCCGCCGCCGATGTCGGCATCGCCATGGGCAACGGCACGGATGTGGCCATGCACGCGGCCGGCATCACGCTGATGCGCGGAGACCCTGCCCTCGTCGTGGCGGCGCTGGACATCTCGCACCGCACCGTGATGAAAATCCGCCAGAACCTGTTCTGGGCCTTCATCTACAACGTCGCCGGCATTCCGCTCGCGGCGCTGGGCTACCTGAATCCGGTCATTGCCGGTTCCGCGATGGCCATGAGCTCGGTGAGCGTGATGGGCAATGCGCTGCTGCTGCGCCGCTGGCATCCGCGAGAGGACAATGCCGGGGCAACCGAGCCCCGTTGAAACCATGCCCGACCAGATTCTGGGAACCATCCACGCCGTCCTGCGCGGTCGCGCCCAGCCGTATCGGCACATGGACGGTCGCCCGGGGGGGCTCAGCGCCATCGCCAAGCAAGCGGTGCCCGGGCCCGTCTCGGCGACCGCGCTGGGTCTTGAAGGCGACGAACAAGGCGATCCGCGCGTACACGGCGGCCCGGACAAGGCCATTCATCACTACGCCCGCGAGCATTACCAGGCCTGGCGCACCGAACTCGGCGAGCTGCCGGTGCTGGCCGCGCCGCCTGCGTTTGGCGAGAACTTCTCCAGCACCGGCGTGACGGAATCGGACATCTGCCTGGGTGACCAAGTGCGCGCCGGCACCTGCCTGCTCGAGGTCTCGCAAAGCCGCCAGCCCTGCTGGAAGCTCAACGTGCGCTTCGGCGTCGCCGACATGGCGCTGCGCGTGCAGCGCACCGGGCGCGCCGGGTGGTATTACCGCGTGCTCAAGCCGGGGGCCGTTCAAGCCGGCGATGAGCTGCAACTGGTGGCCCGCCCCCACCCCGAATGGCCGCTGTCACGCGTGATCCATCTGCTCTACACCGACGTGCTCAACCTGGCGGACCTGCGCGCGCTGTCCAAACTGCAACTGCCCGCCTCATGGGTAAAGCTGGTGGGCCGGCGGCTAGACAGCCACAAACTGGAAAACTGGGACAAGCGCACGCTTGGATAAGGCGGTGCATGCTGCTACCCTAGTAGCATGCTCACGCGCGCGCTTCTGCCCTTTGCAGCCGCATGGCTTCTGGTGGCCTGTGGCTCCGCTCCTCCGGTTTCTTCGCATGACCCCTACGATCTGAGCACGACAGGGCCCACACCCACCAGCGCGATCTCGGACGGGCAGGCGAGCGACATCGCCATCAACGCACTCGGCCTGGTCGGCACGCCCTATCGCTACGGTGGCAACACGCCCGAGGGGGGGTTTGATTGCAGCGGGCTGATCGGCTACGTCTACCGCAACCAGACCGGCATGAGACCGCCGCGCACGGTGGCGCAGCTCAACGACTACGGACAGCCGCTTTCGCGCACCCAGCTGCGCAGCGGCGACCTGGTGCTGTTCGGCCGCGGCCAGCCAACGCACGCGGGTATCTACGTGGGCCAGGGACGTTTCGTGCATGCGCCATCCACAGGCGGCACGGTACGGCTGGATCGGCTCGATGGTCCCTACTGGTCGCGTCAGATGGCGAGCTTTCGCAGGCCGTGACGCACGCCGCTACCAGTGGTAGCCGTAGCGCATTTGCACGTAATTGATACCAGGATTGGGGGACTTGATGCTGGCGTTGGACAGGTGCTGCACGCGCAGGATCACTTCTTGCCGCCGCTCCTGACCGAACCTCAGCCCCACCCCCAGGTGGCTTGCAAAATTGAAGGCGGTGCTGAACTGCTCGTCCACGCTGCGATAGAGGTGATCGCCCACGGTGACACCAATACCTGCCTGGAAGAACCACGGCGAAAGCCCCTCGTCGGGCGTCCAGCGCAGCGTGGGGGTGAGCCCCAGCAGCCACAGGTGATCTCGGCCCACGCCTTCATAGCTCCAGCGGCTGACGTAGGCATCCCAGAAGCCCGACAGTACCCCACTGCCCAGCGACTTCTGCCATGTCCCCCACGGCAGGGTGGCGCCCAGCGTGAACGCATCGGTGCCATGCGATGCCACGTCCCTCTGGAGGTACACCGAAGGCGTCTGCGCGGGCAATTGCGCCATGGCGGCGCTGGTCACGGAACACAAACCAAGAAATATCAGAGATCTCGTTTTGGTCATGAGGCAATGGGGCGTTCATCTATCAATTCGTAACAGTCTAAACCATTCCCCATCGCCCCATGCCTCTCACTCAATCAGGAAGCGGCTGCTCCCGGCTGGCCTGCGCCACCGTGATGGCGAGCGCCGTGACGGCCATCTCGGCCCATGCGCGGGCCGTGCATGGCCTGGGCATCAAACACCTTTTGCTGCTCGGGTGTGAGCTGGGCATAAAAGGTCTTGATTGCCTCTCCGCGCCGATCGGCCTCGGCGGCACGCTGCTCATGCAGGGCGCGCATGCGGTCGATGCGCTCGGGCGTGGTGAGCTTGCGCATGTTGTCGCGGTCGATCCGCGCATGGGTCGGCGGCTGCATCGCCTTCTGCAAGGCATCCCAGGCCGGCTGCTGCGCGTCAGTGAGCTGCAGCTTGGCCTTGAGTGCCTGTGCGCGCTCGACCCGTCGTTGCTGCCACTTCTGCGGGTTCATCTGCCCGCGCTGCATGGACGCCGTCGCCACGGACGGATTCTCGGGCGCCTGCGTGTCGGAAGCCGCGATGGAGGAGCTTGCGCCCCAGGCCAGCAGCGCTGCCGCCACGGCGGCGATAACGGGCTTGCGTGCGTTCATCATGATCGGGTCCTTTCCCGGCGGTGGTTGATGGCGTCAGTATGCGAGCCCCATGTAAGGCCTGCGTGAGCGGGTGCTGCGACTGTGTAAAGTTGCGGAAATTTTTCCGGCATCCGTTCAGGGTATTGACATTTATCCGATGCGTCGTAAAACCTCGGCGCTCAGGCCGGGGATAGAAGACGCGAACTGCGCAGCAGTTCTGGCCCGTAGGGCTTGCCTGCCATGCCGAATCTGTATATAACCACAGCATATGAATCGCTTGCAGGCCTTCA
>JAIOIA010000048.1:0-22739 GCA_019912745.1 Comamonas sp. | reverse complement strand
GATCAGCACTGACCACTTGCCCTTGAGCGTTTCATTGGAAACCTCGATGAACTCGCCCTTGCCGCCGCGATTGACGTAGGCAGTGGTCTTGAACGGCTGAATCTGGGTGTTGATGAGAGACATGAATACCTCCTTGAGTGAATGAGCTAGTACAAACCCTAGGATAAGGCCGAATCGGGATTTGTCCATTTGATATGCCCAATGCTCATGATTGGCAATCCCAATGAGCCAGCCCGCACACCCCGCGCCAATCCGGCCAGCTTGTCAGTCTCTCCCGGCACGCCCACAATCTTCACTTTAACGCGATCGACACACCGAGGCACATCATGCAAGGCGACGCCCACGTCATAGGCTGGCTGCAAGCCCAGCTCAAGAACGAGATCACCGCCACCAACCAGTACTTCATGCACTACCGCCTGCTCAAGCACTGGGGGTTCGAACGCCTGGCCAGCAAGGAGCGGGAAGAATCCGTCGGCGAGATGAAACACGCGGACCTGCTGATGGACCGCATCCTCATGCTCGACGGCCTGCCCAATCTGCAAGACCTGGGCAAGCTGCAAATCGGCGAGGACGTGCCCGAGATCCTGCAATGCGACCTGCGCCTGGAGTGCGCCGCGCAAGACACCGTCAAGCAGGGCATGGCGCACTGCGAGAGCGTGCGCGACTACGCCTCGCGTGATCTGCTCGGGCAGATCCTGCACGACACAGAAGAGCACATCGACTTTCTGGAGACCCAGCTCGAAGTGCTCGCAAAGGTGGGGGTGCAGAACTATCTGCAGGCGCAGATGGGCACCTCGGACTGACCCGGGTGGCCGCCGCTACGGCTTGAGCCGCATCTGCGCCGCCCGTGCATGGGCCTGCAGGCCTTCGCCGTGCGCGAGCACGCTGGCGATGCGGCCCAGGCCCTGCGCGCCCTGCTCGCTCACCTCGATGAGACTGGTGCGCTTCTGGAAGTCGTACACGCCCAACGGGCTGGAAAAGCGTGCCGTGCCGCTGGTGGGCAGCACGTGGTTGGGACCGGCGCAGTAGTCGCCCAGCGACTCGGTGGTCCATGCACCCATGAAGATCGCCCCGGCGTGGCGCAGCAGCGGCTCCCAGCGCGCGGGTTCGCGGCTGGAAATCTCCAGGTGTTCGGGCGCAATGCGGTTGGATATCTCGCACGCTTCCTGCATGCTGCGCGTGTGGATCAAGGCGCCGCGTCCGGCAAGCGACGCGGCAATGATTTCAGCGCGCGGCAGCTCGGGAAGCAGGCGATTCATGGCCTGCGCCACCGCGTCGATGTAGGCGGCGTCGGGGCACAACAGGATGGCCTGCGCCAGCTCGTCGTGCTCGGCCTGACTGAAGAGGTCCATGGCCACCCAGTCGGCGGGCGTGGAGCCATCGGCCAGCACCAGGATTTCGCTGGGCCCCGCAATCATGTCGATGCCGACCTGGCCGAACACGCGCTTCTTGGCGCTCGCCACGTAGGCGTTGCCCGGGCCGGTGATCTTGTCCACCTTCGGCACCGTGGCCGTGCCGTACGCCAGCGCCGCCACGGCCTGCGCGCCACCCACGGTGAAGCCGCGCGTGACGCCCGCCAGATAGGCGGCGGCCAGCACCAGCGGGTTCTTCTCGCCGCCGGGCGTGGGCACCATCATGACGATCTCGGGCACGCCCGCGACCTGCGCCGGGATCGCGTTCATCAGCACGCTGCTCGGGTAGGCCGCCTTGCCGCCGGGCACGTAGATGCCCACGCGATCCAGCGGCGTCACCTTCTGACCCAGCAGCGTGCCGCTCTCGTCGCGGTAACTCCAGCTTTCGCCGCAGGCCTTTTTCTGTGCCTCGTGGTAGCGGCGCACGCGCTCGGCCGCCGCACTCAGCGCCTGGCGCTGCGCCTCGGGCAGGCCGTCGTACGCGGCCTTGAGCTCGGCCTGCGTCAGTTCGAGCGCCGCGACGCTCGCCGCCGTCAATCCGTCAAAGCGCGCGGTGTAGTCGAGCACCGCCGCATCGCCGCGCCGTTGCACGTCGCTCAAGATGTCGGCCACGCGCTGCTCGATCGCCGCATCCTGATCGGCCGACCAATGCAGGCGCGCAGCAAAATCTTGCTCAAAAGTGCCTGAAACCGTTGACAGACGGGCGGGAGCAGCTATCAATTGCACAGATCAATCCTCGCGTATGGCCGATTCGAACGCCTCGATGATGCGCTTGAGACGTGCCTGCTTGAGCTTGAACGCCGCCTGATTCACGACGAGGTGGCTGCTGATGTCCATGATGCGCTCGACCTCGACGAGGTGGTTTGCCTTGAGCGTGTTGCCGGTGGAGACGAGATCGACGATGGCGTCCGCCAGGCCCGTGAGCGGCGCCAGCTCCATGCTGCCGTAGAGCTTGATGAGGTCGGCATGCATGCCCTTGCCGGCGAAGAAGTCGCGCGCGATGGTGGGGTATTTGGTGGCCACGCGCAGGCGCGCGCCCTGGTGCACCGCCTGCGCGTAGTCGAAATCGGCGCGCACGGCCACGCTCACGTGGCATTTGGCGATGCGCAGATCGAGCGGACGAAACAGGCCCTGCCCGCCGTGCTCGATGAGCGAATCCTTGCCCGCCACGCCGATGTCGGCACCACCGTACTCCACGTAGGTCGGCACGTCGCTGGCGCGCACCAGCACCACGCGCACGTCCTCCTGGCTGGTCGGCAGGATGAGCTTGCGCGTTTTTTCGGGGTCTTCCAGCACCGCGATGCCGGCGGCGGACAGCAGCGGCAGCGTTTCGTCAAAGATGCGGCCCTTGGAGAGGGCGAGCGTGATCCGGGTGGTCATGAGACCCTTTCAATATCGGCGCCAAGACCGCGCAGCTTGTCTTCCATCGCATCGTAGCCGCGATCGAGGTGGTAGATGCGATCGACCAGCGTCTCCCCCTCGGCGACGAGGCCGGCGATCACGAGGCTGGCCGAGGCGCGCAGGTCGGTGGCCATCACCGTCGCGCCCGTCAGGCGCGCGCCGCCCGCCACCGTGGCCACGCGGCCATCGACCATGATCTCGGCGCCCAGGCGCATGAGCTCCTGCACGTGCATGTAGCGGTTTTCAAAGATGGTCTCGGTCACCGTCGCCGTCCCCTGCGCCACGAGGTTGAGCGCCATGAACTGCGCCTGCATGTCGGTGGGAAAGCCCGGGTATTCCATGGTGCGAAAGCTCTGCGCCGTGAGCTGCGCGCCGCCCGGGCTGCGCACGCGCATGCCCTGTGGCTCGGCGGTGACGGCGACGCCCGCGCCGCGCAGCTTGTCCACCAGCGCCTCCAGGTGATCGATGCGCGCGTGCTCCAGCAGCGCATCGCCACCCGTGGCCGCCACCGCGCAGGCGAAGGTGCCGGCCTCGATACGGTCGGCCACCACCTGGTGCGTGCAGCCATGCAAGCGATCGACACCCTGGATGCGGATGCTGCTGGTGCCGTGGCCGTCGATACGCGCGCCCATGGCGAGCAGCATCTCGGCGAGATCGGCCACCTCGGGCTCCTGCGCAGCGTTTTCCAGCACCGTCTCGCCCTCGGCCAGGCACGCGGCCATCAGCAGGTTTTCGGTGCCCGTCACCGTCACCATGTCGGTCGTGATGCGTGCACCATGCAGGCGCTTTTGCCCGTCGGGCAGGCGCGCGACGATGTCGCCGTGCTCCACGCCGATCAGCGCGCCCATGGCCGCCAGGCCCTTGATGTGCTGATCCACGGGCCGCGCACCGATGGCGCAGCCGCCGGGTAGCGACACCCGGGCGCGGCCAAAGCGCGCCAGCAGCGGCCCCAGCGCCAGCACCGAGGCGCGCATGGTCTTGACCAGCTCGTAAGGAGCTTGGGGCCGCAGATCGTCGGAGGCGACAAAGCTCATGCCGCCGCGCTCGCCATGCGTCTGGCACGCCACGCCCATGTGCTCCAGCAGCTGGCGCATGGTGCGCACGTCGTGCAGGCGCGGTACGTTCACGAGGTGCACCGGCTCGCGCGTGAGCAGCGCCGCGCACATCTGCGGCAACGCCGCATTCTTGGCGCCGGAGATCGTCACCCGCCCGTTGAGCGGGCGCCCTCCGCGGATCAGGAGTTTGTCCATCGAATACGAATCAAATTGGCCTCGAACGCTTTTCCATCAAGCGTAGTCAGCTATCAAAACAACGCTTCATTGTCAGGCCTGCTGCTGTGCCTGCTCCCATTCAGCGGGCGTGAAGGTCTTCATCGAAAGCGCATGCAGGGCTTCGCTTTCCATGTGCTCGCGCACCGTGGCATAGACCAGCTGATGGCGCTGGATCTGACGCTTGCCCTCGAAGGCCGTCGAGACGATGACCGCATACCAGTGATGGCCGTCGCCATCGACCACGAGGTGCTCACAGGCCAGGTGCCCGGCGATGAGTTGCCGGATGTCGTCAGCGGTCATGGAAACCTTCCTTGCAGAAAATCAGTTGCGAATCTTGTAGCCCATGCGCAGCAGGTGCAGCGTGAAACCGCTCACCAGCACCCAGGCCAGGCCCACCACCGCCAGGCTCACCCAGGGGGAAATATCGCTGATACCAAAAAAGCCGTAGCGAAACCCATCGACCATGTAGAAGAACGGGTTGAGCTGGCTCACGCCCTGCCAGAACGGCGGCAGGGTATCGATCGAATAGAACACGCCCGAGAGAAAGGTCATGGGCACGATGATGAAATTCTGGAACGTCGCCATGTGGTCGAACTTGTCGGCCCACAGCCCGGCGATGACCCCAAGCGCCGCCAGCAAGCCCGCGCCCAGAAGTGCAAACACCAGGCTCCACAGCGGCGCGACGAAGCCCGGCTGCGCATACAGCAGCGTGACGATGAAGACGCCCAGCCCCACCACCAGCCCGCGCACCACCGACGAACCCACATAGGCCATGAACCACGCCCAGTGCGACAGCGGCGTGAGCTGGATGAACACCAGGTTGCCCATGATCTTGCTCTGCACCAGGCTGGACGAGCTGTTGGCGAAGGCGTTTTGCAGCATGCTCATCATCACCAGGCCGGGCACGAGAAACGCCGTGTAGCTCAGGTGCCCATAGACCTGCAGCCGGCCTTCGAGCACATGGCCGAAGATCAGCAGGTACAGCATGGACGTGACAACGGGCGCGACCACGGTCTGGAAGGCCACCTTCCAAAAACGCAGCAACTCCTTGTAGAAGAGCGTCTGCCAGCCGTTCATGCCGTCACCCCGGCGGCATCGTCCTGCGCCGTCTCCATCACGTGGATGAACACGTCCTCGAGGTCGGCCTTGCGGATTTCCACATCTTCCACGCGCACGCCGGCGGCGCGCAAGGCGGCCAGGCGCTGCTCGATCTCTTCGGCATTGCGCGCGGGCATCTGCGCCACGCGGCCGGTGACACGGGCCAGACGCGCCATGTCCGCGGGCAGCGCATCGTCGGTCTTGAAGCGCAGCACGCTGGTGGACGCCTGCGCCAGCAGTTCGGACGTATCGGCCAGTGCCACCACATGTCCGTGCTTGAGCATCGCCAGTCGCGTGCACAAGGCCTCGGCCTCTTCCAGGTAATGCGTGGTGAGCAGCACCGCATGACCCTGGCGGTTGAGCTGCGAGACGAACTGCCACAGCGTCTGGCGCAGCTCCACATCGACGCCGGCCGTGGGTTCGTCGAGCACGATGACCGGCGGCTTGTGCACCAGCGCCTGCGCCACCAGCACGCGCCGCTTCATGCCGCCCGAGAGCTGGCGCATGTTGGCATCGGCCTTGTCGGTCAGGCCCAGATGCTCCAGCAGCTCGTCGATCCAGCGGTCGTTGTTCTTCACGCCGAAGTAGCCCGACTGCAATCGCAGGGTTTCGCGCACGCTGAAAAACGGGTCGTACACCAGTTCCTGCGGCACCACACCAAGCATCCGGCGCGCCGCCGCGAAATCCTCCTGCACGTCGTGCCCCATCACCGACACGCGGCCGCCGCTGGCGCGAGAGAGCCCGGCCAGGATGCTGATCAGCGTGGTCTTGCCCGCGCCGTTGGGCCCGAGAAGGCCGAAGAATTCGCCCTCGGCGATCTCGAAGCTCACGCCGCTGAGCGCCGGGAAAGGGCCATGGGGCGTGGCAAAGGTCTTGGAGACGGACTGGAAGGTGACAGCGGCCATGGTGAACCGCGTATTCTATGCGGCGCGGTCTTTTTCGGTCTGCGGGCCCGCAGCCAGGCAGACGACGCGGTCGCGCCCCTGATCCTTGGCGGCATAGAGCGCGTGATCGGCACGGGCGAAAATCTGGTCGAACCGCTCGTCTTCGTCCACCGAACTGGTTACGCCAAAGCTGGCGCTCACCTTCATTCCCAGACCGTCCAAGGCCACACACAGGCCCAAGTGCGCGCGCAGGCGCTCGGCCAGCTCCGCGGCCGCGGGCAGCGGCGTCTCCGGCAGGAGGATGCAGAACTCCTCACCCCCCGTCCGTGAAAACACGTCGTTGCCGCGCAGGTTCTCTTGGATGCATTGGGTTAGGGTCTGCAGCACCCGATCGCCGACGGGATGGCCGTGGCGATCGTTGATGCGCTTGAAATGGTCGACATCGATCGCGATCAGACTCAGCGATCGGCCATAACGGCGGCTGCGCTCGAACTCGGCCTGCGCGCATTCCTGGAAATGGCGCCGATTGGCCAGGCCCGTTAGCGCATCCGTGCGGGCCTGGCGTTGCAGCTTTTCCTTGAGCTCGTGCAGTTCGGTGATGTCGGAGCTCAAGCCAATCACGGCGCGGCTGCCGTCGGTCTGCACCCACGGGACTACCACGCTCCAGTAGTGGTGCGTGTGACCGTCCGCGCCGGTCAGCGCCTGCTCGCTCACGCTGCGCTGCCCGCTTGCGAGGATCTCCTGATCCTGCCGCCAGAAGCGATCCGCCACCTCGCGCGGCATCAGCTCGCTGTCCAGCTTTCCCGCGATGGCTTCAACCGGCACGCCCAGCACCTTCGCCACGTGCTGATTGGCGTACCGAAAGCGCCGATCCTCGCCCTTCATGTAGACCAAGGCATCCACATTGTCGAGGATGACGCCCAGCAGTGCCTTCTGCTCGCGCAACTCATCCTCCAGCCGTCTTTTCTCGGTGATGTCATAAGACACTCCCACCATGCCGGTGACGGCCCCGCTGGCATCGCGCATCGGCTTCTTGATGGACCAGAAGGTGTGCACCTCGCCCGTGGCCGGAATCACGTTGCGCTCTTCGCGCGCGATCGTTTCGCCATCCCGGAACACCGCGCGATCGAGCGCCTCGCGCTCGTCGTCGCCGTCGTACCGCACGAATTCGCCAAACCTCCTGCCCAGGATCTCGGGCAGAGTGCGGCCCAGCAACTGCAGCACCATGGGGTTGGCATACACGTAGCGCCCCTGCATGTCCGTGGCGTAGACGAAGGCGCCCATTTCGTCCAGCACTTCGCGGGACAGATCGCCGGCAAAGCGCTGCGCCAACGCGGTCAGCGAGGCCAGTCTGTTAGCTGCGGCAGTCACCGGAGCGTCTCCTCGCCACTCAGGTATCGACCGCGAGCAGCGGAAGCACGCCGTAAAGCAGCGCTAAGCCCTGCAGGGACTGCGGCATGGACTTCACGGCCAGCCGCCTGCGGTCGTAGAGCGCCGCCCGGCGGCATTCGAGCAACACCGCGAGGGCCGAGCTGTCAAACGTGGTCAGGGCGGCGCAATCCACGAGCACGTCCGCTCCAGACTCGGCCTTGAGCCCCTGCAGCAACAGCTGCAGGCAGGCGCCGGCCTGGGCATGGGTGATCGTGGCAGGCAAAACCAGCATGGTCTACTTTTCCGCGGCATTCGCCTTGTTGCGCGCCACCAGGGCTTCGATGAGGCCATCGATGCCCTTGGCGTTGACTTCCGCACCGAACTGGCTGCGGTAGGTTTCCACCAGCCACACGCCCATGACGTTGATGTTGTAGATTTTCCAGTCTTCACCAGGTTTCTCGGACAGACGGTAGTCGAGCTGGATCGGGTCGCCCCGTCCGCGCACCTCGGTGCGCACCAGCACATCTTTGTCGCCCGGAGCGGCGCGCAACGGCTTGACGACAATCGTCAGGTCCGAGACTTCGGAGAGGGCGCCAGCGTAGGTGCGCACCAGAAGCTGCTTGAATTCATCCTGCAGACGCTGCTGCTGTCCGGGTGTCGCGCGGCGCCAGCCCGGGCCGACGGCCGCCGCCGTCATGCGCTTGAAATCGAGGTGCGGCAGGATGATCCTGTCCACCAGCGCCACGATCTTGTGCACGTCACCGGCCTTGATCGCCGAGTCCTTGCGCACGGCATCGAGCACCTCGTTGGACAGCCGTCCGACGAACGCGTCCGGCATCTCGGCCGCCGCTGCCCACGGCAGGTCCGCGAGCGCCAGCACGGCCACCGCACTGCGCGCCAGCGCGCGGCGCGTCCATGAAAAATCACTTTGCATCATCAATCATCCTCCGGCAGCTTGCCATCATCGCCGGCATCGTGCTGGCCTGCTTGCTGCCTGCGCAGATCCAGATACAGGTCGCGGGTGAAGGTATAGGGGTCGAGCGCCGCCGCGTCACGGATGGCCGTGGCGCCCAACAGGCTGGCGCGCCTGTCCACAAACCGCAGCACGTACAGGCTGTTGCGCGTGGCCACTGGGTGCGCATGCCAGGCCAGATCGCCCCAGGTATCGACGGGCAGCGAGGCCGTGTCGCGCAAAGAGGAAGGACCGAGCAGCGGCAGCACCAGATATGGCCCGGACGACATGCCCCAATGCGCCAGGGTCAGGCCGAAATCCTGCTTGTGCCGCTCGATGCCTGCCTCGCTGGCCACATCGAAGAGACCGCCCATGCCGATGAAGGTGTTGATGCCAAAGCGCGCCAGACTGTCCGCCGCGGCCTGACCCCGGGCCTGCAACACGTTGTTCACGAACGACCAGAGGTCGCCCAGATTGGCAAAGAAATTGCTCACGCCCGTGCGCACGGGCCGGGGAAGCGCTTCCTTGTAGACCGTGGCTGCGGGAACCAGCAACACTTGGTCCACGCCGTCATTGAAGTGCGTCATCGCCCGGTTGTAGGGTTCGAACGGGTCCTGCGGATGGGCGTTGGGTCCGGTCGCGCACCCGGCCAGCACCGCCAGCGCCAGTGCGGCACCCGTGCGGCACAGGCCGTGCCATCGGTGTTCATTCGTCATTTCTTGCCGGCAGTCGCTGCGGCAGGACTGCCCCCCTCTTGTGCCTTGCCATACAAAAACTGGCCGATCAGATTTTCCAGCACCACCGCGGACTGCGTGGCGGTGATGGAGTCGCCGTCTGCGAGATTCTTCTCGTCCGCGCCCGGCTCGATGCCGATGTACTGATCGCCCAGCAACCCGCTCGTCAAAATCTTGAGCGAACTGTCCTTGGGGAAAAGATAACGCTTGTCGATCTCCAGTTCCACGCGCGCCTGAAAGGTGGTGTCATCGAAGCCGATCGTGCGCACGCGCCCGACCACCACCCCCGCGCCACGCACCGCCGCTTTGGGCTTGAGCCCGCCGATGTTGTCGAACTTCGCGCTCACCCTGTACCCCGACTGCCAGTTGAGGTTGAGCAGATTGGCCGACTGCAGCGCCAGAAACACCAGTGCCACCAGGCCAAAAATCACGAACAGCCCTACCCAGACATCGTTTTTGGATCGTTCCATGCCGCCCTCTACAAACTGAACATCAAGGCCGTGAGGATGAAATCGAGCGCCAGCACCGCCAGCGACGCGATAACCACCGTGCGCGTCGTGGCCCGCGAGACCCCTTCGGGCGTCGGCTTGGCCACGTAGCCCTGCAACACGGCGGTAAACGTCACCGCCACGCCGAACACGACGCTTTTGACCACGCCATTGCCCACATCCTTGAACACGTCGACGCCGCTCTGCATCTGCCCCCAGAACGCGCCAGCATCCACGCCGATCATCACCACGCCCACGAGCCAGCCACCGGCCACGCCGACGGCGCTGAAGACCGCCGCGAGCACCGGCATGGCGATGACCCCACCCCAGAAGCGCGGCGCCAGAATGCGCTGGACGGGATCGACCGCCATCATCTCCATGGCGGAGAGCTGCTCGCCCGCGCGCATCAGACCGATTTCCGCCGTGAGCGAGGTGCCCGCGCGGCCGGCAAACAGCAGCGCCGTGACCACGGGCCCGAGTTCGCGCACGAGGCTGAGCGTGACCACCAGGCCCAGCGAGGCCTCCGATCCGTAGAGCTGCAGCACGTTGTAGCCCTGCAGCGCCAGCACGAAGCCGACGAACAGACCCGACAACGCGATGATCACCAGCGAGTGATTGCCGAGAAAATGCACCTGGTCGCGCACCAGCGCCGGGCGGCGCAGCGTGGCTCCCAGCAGCATCGCGAGCCGCATGAACAGCCGCGCACCCGCCCCGATATCCACGAGGCGGCTGCGAACCGCAAAACCCACATCCGAGGGGCGCCACCAGCTCATCGCCTGCCCCCCACGCCGCCAACGATGCCGAAATCCTGCTCCACCGACGGACCGGGATGGTGAAACGGCACCGGCCCGGCCGGCAAGGCATGCACGAACTGATGCACCAGCGGATCGGTGCTGGTGCGAACCTCGCCCGGCGTGCCCTGCGCCGCCACGTCGCCCGCACCGAGGATGATCACGTGATCGGCCAGCGCGAAGGTCTCCTGCAGGTTGTGCGAGACGAGAATCGTGGTCAGGCCCATGGCATCGCTGAGCTGGCGGATGAGCTGCGCTGCAATGCCCAGTGAAATCGGATCGAGCCCAGCGAAGGGCTCGTCGTACATGATGAGTTCGGGATCGAGTGCGATGGCACGTGCCAGAGCCACCCGCCGCGCCATGCCACCGGAAATCTGGCTGGGCATCAGGTCGCGCGCGCCGCGCAGCCCCACCGCGTGCAGTTTCATCAGCACGATGTCGCGCACCAGCGTTTCGCTCAGCGTGGTGTGTTCACGCAATGGAAAGGCCACGTTGTCCAGCACACTCATGTCGGTGAACAGCGCACCGAACTGGAACAGCATGCCCATGCGCCTGCGTGCCGCGTACAGCTCGGCCCGGGTCATTAGACCCACGTCCTTGCCATCCACCAGCACCTGCCCCTGCTGCGCGCGCTGCTGCCCGCCGATGAGCCTGAGCACCGTGGTCTTGCCGCCGCCGGACGCGCCCATGATGGCCGTGACCTTGCCGCGCGGCACCGACAAGGAGACGTCGCGCAGCACCGGGCGGGCGCCATACCCGAAGGTGACGCCACGCAACTCCACGAAGGAATCAGGAATCAAGGCTTCATTCGAAGACATGCTGTACGGCCACGACAAGAGCCGTCATGATAAAAGCGCATCCGGATCGCCGCTGACTGCTCAGCGACCAAACCCGCTCGGGCGTGGACAACCCGTTACTATAATTGCGGGTTCTGTTTTGCACTGCAGGGCACTGGCATTATCGCCTCTGACCGGGCACGGCCGACCGGATCCGCCACGCATGCCCGCCAGCCCTTGCCCACTCAAGGAAAGGTCTCCGCCCGATGGATCAAGCTGTCGCCGCACGTTCCCCGACCCGCCTCGCCACGGGCCTGCACCTCATCGGTGATCTCTATGGCTGCACGTGCGACCGCAGACTGATGCATGACGCAGCGTATCTGGAAAATTTCTGCAAGGAGAGCGTCGCGGCCGCGGGCCTGACGGCGGTGGGCTCGCTCTTTCACGCCTTTGGCGAGAACGGCGGAGTCACGGGCGTCATCGTGCTGGCGGAGTCGCACCTGTCCATTCACACCTGGCCTGAATCCGGCTATGTGACGCTGGACGTCTACGTCTGCAACTACACCGAGAACAACCGGCCGAAGGCCCAGAAGCTCTTCAACACCCTGCAGGCGGCATTCAACCCGAGCGAACCCCGGCTGCACCGCGTGGACCGGGCATGACGTCGCCCGCTCCCCGGTTGCGGGCGGTTGCGGAGCGCCTGAACGAACACTTCGGCTTTTATCTGACGCATTGCCGCCTGCTGGCCGAGAGCCGCTCACGGTGGCAGCACATTGAAATTTTCGAACACCCGCTTTTCGGCCGGCTCATGCGCATCGATGAATGCTTCATGACGAGCGAGCGCGACGAATTTTTCTACCACGAGCCCATGGTGCACCTGCCCGCGACGGCTCACCCGGGCGTGCGCCGCGCCCTGATCGTCGGCGGTGGCGATGGTGGAGCGGCCGAAGAGCTGTTCAAGCTGCCCGACATCGAGCACGTGACGCTGTGCGAACTCGATGAAGAAGTGATCCGCATGGCAAGGCAATGGCTGCCGTCGATCCATCGCGGCGCGCTCGATGATCCGCGCCTGCGCATCCAGGCAGGTGACGCGCGCAGCTTCATCCTGAGCACGGCCGAGCGCTTCGACCAGATCGTGCTGGACCTGACCGATCCATTCGGCCCGGCCATCGAGCTCTACACCGTCGAGTTCTACCAGGCCTGTCAGCGCATTCTCAATCCCGGGGGCGTGCTGTCGCTGCACCTGGGCTCGCCCATCCACCTGCAGGAAAGCATGCGGCGCATCCACGCCTCGCTGCGCGCTGTTTTCTCCGTGGTGCGCCCCTACTTCCAGTACGTGCCGCTCTATGGCACGCTATGGTGCATGGCCATGGCGTCGGATACGATCGACCCGGCCGCGCTCGCGCCGCAGGAAGTGGACATGCGGCTCAGGCACCGCGACATCAGGGACTTGCAGCTCTACAACGGGCAGACGCACCAAGCGCTGCTGGCACAGCCCAATTTCGTGCGGGAGCTGCTGAGCCAGAGCGCCGCGCCGCTGCACCGCGACGATGTGCTGGGCGACATTCACGACCCTGCGCAATTGCCCCGGATCACCATCGCCGAATCCTGAGCGCGGCACGCCGATGCCTAGGGCGGCCCCCTACATGGCGTCGATCATCACCCGACCAAAGCCCGAGCAACTGACCTGCGTCGCACCGTCCATGAGACGCGCGAAATCGTAGGTGACCTTCTTGCTCTGGATCGCCTTCTCCATCGCGCCGATGATCAGATCCGCGGCTTCGAGCCAGCCCATGTGGCGCAGCATCATCTCGGCACTCAGGATCTCCGAGCCCGGATTGACGTAATCCTTGCCCGCGTACTTCGGCGCGGTGCCATGCGTGGCCTCGAAACAGGCGACGCTGTCGCTCAAATTGGCGCCCGGGGCGATGCCGATGCCTCCCACCTGCGCCGCCAGCGCATCGCTGATGTAGTCGCCATTGAGGTTGAGCGTAGCAATCACGCTGTATTCGGCCGGGCGCAACAGGATCTGCTGCAGGAATGCATCCGCAATCACGTCCTTGACGACGATGTCATGCCCCGTCTTCGGGTTTCTGAACTTGCACCACGGCCCGCCATCGATCGGTTGCGCTCCGAACTCGCGCTGCGCCAACGCGTAGCCCCAGTCGCGAAAGCCCCCTTCCGTGTACTTCATGATGTTGCCCTTGTGCACGAGCGTCACGCTGGGCTTGTCGTTGTCGATCGCATACTGGAGGGCCTTGCGCACGAGGCGTTCGGTCCCTTCGATCGAGACGGGCTTGACCCCCATGCCCGAGGTCTCGGGAAAGCGGATTTTCGAGACCCCCATCTCCTGCACCAGGAAGCGGATGAGCTTCTGCGCCTTTTCGCTCTTCGCTTCCCACTCGATGCCGGCGTAGATGTCTTCCGAGTTTTCGCGGAAGATCACCATGTTGACCTTTTCCGGTGCCTTGACGGGGCTGGGGACGCCCTTGAAATACTGCACCGGCCGCAGGCACACGTACAGATCGAGCTCCTGGCGCAGCGCGACGTTGAGCGAGCGGATGCCGCCGCCGACCGGCGTCGTGAGCGGCCCCTTGATGGAGACCACATAGTCCCTGAGCGCCGCCAGCGTCTCATCGGGCAGCCAGACATCCGGCCCGTACACGCGCGTGGCCTTTTCTCCCGCGAAGACCTCCATCCAATGAATCTTGCGCTGGCCGCCGTAGGCCTTGGCCACTGCGGCATCAACCACCTGGATCATGACGGGCGTGATGTCCATGCCGGTTCCGTCCCCTTCGATAAACGGAATGATGGGCCTGTCCGGCACATTCAGCGACGTGTCGGCGTTGACGGTGATCTTCTGCCCCTGCTCGGGCACGCGGATATGCTGGTAGGTGCTCATGCGTCTGGTTCTCCCCTCACGGCGAAACGACCCCGCACGGCATGCACGCACTGCATTGCGCCAAGCGCCGGAGTCCATCAAATTCTAGTGATAAAAATACACGTGTCGAGCGTCAACCCCGCGGGCCGAGCGGCCGTTGAGCGATGCGCAACGCGGCGTATCGCGCTGCATTTTGCAATCAGGAAATGTCAACCATGAAACAACTGCTCGCCCTCCTCACCGCCGGCTTCTTCGCCGCTGGAGCCTTCGCACAAGCCCAACCGGCACCAGCCGAGCCCGTGGCACCCGCTGCAGCAGTGGCGCCGGCCGCCGCGCCCGCACCCGCTGCCGCGGCGCCCCAGGCCAAGGCCAGGAAAACCGCCAAGGCACACAAGAAGGCCGCCACCAGGCACGCCAAGCGTCATAGCAAGAAAGCGGCCAAGACGGCGGCCTGAGCCCCGTGCCGCTCACGGCAACGCTGCATCCACCAAGGCTCGCAAAGTATGATCTTTGCGGGCCTTTTTCATTTCAGGATGACTCCAGCACCGAACTTTGCTGGACTACGCCGAAGCCCGATACAGCAGGTTTATCAATAACTTAGGCGCGTTCATCATATGCCGGTGCTTTCTGAAACCTGACCCGGCTTGTGTCCTCATGGCTCCCATGTGGCCCCTGCAAAACGGGTCTTTCAAGGAGTCATCATGGCAAAGATCAAGCTCACAAAGTCCGCAGTTGATGCGGCGCAATCCCAGGCGCAGGCCGTCGAACTCAGGGATACCCTGGTGCCGGGCTTCTTGTGCAAGATTACACCAGCGGGCCGCAAGGTGTTCATGCTCCAGTACCGGACGAACGCCGGGGAGCGCCGCAAGCCTGCCTTGGGCCTATACGGGGAATTGACCGTCGAACAGGCCCGCTCGCTGGCGCAGGAATGGCTGGCCCAGGTGCGCCGGGGCGGCGACCCGGCCGCAGACAAGGCAGCGGCCCGATCGGCCCCTACGGTCGCGGAGTTGTGCAAGAAGTTCATGGGGGATCACTCCAGGCAGCGCAACAAGCCCAGCACGCAGGTCGGCTACCAGAAGTGCATCGACAACAACATCATCCCGATGCTGGGCCGCATGAAGGTGCAGGACGTGAAGCGCCCGGACGTGGCGACGATGATGAAGAAGATGGCCCACAAGCCGGCCGATGCGAACCGCACGTTCAGCGTGATGCGCAAGATGTTCAACCTAGCCGAAGTGTGGGGCTACCGGCCCGACGGCACCAACCCGTGCCGCCATGTCCCGATGTACCCCAACGGCAAGGCCACCCACCTCATTAGCGACGAGGAAATGGGCAAGCTGTTCCGGTATCTCGACTATCTGGAAACCGATGGGCTGGGCCTGGATCATGCGGTTCTGCCGCTGGCCATCCGGCTGCAATTTGAGTTCGCAGGCCGCCGCTCCGAGATTGTTACGCTCCAATGGGATTGGGTCGATCTGGAGAACAGGCGTGTGGTCTGGCCCGACAGCAAGACCGGCGGTATGTCCAAGCCATTGAGCGAGGAAGCCTATCGGCTGCTGTCCACCGCGCCCCGCCAAGACGGATGCCCGTATGTGTTCCCGTCACCGAACCATCCGGGGCAGCACATGACCACGGGCGAGTATTACGGCGGCTGGACGCGCATCCTCAAGCGCGCCGACGTGTCCCATGTGGGCACGCACGGCATCCGCCACCGCTCCGCGACCGACATTGCCAACTCGGGCATCCCCGTCAAGGTCGGCATGGCGCTGACGGCGCACAAGACCGTGGCGATGTTCATGCGCTACGTCCACACCGAGGACAAGCCGGTGCGCGAGGCGGCCGAGCTGGTGGCGAACCGGCGGCAGGCGATCACGGGAGTCCGACGCAATGCTTTAGCACAAGCCACCGCGTCAACCGCATGAGCTATACCGGCCAGGAGCGCCACAAATCCCAGGCAGTGTCTGGGAAATCCGTCTCCTGCGAATTGACCAACAACTCAATGACGCTTTCCTATGCGCCGCCGACGCGGGAGCAGTTGCTGGAGGCACTTGCCATGCTGGAGCGAGTGCGTCCGGAGGACTGTAACGCTGCCGCACAAGAGGTTGTGGGGGCGGTCACATGAGAGATCCTTGCGCTATATATCTGAACGTATATAATCTATGACTGAGAAACGCAAGCTCTTGTACTGGGAAGGTTCCTCGAAGAAGGATTTCAAGGAGTTTCCCATTCCTGTCCAGAAGGACATGGGCGTCGCGCTGTTCGTCGTGCAGTTGGGTCAGACGCCTGATTCGGCCAAACCCTGGAAGGGGTTAGGTTCGGGCGTTTACGAGCTGGTGGAAGACCATCGTGGCGACACCTTTCGGGCGGTCTACACCGTTCGCATTGGCGATGCGGTGCATGTACTGCATGCGTTTCAGAAGAAGTCCAAGTCCGGCATTGCCACACCGCAGCCGGACGTGGAGTTGATTGAGAAGCGGTGGAAGGCTGTGCTTGCGCGTTACGGCGCGAGCGGGAGATCGTGATGACGCGCAAAGACCATTCTCAAGGCACCGACAACGTGCTGGCCGACCTCGGTTTGGACGACGCGGAAGAACTGTCGGCAAAGGCCGTCTTGGCAGTCAAGCTCAATGAGCTGATTGACAAGCGCAGCCTCAGTCAAACCGAAGTTGCGCACATCACCGGCATGACGCAGCCCAAGGTGTCCCAGGTGCGGCGCTACAAGCTGCAAAACATTTCGCTTGAACGGCTGATGCAGGCACTGGTGTCGCTCGACCAGCAAGTGCAGATCGTTGTCCGGCCGGCGCGGCGTGCGCATGCCGCTGGCATCACGGTGGCCGCATGATCTCTGCAGCAGTCATGAGGGTATGGATGATGGTCGCATGTTGACGGGCGGCCAGCAGCCTTGGTGGAACCAATTGAGCGATGCCGTGCGAGGCGTCGCTGTGGAGGGGCTTGTCTTCGTCAAAACTTACCGGCGTGACGGTCGCCCGCCGGAAGAGGTTGTTCTGATGGAGAAGGCGCGCGAGTACGGCGCGCAGGCGGTGTTCTTCGAGGCGGGCCGCAATGGCAAACGCTCGGTGCCGCAGGCCTTCGTGTTTGTCGCAGACGGTCCTGAGCGAGATCATGAGTTTGCGGAGATTCACAAGAAGCTCTGGAGTTGGGGTGGCGTACCCCTGATCTACCGAAAGCTGCCTGGTCAACTGCAACTCTTCAGGTGCGCTCACGGCCCTGACTTCGTGTCTTCATCCGGAGAGCTGGTCTGCAATCCAGTCCGCACTTTGGCATTGGCGTCCACGGTTGCCAGCGACCCATGGTGGAGTGCGGAGCAATTGCGCAACGGCACGCTATGGGATGACACGGCGGCCTGCAAGGTATTGCTGTCATCCAACAAGTCCGCGCACAAGGGTCTCATCACGGCGGTCAAGGAGATCAGCGACGACTTAAATACCGAAGGCATCCTGCCAAGACATTTGCGCCGCAAGCTGCTGATCCTGTCCTTGCTGATCGCATACTTGGAGCAGCGCGAGGTCTTCAAGGATGGTTATCTGGCGCGCTTCCTGCCAGGTGCAGAAAAGTTTTTCCAGGTGCTGGCCAATGGTCCAGCACTCGTGGCGCTGCTTGAGGATCTGGAGAGGCGCTTCAACGGCCACGTATTCTCCTTCAGTGACGCTGACCGCGAGCGCTTGAGAGGCAGCCAGCAACTGATCCGCTTTTCCCGGCTTATCGAAGGGCGCGAGGAGGTTGGCGGTCAGTTGACGTTGTGGCAGCTCTATTCGTTCAAGGACCTTCCCGTTGAACTGATCAGTCACATCTATCAGCTGTTCGTCAAGGATGCCGATAGTTCTGTCTATACGCCACCATTCCTGGTGCGCCTGATGTTGGAGGAGTCGCTGAACTGGGAGCGGCTTGACCGGCTGCAAGAGCGCGGGGAGATCATCCTGGACCCATCGTGTGGTTCGGGTGTGTTCCTGGTCGAAGCCTACAAGCGGTTGGTGCTTCACTGGCGCAGCCGCAACCAATGGCAGAAGCCTGATGTCGCTGTCCTCAAGGGATTGCTTCAGTACGTGCACGGAATCGATCGCGAAGAGGGTGCGATCGAACTGGCCGCCTTCAGCTTGTGCCTGGCTCTTTGTGATGCGCTGGAACCGGAGACCATCCGAGCCACCATCAAGTTGTTCCCACCACTGGCTGGTGAGACGTTGCACTGGTCTTGTTTCTTCGAGGCGAAGGAACAAGGCGTCATCACGGCACCGATAGGGGTCGTTGTAGGCAATCCGCCGTTTGCGTCGAAACTGACGACGCCTGGCGCTGTGCGAAGCTACGAGCGATACAACGCCACGCATGGCACCCTCCCCGACAAGCAGCTTGCCTACCTGTTCCTGCACGAAGCGATGGAGATGGTTGCCGAGGGCGGTGTGCTGAGCATGCTGCAGCAATACAACTTCCTCTACAACCAACAGTCGATTGCCCTGCGTCGGAGCTTCATCGGCAAATGGGATGTGCGTGAGATTCTGGACTTCATTTCAGTGCGTGGGCTGTTCCAGAGGGGCAAGGCCGACACGAAGGTCGTTGTCATCGTCGCCGAAGCCAGGACGGCGCCGGAAGACAGGCAGATCCTGCACGCAACGTTCCGACGCAGCGGACGCTCGGATGCCGAGCAGGGATTCGACATCGACTATTACGACCTGCATTGGCTGCCGAGAGAACTCGCGCTGGAAAACGATGCAGTGTGGAGAGCCGACCTGTTTGGTGGCGGCCGCACGCTGGGCTTTGTCGATCGCCTGAAGAACTATCGGACGCTGGGCGAATACGCGAAGAAGAAGAATTGGAACCACGGCGAAGGATTCATCGAAGGACTGAGTGGCAAGCGTGAGCCTGCGAAGCATATTTCTGGGAAGAAATACGTTCCATCGGACGCCTTGACTGTGGATGGGTTGGACCGCCAGCGCATTACGACTGCCAAAGGCACTCTCTTCAAGACCGCCTATACGAGTGGTCGCTACACACCGCCCATGCTTCTTGTTCGCGAGCAGATGGACCTCCCACATTGCTTGTGGACGGATTCGTACCTTACCTATGGTCAGCAGATCGTAGGGTTCTGTGCGGAGCAGAAGGACATTGCAGCCCTGCGCAAGCTCGACAAATGGATGTCGACATCGCGGCGTGCATTGCAAGCCCACCTTGCATTGGTGAGTCCGCGCTTGTTTGTGCAGAAGGCTACCGCGCTGCAGGCGGACGATGTGTTCTCCATCCTGTATCCTGCAGAAGGCACCCTCGACCTGAGTCCCAACGAATCGATTCTGGTGGACGACATCGTGGACCACTACCGCGACTTCATTCGACTGGGTGAAGACTCCGAGGTGATGAAGAACAGTGGTCTGTCCAGTATGTCGGCCTTCAACGATGTCTTCGTGCGCCAGATCAACGCCATTTACAAGAAGAAGTCGATAAAGGCGCTCGCGCCGCAAACGTGGCCAGGGGTTATTTGCCAGCCGTTTGTTTTTGGTGCTGGCAAGGTGGAATGGCAAGGTGCGGATGCGTTGAAGGACAGGTTGGCGTCGTTGCTGCAGGAGCGCCAAGGGCAATCGCTGCAAATCACGCGGATAGCGCGCATCTACGACGGAAACTTTGTCTTCCTGCTCAAGCCTGACCGCCTGCGCTTCTGGATGCGTTCCGTGGCACTGAGGGATGCGGACGAGATGCTGGCCGACCTTCGGGTGCAAGGGTTCTAACCGCCCGCTTATGCTCGCAGACTCTTCAGATCGCCACGTCCAGATTGGCTCTCTCGGGAAAGATGTTCATCTGTCTGCGGCATCGCTGGATGAGCTGATCGATTTCATCGCCGGCGAACTGCCGTGCTGGCGGGATCATCCCGATCGACCGGAAAAGACGGCAGAGACGGCGCTCACATCCCAGTTGTGTGGCCATCTCAACACGGTAGCCCGTCACTCTGCTGGCTGGGACATGCTGCAGTTCCGCATTGAGGAGCCCGATGAACAGAAGACGGGCCGCAAGATTGATTTGATCGCTTCGCCATGCGGGCCGACGATATGGATCGATGGTCGACGCTGTACCCAGTTCGATACCATGCTTCCTATTGAGTGCAAGCGGTTGCCAACGCCGAAGGACAAGAATCGGGATGAGCGCGAGTACGTGATAAACCGCAAGGCGACAACGGGTGGCATCCAGCGTTTCAAGGCCGGGGATCACGGGGCGGCGCACTCCCGTGCTGCCATCATTGCCTACGTCCAGGCTGAGACACCGCAGATCTGGTTCGACCGCTTGAATGCGTGGATCACTGAATTGGATGGCTCGGAGCACGCAGGCTGGTCGTTGCAGGACCTGATCCGCAATGAGTCTGCTGCCGCAAAAGCCGGCCTCACCATGTATCGCTCGCAACACACCAGGGCCAGGGGACTCTCACATATCGATATTCGCCATCTCTGGATTGCGATGAAATGAGAGGCTGGGAGGATCGGTTTCCGGTTCGGATCGGTCGGATCACGCCTTCCCCCCCCTTACACATGACAGATTTGCAGATGGTCAGGTAGAAGTGGACTGCCTGTTCACGAATATCCGAAGTACGCACGCGCGTCCTCCAGGGGAAAGCCCGGGCTATCCCCGCCGCGCAGGCTTGGCGCTCCTGAATACTGCCGACAAGGCTGTGCCGGATCAACTGGCCAGCAGCATTGGGCGACGCGTCGGACTCATCCTAGAAAAAGGGCTGCCCATCCATGCCACGGCACCGCCTCGCCCGTGATTGCGAGCACGATCACGATGGCCACCTTGCGTACATCTCGCGCAACCAAGGCAAGCAATCGGGCGCGGTCGTCCTTGAATTCGCAGTACGGTGCAGCCGTCCATCGAGCCCATCGGCCGAGCAGGCTGTTTTCTTCTGGAGGGTCTTTGATCCGGGGCATCATCGTTCCTCCTTCACCCTTGAACGAGTCTTTGGCTTGGGCGTTGCGGAGGCACTGGCCGTCTTGGTCGATGCGTCCGCAGAAGCGGCAGGGCGCTTGGCAGCCTTCGGAGCTTTCGTCGCGACCTTCGCTTCGGCCTTCTTGCGATCCTCCAGGTAGTCGTCATAGTCTGTGATGTCGCTCTGCGCGCCGATGTCGATCAAGCGATCCCGGAAGCGTCCATAGAGAACCGTCTGTACTTTGTCCGCACGCCATAGCTTTTCGATGCCTACGTTGGGGTTGAGCAGCAATACGTAGTGGAAGTCACCGGTAGGCCCCTTCTTCGCCTCGATGAACCCGAGATCGCGCAGCGTGCGCATACGACGGCGCCAGGTATCGACCGCACGCTCACCATCGAAGCCCGTTTCCGCGGCAAAGGTGGCCGGGGCCTCAATTGTGAGAAAAGGGTGGTCAGGCGCGCGAATCCACAGGCACAACAGCGTGTGCCCCGCAGGCTGGCCCTTGGATCGAGCGTCGATGGCCTGCATCGCCAGCGGCAGTGTGCGGGGGATCGTTGAGTAGCCATCGTTCAGCTTGCGATGCCAGAGCAGTGCGTCCGGGTGGCCGGGGAACTGGATGTCCATCTGCTGCTTGGCGCGCTCGGCCATGTTGAGCCGCCGGTTCCGCGATTGCTTCTGCGTTGCCATGTCAGTCCTTCGAGTAATTTCGATAGACCGATTGGACGCTCGAATCCACGCAACTTCAATGATTGAATACGCTGTACATCACGCAGATTGGCTTGAGTTTCTTGGCATCAAGTAGCAGTCAAATAAGTTGTATAGCCCTATTTGACTCGATAAGATTGCATGATTCCGCACGGAATTTTCAGAAAATCTCTTTCAAATCAATGCTTTGTTTTGATTTCTCGGTACTCCGTGTCCTCCCGTTGCTCCCTGTGCTCGCTGTGCTCTCCGTGCTCCCGGGTAATGGTTGTAGGAAAAGGGACTCAAGGTGGCTCTGCTGGCTCGATCAGACGGCATCTGTAATCACTGATCCGCAGCCCCTTGGGCGTCGGTTCGGCGTGGCTCTGTTGAGCATTCCTCGCTGAAACCTGGGCGTCCCCGGCCACCTGGGAGATGGCCGGTCGCGCTGTCGTGCGCGTAGCGCATCGAGCCGCCTGCGGCGTCTCGCCCCTGACGGGCTTCCATCGTTCCCTCGCTCCGCTCGGCTGACGCCTCCGGCCCGGCTTCCAGCTTCGGGCCTGCGCGCTTCGCTTGCCGTGCGGTTCGGCACACAGGGATGGCCGTTGCCATGTCCAGCCGTCTCCCCTGACTCCATCACCTTCACCGCGACTGTAGCCCGCGCCCTGGTGCCGTCAAGGCGCGCAGGGCCGTGTCCTCGGCTGCGCCTGCGGGCCGCACCAACCCTGCGCTTTTCTCCTTGACGGCACCCGTTCGCGCGCTCCTGACCGTCGCGGGCGATGAACTCAGGAAAGACGGTGGCAACAGGGCCAACCGGGTTCCTCGTGCCGACCGCACCGAACAGCCGAAAGGCTGGGCTCCGAATCTTGGAATCCGGTGTGCGGTTTTCTTCAACAGCCTTTTTTGTTCAGGAGAAAGACATGCAACTCGCATCCCGTTTCGCTTCCCGTTCCCCCTCGCTGCGCAGCGATTACCCGCTGTCCGATGACCAGATTCGCAGGGTGGCCCCGTCCATCTTCGCGGATGCCCCGCACGAAAGCCGTTCGCAGCGGTACGCCTATATCCCCACCGCCGCCGTAC
>JAIOIA010000047.1:0-6559 GCA_019912745.1 Comamonas sp. | reverse complement strand
AGCAGAGAGACAAGATCGAGAAGATCCACGCCAACGCCGCCGACACGCAGTGGAATCTCGCGGGCAAGATCTTCGCCGCCGTGGGCAAACTGCACGAACTGCTCGCGAGCGAGGCCCCCGATCGTGATGCGATCCGGTCGGCATACAAGGCGCTTTCGGATCTGCGCCTGCAGCAACTCGAAGCATCGCTCGACATGCGCGCCAACGTCGATGCAGTGCTCACGAAGGAGCAGCGTGAGTGGCTGCAAACCTGGCGCCAAAACGCGCCCGAGCTGCGGTGATGACGCACGTCCGGGACGGTCAGTGCGCGGGCAGCGCCCGGTGTTCATTGACGCGCATCCATACGGGAGAGTTCCGGAGCGCGCTCAATCGCGTGCACCGGGTAGCGCAAACACAAGCAACGGGGCGGCGATTTGGCGCGCTGCCGCATGACAGAAAGGGCGAATCATGAGCACGAAACTTGGGAAACGAGTCGCGATCACAGGCGTGGGGTGTTCACGCTTCGGCGACCTGCTCAACACACCGGAGATCAAGGGTCTGAGCGTCCAGGAGTTGACCGCCTCCGCCGTCAAGGAGGCACTCGATGATGCTGGCGTGACGGGGCTCGACATCGATGCCGTGTTCGCCGGGAACGCGATGGTGCACAGTTCGCAGTTGCCTGGCACATATTCGCAGCTCTCCAAATGGACGGGAACGCAGTTCAGGGCTGGCGTCCATTTTGAAGGGCAATGCTCCAGCACCAACCTGGGGGCGTCGCTCGCGGCCATGTCCATCGCCGCCGGGACGTACGACACTGTGCTCGTCTACGGATTGGAAACGACTCGCACGAGGGTCAAGGGTTTCAGCCCGTATGAGCGCGAGCCCCTGTCGAACCAGGATACGTGGTTATGGACCGACATGGCCGTCAACCAGGCCTATGGCGTTCCACAAGGCTACGACATTTTTTCCACGTACAACGGCATCGTTGCACTCGGTTATTGCCGCAAATACGGCATCTCCATCGAAGACTATGACCGCAGCATGTTCGAGTTGTGTCGTACGCGGCGGCTACATGGTTCATTGAATCCGAAAGCGAATATTCAGGAGACGCTCGAAGCACGAGCGGCTCGGGAGGGCTACGCCGATGCATTCGAGTACTGGCAGTCGGACAAGCACAATCCCTTTGTAGCCTGGCCGTCACGCTTGCTCAGTTTGGTCACGACCGCAGATGGCGCCTCGGCGATGGTGATCACACGCGCGGACCTGGCCAGAAAGGGCCATTCCCAGCCGGTGGAGTTCAAGGGTTTCGGCGTCAGTTACAGCGACCTTCCCTGGTACGGAGAGGACCCGACTTATTGGGAATTCGACCGCAGGGCGATCGACGCCGCCTTCGGCATGTCCGGCATCGGTCCAGGCGACATCGATTATCTGCACACGCACGACTGCTCGCATATTTGCGGAATCTGCACGGCCGAGACGGTGGGTTACCTCGAGCATGGCCAGGGCCTCGCCGCGGCGCGCGAAGGACGCTTGCGCTTTGACGGTGATCGGCCCATGTCCACCCACGGAGGCCGCCACGCTTTCGGACATGCCTGGGCCGCCAGCGCCGGTTCAGATACCTATGAGGCGGTGCTGCAGATGCGCGGCCACGCCGGAGCGCGGCAGATTCCGAAGGCGCCCGAAATTTCCGTCATTCACACCCACGGCTACGCCATGATCGGGACCGTGGTCGTCCTGGGGGGGATGTAACATGCAAGCCATCAAAGAGCAAACCAGCGCGATTCGCTGGTACTACGAAGGTCTCGCGGAAAACAGTTTCCGTGCGGTGAGATGTCGCTCTTGCGGCGCGTACACATTCCCCCCAACGGGCTGCTGCGAACATTGCGCAAGCTGGGATGTCGAGCGTGTGCAACTCAGTGGGAACGCGACTCTTCTCTACGCATCCCACAACATCGTGCCGGCATGCCACCCCCGATTCGAGAAAATGGCTCCCTATGTGTACGGACATCTCCGCCTCGCAGAAGGGCCGTTCGCGCAGGCCATCGTGCTTGGAGTACAAGCCAACGCACGGGATCTCCGGGCGTTGTTTGAGCGGGGCCCTGTCGCTGCAAAGGCAGAGACGCTGCACATGGACGACCTGCCGGTGATCGCTTTTCGCGTCACCGGTTGACCGCCTTTGACGCGCGAGTGCCGGCGCTTGGCCGAGAGCACGGCCAGGCTGCGCACGCTGTTCGCGTTGGGCTATCTGTGAATGCTGCGCAAACGGCTGCGGTCGCGCGGACATGAGTGCATCCACAGGGTCCTGAATGGGCACCAACGGATGCGCCTTGCGTGCCAGAGCAGCCAACAATCACGACCGCACGGCATTGGCGTGCACATGGTTCGGCAAACGGGGGAACGGAAGCAAGCCCCAGGGAGGGTCTGCAAGTCCCAAAAGGGAAGCGCGCGACGCCACGGGTTTTCAGACCTCCCTAGAATCTCCGGTATCCCCATCCCGAAAGAACCCTGCCATGAGCCTGAAATGCGGCATCGTGGGGCTGCCCAACGTCGGCAAGTCCACCCTCTTCAACGCCCTCACCAAGGCTGGCATTGCCGCCGAGAACTACCCCTTCTGCACCATCGAACCCAACACCGGCGTGGTGGAAGTGCCCGATCCACGTCTGAAACAGCTGGCCGAAATCGTCCAGCCCGAGCGCATCGTCCCGGCCATCGTCGAATTCGTCGACATCGCGGGCCTGGTGGCTGGCGCCAGTAAAGGCGAGGGCCTGGGCAACCAGTTTCTCGCGCACATCCGCGAGACCGACGCCATCGTCAACGTCGTGCGCTGCTTTGAAGACCCCAACGTGGTGCACGTCGCGGGCAAGGTCGATCCGATCGCCGACATCGAGGTGATCCAGACCGAGCTCTGCCTGGCCGACCTGGCCACGGTGGAAAAGGCCCTGAACCGCTACAGCAAGGCCGCCAAGAGCGGCAACGACAAGGAAGCCGCCAAGCTCGTCGCCCTGCTCACCCCGGTGCAGGCCGCGCTCAACGAGGGCAAGCCTGCGCGCAGCGTGCCCGTGAGCAAGGAAGATGCGCCACTGCTCAAGCCCTTTTGCCTGATCACCGCCAAGCCCGCGATGTTCGTCGGCAACGTAGCCGAAGACGGCTTTGACAACAACCCGTTGCTGCAAAAACTCCAGGAATACGCCGCCGCGCAGCATGCCCCCGTGGTCGCCATCTGCGCCAAGATCGAGGCGGAAATGGCCGAGATGGAAGACGAAGACCGCGCGATGTTCCTGGAAGAGATGGGGCTGCACGAACCGGGCCTGAACCGCCTGATCCGCGCCGGCTACGACCTTCTGGGCCTACAGACCTACTTCACCGCCGGAGTCAAGGAGGTGCGCGCCTGGACCATCCACGCGGGCGACACGGCGCCACAGGCCGCGGGCGTGATCCATGGCGACTTCGAGCGCGGCTTCATCCGCGCGCAGACCATCGCCTTCGACGACTTCATCCAGTACAAGGGTGAACAGGGCGCGAAAGACGCCGGGAAGATGCGCGCGGAAGGCAAGGACTACGTGGTCAAGGATGGGGACGTGATGAACTTTTTGTTCAACGTCTAACGAATTTTGCTGGATCTCGGTGGCGTTCAGTAGCGCTTGGTGGACGGATTGACCCTTTTTAAATCAATGGGTTGCAGAAACAATACGGTCTGCTGAGCGTTCCTATTGTTCATCGAGGTCTGAAGAATTCGGGGGTAGCGTTGGGGGTACTCGTGTTCAACCGTGGGGGTACTTTCCCCGCAGTGGAGTCCAACGATGCCCGAAAACCTACTCACCGACCTCAAGGTCAGGTCGGCCAAATCGACTGATCGAGATTGGAAACTTTCAGACGGCGGGGGCTTGTTCCTGCTGGTCAAGCCCGCCGGCGGCAAGCTCTGGCGGTGGAAGTACCGCCTGCAAGGCAAGGAGAACCTCTTTGCCATTGGCGGTTTTCCCCAAGTAAGCCTTGCAGAGGCGCGTGCTGCTCGCGAGAAAGCGCGGGCCCTGGTCAAGCAAGGCATCCACCCTGCCCATGAGCGGAAGCAGGTCAAGCAGCGCAATCTGGAAGCGCTGGAAGAACGCAAGCGCGCCCGTGAAAGCTCGTTCGCCAAGGTGGCGAAAGCGTACCTGGCCGAGATCAAGCCAGTCTTCGCACAGAGTTCCTATCGGACGAAAGAGTCCCGCATCAGGAAGTACCTGTCACCCAAGTTCGACGGGATGCCGATGAGCGACATTGGCGTCAAGCAGATCCGTCCGTTACTGGAGGAATGCAAGTCTCACGGGGCCTGGGCGGCCATCCATGTCAAAGGCGATCTGTCGGCGATCTTCGAGTTTGCGGTGGTGCGGGGTCTGGTCGAGGCCAATCCGATCCCCAGCCTGCGCGGGCTGCTGCGCGTGCCGTTCAGCGAGAGCAAGGCGGCGATGACGCGAGAGCAAATCCAGAGGTTCTATCAGGAGTTGCGCGGCTACCGGGGCTATCCGGAAACTTCGTTGTGTCTGCGGTTGATTGCGCTGACCGCCTGCCGTCCAGGGGAAGCGGCGGATGCCGAGTGGGACGAGTTCGACTTTGAGGATGCACTGTGGCGTCGGCCTGCGGCGAAGATGAAAGCGCGGCGCGACCATGTCAGCCCGTTGTCGGTGCAGGCCATTGCCGTGCTGAAGGATTTGCAGTGCATCACGGGCGGTGGCCGCTATCTGTTCCCACACCGGAGCGGCAAGGGCTTCACCACGCCCAACCGGCTCACCTACGCAATGCGTGACATGAACCTGGGCCGGGGCACGACGCCGCATTGCTGGCGGACAACCTTTTCGACCTGGGCCAATGAGAACGGATACCGGCCTGATGCAATCGAGCGGCAGCTGGCCCACGTGGAAAGCAACAAGGTTCGGGCGACCTACAACAAGGCGCTGCTGCTGGATCAGAGAAGGACGCTGTTGCAGGACTGGGCGGACTACCTGAGTGCTGCGGAGGGCAGCGGCACCGCATAGAGACGATTTGGCCGGTTGTTACAGAGCGAGTGAGCAAGGGTGGGCGGCCTTTTCCTTTTCTGGATAGGGCCGTTGTCCCTTGAGTGCCGTTCCCTTGCCATTTGCCTTTGCTCAAGGCTGGGTGCTGGGAATGGGGTAAACAATGGAATAAATGGGGTGATTTTGAATTGATTGCCCCTTTTGAGGCTCATGTCGCTCATTTCCTTCTTGGTCGGCCATGCCAGCCCCTCGCGACGTGTCCAATGTTCAGGAAATGGGGTAGTCAAACACTGTTAATGAGGTATTTCTGGAGACAATGCCCCATTTAAAGGCTATGATTACCCCATTTACACAGCCTAGGCTTACATTTCCATGCACTCGCTCACACCCGAGTACCTTGCTGCGCTTCGCTTCGATGGCACTCAGGCCGCCACATTGCGCACACTGGGCGAGTACCAAGGTAAGCAGCAACTCTACGCCGCACAGTCGCCCGAAGCCCTCAAGGGTCTACGCCAGATCGCGGTGGTGGAGTCCACCGAGTCGTCCAACCGACTGGAAGGTGTTGTCGTAGCGCCTTCGCGCCTGAAGTCTCTGGTCATCCGCAACGCATCACCAAAGAGCCGCTCCGAACAGGAGATCGCCGGCTACCGTGACGCCCTGGCGCTGATCCACGAATCGGCCGCGCACATGCCCTTCAGCGAGGGCGTAGTGCTGCAACTCCACACCTTGCTGTACCGCTATATGCCGCAGGCGGGTGGGCGCTGGAAGGCTACCAATAACGACATCATCGAACGTAACCCGGACGGCACGTCACGTCTACGCTTCCAGCCGGTCGCTGCGCACCTCACACCCATGGCTATGACCGATCTGGCCGGGCGCTACGCCACCGCGCTGGATCAGCACCTGGCCGACCCCCTCGTACTGGTGCCGCTGGCGATGCTCGACTTCCTGTGCATCCACCCCTTCCCGGACGGCAACGGTCGCATGTCCCGTTTGCTGACCCTGCTGCTGCTCTACCACTTCGACTATGCCGTGGGTCGCTACATCAGTTTGGAACGCATCTTCGAGGAAACCAAGGAAGGTTATTACGAGACGCTGGAAGCCAGCTCGCAGGGCTGGCACCAGGGGCAGCACGACGTAAAGCCCTGGCTCGACTACTTCTGGGGTGCCTTACTACGGGCCTACCGTGAGTTCGAGGAGCGTGTCGGCACCATCGAACGGGGACGTGGCAGCAAAGGCGACCGAGTGCGGACGGAAGTTCTGGGGCGCACCCTGCCGTTCTCGATTTCCGAGATTGAAGAAGCCTGCCCGGGCGTGAGCCGGGACATGGTTCGACTAGTGCTGCGAGCGATGAAATCAGAGGGGTTGATCGAATCGACTGGCAAGGGGCGAGGTGCGAAATGGAAGCGCATCACAGCAGGCACCTCCGGTAGTACAGCGGTTCTGGCTGCGTATTCCACGCGATGGCGGACACGATTCCACGCTGATGGCGGACAGAGTTCCACCGTCATGGCGGACACCGTTCCACGGTGATGGCGGACAGCATTCCATTTTGATGGCGGACACCTGAGGGTGTTCTGAGTGACCCA
>JAIOIA010000046.1:0-7094 GCA_019912745.1 Comamonas sp. | reverse complement strand
CCCCGACCCTCCCCCAGTGGGGGAGGGAGCCAAGGTGATGAATGGATATGACAACCGATTCCCTGCTCGTCGAACTCTTTGTCGAAGAACTGCCCCCCAAGGCGCTGCGCCATCTGGGCGAGGCCTTTGCCGAGGTGCTGCACCAGCAGCTCGTCGGGCAGGGCCTGACGACCGAGGGCTCGCGCCCCACGGCCTACGCCACGCCGCGGCGGCTGGCGGTGCACGTCACGGCGGTGCGCGCGCAGGCCGAGGACAGGGCGGTGTCGCACAAGCTCATGCCCGTGAGCGTGGGCCTCACGCCCGACGGCCAGCCCACGCCCGCGCTGCTCAAGAAGCTCGCGGCGCTGGGCGCGGATGCGTCCGTGGTCCCTGGGCTCGAACGCGTCGATGATGGCAAGGCGCCCGTGCTGCATTTGCACAGCACGGTGCGTGGTGCGGTGCTGGCCGAAGGCGTGCAGAAGGCACTCGACGAGGCGATTGCCCGGCTGCCCATCCCCAAGGTCATGCGCTATCAACTCGCCGATGGCTGGAGCAGCGTGCACTTCGTGCGCCCGGCGCACGGGCTGGTCGCGCTGCACGGCGCGCAGGTGGTGCCGGTGCAGGCGCTGGGCCTGACGGCCGGGCGCGCCACGCACGGCCACCGCTTCGAGGCGGCGCGCGACCCGATCGAGATCGCGCACGCCGACCAGTACGCCGACGTGCTGCGCGAGCAGGGCGCGGTGATCGCCCGCTTCGCCGAGCGCCGCGCTGAAGTCCAACGCCAGATCGTCGCCGCTGCGGCGCAGGTGGGTGGCGGCGCGCGGGCCATCGAGGACGAGGCGCTGCTCGACGAGGTGACGGCGCTGGTCGAGCGCCCGAACGTGCTCGTGTGCCAGTTCGATCGGGAATACCTCGCGGTGCCGCAGGAGTGCCTGATCCTCACGATGAAGGCCAACCAGAAGTACTTTCCGCTGCTGGACGCGGCGGGCAGGCTCACCCACCGCTTCCTCGTCGTGAGCAACATCCGCCCCGAGGACGCGAGCGCGGTGATTTCGGGCAACGAGCGCGTGGTGCGCCCGCGCCTGGCGGACGCCAAGTTCTTCTTCGACCAGGACCGCAAGAAGACGCTTGCCAGCCGCGTGCCGCAACTGGCCAAGGTGGTCTACCACAACCAGCTCGGCACCCAGGGCGAGCGCGTCGAGCGCGTGCGCGCCATCGCCAGGGCCATCGGCAGCCAGCTCTTCGCGCACCTGACGCATGCCAACGCGCTCCTGCAGACGAGCGAGGGCGAGATCGCCGAGGAGTGGCTGCTCACCTGCATCGACAACGCCGCGCTGCTCGCCAAGACCGACCTCGTGACCGACATGGTGGGCGAGTTCCCCGAGCTGCAGGGCGTCATGGGCGCCTACTACGCGGTCAACGACGGATTGCCCGATGAAGTGGCGCACGCCATCGAGGACCACTACAAGCCGCGCTTCGCGGGTGATGCGCTGCCGCGCGAGACCGTCGGCGTCGTCGTGGCGCTCGCCGACAAGCTCGAAACCCTGGTCGGCATGTTCGGCACCGGCAACCCGCCCACCGGCGACCGCGACCCGTTCGCGCTGCGCCGTCATGCGCTGGGCGTGATCCGCATGCTGGTCGAAAAGGATTTGCCGCTCTCATTGCAAGAGCTGCTTGCGCATACCTTGCCTGCGTTTGGAGCCAAGATAACCAACCCCACGGCCGAGCTCTCCAGCTTCATCTACGAGCGCCTGGCGGGCAGCCTGCGCGAGCAGGGTTACAGCGCGCAGGAAGTCGACGCCGTGCTGGCGCTGCATCCACAGCATCTGGCGCAGGTCGCGCCGCGCCTGGACGCGGTGCGCGCCTTCGCCGCGCTGCCCGAGGCCCCGGCGCTCGCCAGCGCCAACAAGCGCGTGACCAATATCCTCAAGAAGGCGGGTGACGTTCAGGCGCACGTCGCGGCGCAGTTGCTGCACGAGGCGGCCGAAAAAGACCTGCATGCGGCACTGCTGCGCCTCGCGCCTGAAGCCGACGCGCAGTTCGAGCGCGGCGAGTACACCGCGAGCCTGAAGACGCTCGCGGCGCTGCGCGCACCGGTCGATGCCTTCTTCGAGCACGTCATGGTCAACGCCGAGGAGGCCGCCCTGCGCGCCAACCGCCTGGGCCTGCTCAAGACCCTGCACGATGCGATGAACCGCGTGGCCGATCTCTCGCGCCTCGCCGCCTGACGCACATGTTGAAGCACACGATGGCGTTGCTCCGCTCCGTCTTCTACATGCTGGTGCTCGCCGTCACGGTGATCCCGTACACGCTCGCCGTCATCCTCGTGCGGCTGCTGGGCGGCGGCGCGCGCGCCAGCTACGTGCCCGCGCGCGCCTGGCTGGCGCTGGCGGCCGACGTCGCTCGCCCGCTGCTGGGCATCCGCCGGCGCGTCGTCGGCCTGGAAAACCTGCCCACCGATCCGAAGCAGGGCGTGGTGCTGCTCGTCAAGCACCAGTCGGCGTATGAAACCTTCCTCATGCCCGCCATCATGCCCCGACGCGTGGCCTATGTGTTCAAGAAGGAGCTGCTCTACATCCCCTTCTTCGGCTGGTCCATGGCGTGCATGGACATGATCCACATCGACCGCGGCCACCCCACGCGCGCCTTCGTGCGCGTCATCAAGCAGGGGCGGCGCCTGCTGGGGCAGGGCATGTGGGTGGTGATGTTCCCCGAGGGCACGCGCACGCCGCGCGGCAGCACCGGCAAGTACATGGTGAGCGGCGCGCGCCTGGCGATCGAGGCCGGCGTTCCCGTGGTACCGGTGGCCGTCACCTCGGGGCGCGTCTGGCCCAAGAGCGGCTTCGTCAAGCGCCCGGGTGTCGTCGAGGTCTCCATCGGCGCGCCGATCGCCAGCACCGGGCGCAAGGCCGACGAGCTGACGCACGAGGTGCAGGCGTGGATCGAGGCCGAGATGCGGCGCCTGGACCCCGAGGCCTACGCGTGAGTGAGCGCCAGGCGCTGCTCGCGGGCGGCCTCGTCGCCTACCGGCTGGAACGCGCGCGCCGACGCTCCATCGGCTTCACCATCGGGCCTGAGGGGCTGCGCGTGCGCGCCCCCGGCTGGGCGACGCTGGCCGTGATCGAAACCGCCCTGCGGGACAAGCAGCACTGGATCGTGCGCAAGCTCGCCGACGTGCGCGAGCGCGAGGCGCGCCAGAGCGCGGCGCGCATCGTCTGGGCCACGGGCGGCGTGCTGCCCTGGCTGGGGCAGGCGCTGACCCTGCGCCTGGGCGATGCGCATCGTGCGCCGCGCATCGCGGGCAGCGTTCTGGAGGTGGGCCTGCCCGCCGAGGCCCCCTTCGAGACCGTTCGCGCCCGCGTGCAGGCGTGGATGCAGCGCGAGGCGCGCCTGCATTTCGCGGTCCGCGTCGCCCACTACGCACCGCTTCTGGCCGTGCAGCCCACGCGGCTCATGCTCACCAGCGCCGCCACGCGCTGGGGCAGCGCCTCGGCCAGCGGCGCCATCCGTTTGAACTGGCGCCTGATGCACTATCGCGGTGAATTGATCGACTACGTCGTCGTCCATGAACTCGCGCATTTGCGCGAAATGAACCACGGCCCGCACTTCTGGGCCCTCGTCGAGAGCGTGGTGTCCGACCACGCCCTGCTGCGCCGCGAGCTGCGCGAGCAGGTGGCGCCTGTCTGGGAGCCGGGCGTTCGCGGCTGAAGCCGCTCCCACAAAAGGAACATCGTCGCCTGTCTGGTGTGTGTGGGAGCGGCTTCAGCCGCGAATCCCCCTTATTTCGCCAGCGGCGGAATGCGCAGCTTCTGCCCCGGATAGATCTTGTCCGGGTGCGTCAGCATGGGCTTGTTGGCCTCGAAGATCACCGGGTACTTGTTGGCGTCGCCGTAGAACTTCTTGGCGATCGCGGAAAGCGTGTCGCCGCGCACCACGTCGTGGTACTGCGCCTCGGGTTCGGGGTTGGTGACCGACATCTGGTTGTCCACGCCGGTCACGCCCGCCACGTTGCCGCAGCACAGCGTCACCTTCTCCTTGGCGGCCTGCGTGGGCGCGGTGCCGGTCACGGTGACCTTGCCCTCGGGGCCGGCAAACGCCACGCGCACGTCGCTCACGCCCAGGTTCTGCGTGGCGATGTAGGCCTCGATGGCCTGACCGGCCCTGGCGTCGAGATCGGCCTGCGAGGGTGCGGCGGCTGCGGCGGCGTGCGCGGTGCCGAACAGCTTCTCACCCGCTTCCTTGATGAAACTGAACAAACCCATGGTGCTTCTCCCGTCGTGGTTGGAACGCTTCAATATAACCGTCAGGGGCGGTCTGCCGTCGTCCATCGCCGCCGCCGAGACGATGATTGACATTTGGCGTGCGCCCATTCGGTCGGGCGTGGTTTTTCTTCATAATCGCCCCCCATGAGCTTCCTCGCGATCGACGTGGGCAACACGCGCCTGAAATGGGCGCTGTTCGATGCCGCGCGGCCGGGCGCGGCCACGTTGGCCCATGGTGTCGAGTTCCTCGACCATGTGCACCGTCTCGGCGAGGGTGCCTGGGCCCAGTTGCCTCAGCCCGCGCATGTGCTGGGCTGCGTCGTCGCGGCCGATGCGATCAAGCGCATCGTCGAAGAGCAGATGGACGCCTGGGACGTCTCGGCCCAATGGGTGGTGCCGGGCGCGGACGAGGCCGGCGTCATCAACGGCTACGACCATCCGGCGCGCCTGGGGGCCGACCGCTGGGTGGCCATGATAGGCGCGCGCCACCACGTGCTCGCGCAGGGCCCGGCGCGGCCCATCGTGCTCGTCATGGTGGGCACGGCCGTCACGGTGGAGGCGATCGACACGCAAGGGCGTTTTCTCGGCGGCCTGATCCTGCCCGGTCACGGCATCATGCTGCGCGCGCTGGAAGCGGGCACGGCCGGCCTGAGCGTGCCCACGGGCGAGGTGCGCGAATTCCCCACCAACACCAGCGACGCGCTCACGAGCGGCGGCACCTACGCCATCGCGGGCGCGGTGGAGCGCATCTGGCAGCACCTGAAGGCACGCACCGGGCAGGAGCCCGCCTGCCTCATGACCGGCGGCGCGGGCTGGAAGATGATGCCCAGCATGACGCGGCCGTTCGAACTGGTGGAAAACCTCATCTTCGACGGCCTGCTGGAAATTGCCGCGCGGCGCTTTGCCGCGCCCTGATCCGGATCATTGGGGTTGCAGGAGCGGCTTCAGCCGCGAATCGAATGGTCCGACTCCTTCGCGGCTGAAGCCGCTCCCACAAGGGCACGCGCGACGATAATCGCCGTTTCCCCAGCCTCCATGCCTGCCCCATGATCCTCGTCACCGGCGGCGCCGGTTTCATCGGCGCCAACTTCGTCCTCGACTGGCTCGCGCAGACGGGCGAAGGCGTCGTCACTCTCGACAAGCTCACCTACGCGGGCAATCTGCACAACCTGGACCGCCTGCAGGGCGACGCGCGCCACGTCTTCGTGCACGGCGACATCGCCGACCGCGCACTGCTCGACCGGCTGCTGGCCGGGCATCGGCCCCGCGCCATCGTGCACCTCGCCGCCGAGAGCCACGTGGACCGCTCCATCCACGGCCCCGAGGACTTCATCCAGACCAACGTCGTCGGCACTTTCAGGCTTTTGGAGGCTGCAAGGCAATACTGGCAAGCGCTATCAGCTCCTGAAAAGGAAGCGTTCCGCTTCCTGCACGTCTCCACCGACGAGGTCTACGGCACGCTCTCGCCCACCGACCCGGCCTTCACCGAGCAGCACAACACCCTGCCCAACAGCCCGTATTCGGCCAGCAAGGCCGCCAGCGACCACCTGGTGCGCGCCTGGCACCACACCTACGGCCTGCCGGTGCTCACCACCAACTGCAGCAACAACTACGGCCCGCTGCAGTTCCCCGAAAAGCTCATTCCGCTGGTCATCGTCAACGCCCTCGCGGGCAAGGATCTCCCGATCTACGGCGACGGCCAGCAGGTGCGCGACTGGCTCTACGTGGGCGACCACTGCGGTGCCATCCGCCGCGTGCTCGAAGCGGGCAGGCCGGGTGAAACCTACAACATCGGCGGCCACAACGAGATGACCAACCTGCGCATCGTGCAGGGCATCTGCGCGCTGCTGGGCGAACTGCGCCCGCGCGCCGACGGCCGGCCCTACGCCAGCCAGATCACCCACGTCAAGGACCGCCCCGGACACGACCGGCGCTACGCGATCGACGCGGGCAAGATCGAGCGCGAACTCGGCTGGCGACCGGCCGAGACCTTCGACACCGGCATCCGCAAGACCGTGCAGTGGTATCTCGATCACCCCGAGTGGGTGGCGCAGGTGCAGTCCGGCGCCTACCGCGAGTGGGTGGCCCAGCAGTACGCAACGGCATGAACATCCTGCTCTTCGGCAAGGGGGGCCAGGTCGGCTGGGAGCTGCAGCGCAGCCTGGCCATCCTCGGCAGCGTCACCGCGCTCGATTTCGACAGCGCCGACCACTGCGGCGACTTCTCCCATCCCGAGGGCGTGGCCCGGACCGTGCGTGAGCTGCGCCCCGACGTCATCGTCAATGCCGCCGCGCACACCGCCGTGGACAAGGCCGAGGCCGAGCCCGAGTGCGCGCGCGTGCTCAACGCCACCACCCCGGGGCACCTCGCCGAGGAGGCCGCGCGCATCGGCGCGCTGCTCGTGCACTACAGCACCGACTACGTGTTCGACGGCAGCGGCGAGCGGCCCTGGCTTGAAACCGACACGCCCGCGCCGCTGTCGGTCTACGGCCGCACCAAGCGCGAGGGCGAGCAGCTCATTCAGGCGTCGGGCTGCCGGCACCTGATCCTGCGCACCAGCTGGGTCTACGCCGCGCGCGGCGGCAACTTCGCCAAAACCATGCTGCGCCTCGCGCAGGAGCGCGAACGTCTCACCGTCATCGACGACCAGTGGGGCGCACCCACCGGCGCCGATCTGCTCGCCGACGTCACCGCCCACGCCATCCGCCACCTGCGCCAGCACCCGGCGGACGGCGGCCTGTACCACTGCGTGGCGGCGGGCGAGACGAACTGGCACGCCTATGCCAACTACGTGCTGACGCAAGCCAGACAAGCGCAACCAGCGATTCAAATCAAAGCGAAAGAAGTGGCGCC
>JAIOIA010000045.1:0-1583 GCA_019912745.1 Comamonas sp. | reverse complement strand
CCCTAGCCTGGATTTTTCACCAAAAGGAATCGGCACATCCCTGAAACCCGCATAAAATCAAGGTGCGAACAAGATTTTGGGGAAAGATGTGCCGATACCAGATCGTACCACCGAACAACTGGACTTTGGGCGGCTTGGACGGCGCCATTTGCAAGCGAATTTCCAGGGTGGCGATCTCAGTTCCGACGGCGGGCTGATGCTGCTGCGAAGAATTGATGCGCGTACCGGCCTGTCGCGCATGGCGGCCAAGGCGCTGACCGAGCGCCGAGCCGCTGGTCGCATCCACCACCGCCTGCGCGATTTGCTGGCCCAGCGCCTGTACGGCCTGTGTTGCGGCTACGAAGACCTGAACGATCACGATACCCTGCGCGCCGATTCTCTGATGCAAACGGCGATCGGGCGGGATCGTCCCCTGGCCAGCTCGCCCACGCTCAGTCGTCTGGAAACGGGTGCGACCCGCGCCGATGCGTGGGCACTGCATGGGGTGCTGGTTGAACACTTCATCGCCAGCTTCGCCACGGCCCCCAAGGAACTGATTCTGGACGCGGATGCCTCGGATATCCCGCTGCACGGCGAGCAGGAGCACAAGCAGTTCCACGCTTACTACGACCACCACTGTTATCTACCGCTGTACGTGTTCTGCGGCCAGTCGATGCTGGCCTGCCTGCTGCGGCCCAGTCGTATTGACGGGGCCAGGCATGCGGCGGCGGTGCTGCGCCTGCTGGTGAACCGGCTGCGCCAGGCATGGCCAAAAGTCAGGATCATCATTCGCGGGGACTCGGGATTCTGCCGTCAGCGATTGATACGCTGGTGTGAACGCAGTGATGTGCAATACATCATCGGCTTGGCTCGCAACAAGCGCCTTCAGGCGCGCGTTGCGCAGGCTGAGGAAGTCCTCAGGCGCGACTACGAGCGCACCGGGCGCAAGCAGCGCCTGGTCAGTGAGTTCTCCTACGCGGCCGGCTCGTGGAACCGCCCCCGGCGGGTGCTGACCCGCCTGGAATACGGCGCCCAGGGCGTGAACCCGCGCTTCGTGGTCACCAATATCCGGGACGGCGATGCCATGCAGCTGTACGAGCAGCTGTACTGCGCTCGGGGCGAAGCCGAGAACCGCATCAAGGAGGCGCAGCTCGATCTGTTCGGCACACGAGCCAGCTGCCATCGCTTCGCCGCCAACCAGTTCCGACTGCTGCTGGCTGCCCTGGCCTATACGCTCATGCAGCGCCTGCGCGAGACGGCGCTACGAGGCACTGAACTGGAGCGTGCCAGCGCCGCGACGATCCGGGTACGTCTACTGAAAATCGGTGCGGCCATCGTGCGCAATACCCGGCGCGTTCGCATCCTGCTGGCCTCGCATCATCCGCTGCGCCATGTCTACGCGCACGCCGCCCGCGCCATGGCTCCGTAACGCTGAAAAAGTGCTGTCCCCGGCACGTTATAACGCAACGGGGGTAGGGGGAATTGCGTCTGCGGCACTGAAAAATTGCTCCACACACCGCTGATCCCTACTGCTTCATCGCCGGGGCAGCCTGCGCACCCAAAAATCGCTTCAGCAGGTTTGCTGAAGAAATCTTCGGGCTAGA
>JAIOIA010000044.1:0-17421 GCA_019912745.1 Comamonas sp. | reverse complement strand
GGTTTGATGCGGGCTGGGTATCGGTTCAGGACGCGGCCGCTCAACGCGCGGCGCCCCTGCTGCTCGATGGGCTCGATCCGCAGCGCCCCGTGCGTGTGCTCGACGCCTGTGCGGCCCCGGGGGGCAAGACGGCCCACCTGGCCGACTGGATCAAGGCGCGTGGCGCGCCCTGGAGCGTGACCGCGCTGGAGGTTGATGCCCAGCGTGCGCGCCGTATCGACGAAAACCTGCGGCGGCTCGATCTTGCGGCGCAGGTGCTGGTGGCCGACGCGGGCGCCGTGGGCACGTGGTGGCAGGCGGCGGGCGGCGAAGCCTTCGATGCCATCCTGCTCGATGCGCCGTGCACGGCCTCGGGCATCGTGCGCCGTCACCCCGATGTGCGCTGGCTGCGCCGCGAAAGCGATATCGCGCAGCTCGCCACGCAGCAGGCGCGCCTGCTCGAGGCGCTGTGGCCGTGCGTGCGCGCGGGCGGGTGGTTGCTGTACAGCACCTGCTCGGTGTTTCGTGCCGAGGGCGACGAGCAGATCGCCGCGTTTCTTGCGCGCCACACCGACGCGCGCCTGATGCCCTCTGTGGGCCATATGTTGCCCACGCAGGAGGACGCGAGCGCCGCTGTCCGGGACAATGCGGATCGTGAGCACGATGGATTCTTTTATGCACTGCTGCGCAAGTCGGTGGCCTGACGGGGGTCTGCCGCGCCGCCTGTGCCGCGCGCTGCGGGTGTGGCTGACCGCCCTCGCGCTTCTGGGGCTGCTGCTGCCCGTGGCGCAGTCCCAGGAGGCCGGGCGCGCCCCGCTGCAGCTGCGGGTGGAGCGCAGCGCGCAGGGCGTCTTCCTGTCGGCCGTGGTGCCGGTGCAGCTGCCGCTGTCGGTGGAAAACGCCTTGCTCAACGGCATCGCCATGCACTTCGTGGCACAGGCGCAGATCCTGCGCCACCGCTGGTACTGGAGCGACAAGGTGCTGGTCAATGCCATGCGCTACGTGCGCCTGAGCTACCAGCCCCTGACACGCCGCTGGCGCGTGGCCCAGGCGTCCGAGCCCATCGCGCCCACCGGCATGGGGATCGCGCTGGCACAGAATTACGACACGCTGCAGGAGGCGCTCGCGGCCATGGGGCGCATTTCGCGCTGGCGCGTCGCGCAGGCGTCCGAGCTGGACGAGGACACGCCCTACACCCTGCGCCTGAACTACCGGCTCGACACGTCCCAGCTGCCGCGTCCGCTGCAATGGGGCGCGGTCGGCGGGGTCAACTGGAACCTGCAGCTGGAGGGCGCGGCCGCCGTGCCCGAGACCGCGCAGCCGCTGCCCGAGGTGCCGCCGCAAGAGCCATGACGCAGGAATCCATCCGTCCCGCAGGTTCGGCGCGGCGCGCGGCCAGCCGCTCGCGCAGCGTGCGCTGGGCCGTGGGGATGGGCGCCGGCATCATGTCGGCGATCGCGGTCGTGCTGTTGTTCCTGCTCACGCTGGCGACGAACAACCGCGCGCTCTACGAGCGCAATTTCAGTTGGCTGGTAGGGGTCAACGTGCTGGTCGCGGCCATTCTGCTTGCCGTGCTGGTCTGGGGCGGCGTGCGCCTGCTCGTGCGCCTGCGCAAGGGGCGCTTCGGCAGCCGCCTTTTGCTCAAGCTCGCGGCCATCTTTGCCCTGGTGGGTGTGGTGCCCGGCCTGTTGATCTACGTGGTCTCCTACCAGTTCGTCTCGCGTTCGATCGAAACCTGGTTTGACGTGGAGGTGGAAGGGGCGCTCAACGCGGGGGTCAACCTGGCTCGCGTTACGCTTGAAACGCTGGCGAGCGACATGGCCGCCAACACGCGCAGCGCCAGCAGCCAGCTCAGTCAGGTGCCCGATGCCGGGGCCGGTCTGGTGCTCGAACGCATGCGCGACCAGCTCGGTGCCAGCGACCTCGTGCTCTGGAGCGCGGCGGGCCAGCCACTGGCCAGCGCAGGCCAGTCCTTGCTCAAGCTCAACCCCACGCGCCCGAGCGCGCAGATGCTGCAGCAGGCGCGCCAGCAGCGCGGCGCCTGGCAGATCGAGGGGCTGGAGGATGCCACCGATGCGCATGCGACCCTGCATGCGCGCGTGCGCGTGCTTGTCCCCGTGGTCAATCCGCGCGTGGGGCTGCTGGAAGAATCACGCTACCTGGAGACGGTGACGGAGCTGCCCCCGGCACTGGTGAGCAACGCCGTGGCCGTGCAGCAGGCCAATCGCGAATACCAGGAGCGGTCGCTCGCGCGCGTCGGATTGCGGCGCATGTACATCGGCACGCTCACGCTCAGCCTGTTCCTCGCGGTTTTCGGCGCGGTGCTGCTGGCAGTGATCCTGGGCAACCAGCTTGCACGCCCGCTGCTGGTGCTGGCCGATGGTGTGCGCGAGGTGGCTGCAGGCAACCTCACGCCCAAGGCAGCGCTGGAAAGCCATGACGAACTCGGCCAGCTCACGCGCGCCTTTGCGCTCATGACGCAGCAACTGGCCGACGCGCGCGCGCAGGCCAACCACAGCATGCAGGCGCTGGACAGCGCGCGCGCGCGTCTGCAGACCATCATGGACAACCTCACCGCAGGCGTGATCGTGCTCGACCCCGAAGGCTGCATCCGCACTTGCAACCCGGGCGCCACACGCATCCTTCGGGTGCCTCTTGCGGCGTGGCAGGGCAAGCCGCTGGCCGAGGTTCCGGAGCTGGCCGATTTCGCTCACGCAGTGCAGCAGCAGTTCGAGCAATTCCTGGGCGGCGTCGACCGCCACGGCCTGGATCACTGGCAACATGCCTTCGAGCTGCATGGCGGCGGAAGCGCAGTGGCAGGCATGGCGTCGCAGGGCATCAGCCTCGTGGCGCGCGGCGCCGAGCTGCCCGACAACGCGCGTCTGCTGGTGTTCGACGACATCTCTGAAATTGTCTCGGCCCAGCGGGCCCAGGCCTGGGGAGAGGTGGCGCGCCGCCTGGCGCATGAAATCAAGAACCCGCTCACGCCGATTCAGCTCTCCGCCGAACGCCTGGCGCTCAAGCTCGACGGCAAGCTCGCGCCCGCGGAGCAGACCGTGCTCACCAAGTCCGTGAAAACCATCGTCGAGCAGGTGGATGCGATGAAGCGCCTGGTCAACGAATTCCGCGACTATGCCCGTCTGCCCGCGGCCAACCTGCATCCGCTCGATCTGAACGCCCTGGTGAGCGACGTGCTGCATTTGTACGGTGAAGAAACCGCGGCGGTGCCCGTGCGCGCCGACCTCGACCCGCGATGCCCGCCGGTGGCCGGTGATGCGCAGCAGTTGCGCCAGGTGGTGCACAACCTGCTGCAAAACGCCCAGGACGCCACCTTGCAGGCCGAGGCGTGCGCCGAGCATCGTCGTGAGCCGGTGGTGCTGCGCACCAGCTGGAACGAAGGCACGCAACGGGTGCGTCTGACGGTGAGCGACGGCGGCACCGGCTTTCCCGAGCACATCCTGCGCCGTGCCTTCGAGCCCTATGTCACCACCAAGCCGCATGGGACGGGACTGGGGCTGGCCGTTGTGAAGAAAATCGCGCAGGAGCACGGCGCGCGGGTGGACATCTCCAACCGTGTCCGCGATGGCGAAATTCTGGGCGCGCAAGTCTCGCTATCATTCGAGGTGGCGCCGCAGGCGGCGGCATGACAAGACCGCCGCGGTGAATCGAGAGGGTGCATTCAAAGACATGGCAAATATTCTGGTGGTCGATGACGAGTTGGGGATACGCGACCTGCTGTCGGAAATCCTCAACGACGAAGGCCATAGCGTTGATCTCGCGGAGAACGCCAGCCAAGCGCGTTCCGCCCGCGAGACGAGCGTCTATGACCTGGTGCTGCTGGACATCTGGATGCCCGATACCGATGGTGTTTCGCTGCTCAAGGAGTGGGCCACCTGCGGTCAGCTCACCATGCCCGTGATCATGATGAGCGGGCATGCCACGATCGAGACGGCCGTCGAGGCCACGCGCATCGGGGCGTACTCCTTTCTTGAAAAACCCATCACGCTGCAGAAGCTCCTCAAGGCCGTGGAACAGGGCCTGACGCGCACGGCGCCGGGTTCGGCCAAGTCCAGGGGCAATGGGCGTGGCGGCGTTGCCGCACCGGGCGTGAACATGTTTGCGCCGGGCGCGCTCGCTGTCGGCGAGCTCCCCGAACCAGAGCCCGATCCAGGGCCCCTGCCGCACCAGGGCTTTGACCTCGATCGGCCCTTGCGCGAAGCGCGCGACGGATTTGAAAAGGCCTACTTCGAATTTCATCTGGCGCGCGAAGGCGGCTCCATGACCCGCGTGGCGGAAAAGACGGGCTTGGAGCGCACCCACCTGTATCGCAAGCTGCGCCAGCTCGGTGTCGATCTTGGGCGCAACAAGCGCAACGGCTGAAAGCGCGGCCCTGTCGTGGGTCGGCCAAATTCCCCCTATAATCACGCGCTCTGGCCCGGTAGCTCAGTCGGTAGAGCAGAGGACTGAAAATCCTTGTGTCGGTGGTTCGATTCCGCCCCAGGCCACCATTCCTTCTACGCCTAGTCCCTCTTGACTAGGCGTTTTTGCTTGTAGATCAAGGACTTGGCTACGAAATCTCGCTCGCAACGTCCCAAGTTGTACCGATACATCCTGCGTTTGCCCGTACCCTGCACCGTCCCCTAGAGTGATCCCATGAAAAACACTCTTCGGGGGTACGGGGGTACGAGATGGGACTCGCTGAGCGAGACGCAAATCAAGGCGGCCAAGCCTGGGCCGAAGGAGTTCTTCCTCAACGATGGCGACAACCTGTTCCTGCGCGTGCGCAGCAGCGGGAAGGCCTGGATCTACCGCTACGAAAAGGACGTCAAGACAGTCAAGCTCGGAATGGGGCCGTACCCTTCGACCATGGACACGTCACAGACGAGATGCTGCGCTGATAACGAGGTGCCGATTCGGCATCCATTTCAGCAAAACCGCTGAACACACCGCAATTCAGCAAGTTTCACTCCTGACCCGTGAGCTTTTTTGCGGCGTCTTGCAAGCCACCCAGGATGCTGTCGGCTATCGGCTCGGGAAAGTTCACCGGCAGCTTTGCCCGTACCGCGTCCACCACCCCAGGCGCTCGCGCGATCAGATCGTCCAGGATGAACTGCACCTGCCGACCGTCATCGGTCACGATACCGTGGCGCGTGCCAAGTGCGATCCAGTGCCGGCGCAGGATGTCCCGCATCTCCCGGTGCGCGTTCTTCGCGCGCACCGCCATGGCCATCCTGGCCTTGGACGGTGAAATCTTCCCCGGTCCCTCGCCCAGCACCGGATAGGCCGACAGCACGTCGTACAGCGGCGTGAGCTGGTAGCGCCCACCCGGCCTTTGGTGCAGGCTGAAGTTCTTGGCATGTCCGTCCGTGACGCACAGCATCCAGAACAGCACCTGCGCCTGGAAGAAGGTGCGGCGGTCCTGCTCCCGCGCCATTGAGCCTTCGAGCACGTCCAGAATGCGATCCATGCCCGGGCCGCCATCGGCTTCGTACTTCATATCGGGAGGCGTGCCGGTGGCCTGGCACAGGTCCTCCTGCGGGAGGCGGACGAGGCGGCGGTCGCCCGCAGGACTGGCCCACCAGGCCCGGTCGAAGCGCTCGACCACCAGGGCCTTCATGTCCTCGAACTGCATCGGTTCACACGCTGCCACGGGCAGGCCGAACTCCCGCAGGATCAGCGCGCACAGCCACTCGTTCTCGACGGAGTCGCGCATATCGATCTTCATGCCGCCGATCAGCCCCAGGGGCAGCTTGAGGATGTGCGTGGTGGGCGTGCTCCCCCGGGGTAGGCACCACCGCCCGCCTTGATGGAGCAGCGCGGTCTTTTCTTGAGCGCCCGCGATGGAGATCCGGAAATCGTCGTCGCTGGCCGCCAGGCCCAGGGTGTTTGGGGTCGTGGTGCCGCGCAAGACCTCGGCGATCTGCGCTTCGCTCAGGGGCTCGGCCTGCAGGGAAGCGAGTCCCGCCGAGGCTTGGCCATCGGGCAGGATTTCCAGCGCACCCACGCAGTCGCGGCCGATCTCGGCCAGCAGGTCGAAGGCATCAGTGGTGCCGGTCCGGTAGCGGCGGGCAATCCGCTCGCGGATGTCCTTGCTATCGGGCAGCAGGTTCTCGAAGTAGGCGCGGACCTTGTCGCCGCGATGGGACGCGTTGCCTGGAGTGAAGGGCAGGGAAAGGGACAGCGCGCGGCCTTGTTCCGACCGGGTCCATGCGGGGTCGTACTGCAGCGTGTCGGGAGCGTTCGGGGCCAGGCTCCAGGTGCCGACGAAGGCGCCGTTCATCCAGAGACCCAGGGAGCGCTTGTGCGAGCGGCGTCCCATGGCTCACCAGCTTGGCTTGTCGGTGGCGGTCTTGCCTGGCGCCGTTGCCGAGCGGGGGGGTGGCTTGTCGAGCACCATCTCGACGCCGAAGATGCCCAATAGCTTCAGCAACCGCGCCGCACCGATGTTCTCGGCGTTGCGCTCCAGCGCCGAATAGGTCTGCTGGGTCACGCCCAGGCGCAAGGCCACATCGCTCTGCGTGAGCCCGGTCTCCTTGCGGAAGGCTTGCAGCAGGGCGGGCAACTGATCTGCCGTGCGTACTGTGAATCCAGGCATACAAATCCCAGTCTGTATTCAGAATTTACGCATTATAAGCGGTAAATATGTTTTACAGCTTCTGATTTGTAATTTGTGAAGATGAGCCAAATCACGTGTGCGGATGTTCCTCCGGAATGCGCCCTAGGGATCGCCGGCATTCCCGTCGAAAAAGGCTCGGGCAATGTGTTTGCCGACCTGGGCTGCCCGATGTCGATGGGCTCAATGTCAGGTCCGGCCCGGTGGCGCAGTACCAGCCGCGACAGCGGCATTAGGAACAGGTTCTTGGACGGGTCTTCGTAGATACACTGCGTTGGATAGCTATGCACGCACTATGCATCCAATCGTTTTTCTGGTGCTGTATGTACACCAAAAAAACAGTCTCTAAAATAGCTTTCCGAGGGGCTTTCCCAGATTGTCCCCTCGGTTCGCTACCAATTTTTCAAGAGGCTGACCTCATGCTGGTTAAACAATCTTTTGGGATTGGGTCCCAGCCACTGCCAATTGACGCCCAACTGTTCTCGGTTGGGCGTTTTCGTTGTGAGCCCAGCATGGGCGCACTCCTGCGGGTGCAAGTCTCGCCGTAAGTTGGTCACAACGAACGAAGCGAAGTGCAACTGCGTGAGGGCGACCGATCGTGGCAAAAACTCGGGCCCTACCTGCTGGGTTTGAAGGCGTACTTCAGGATGGCGCAAACACCGGGCGTCTGGCGCGAGCTGGACGAATGGCTGCGTCACCGGCTGCGCGCTTTGCAGCTCAGGCATTGGAAGCGCGGGGCAACGATCTACCGCGAACTACGCTCACTGGGGGCAACGCACGATGTTGCAAGACAAGTGTCGGTCAATGGCCGGCGCTGGTGGCGCAATAGTGCCAAGCTGCTCAACAGCGTCATGACCATCGCGCACTTCGATCGGCTGGGTCTTCCCAGACTCTCATGACCCCAAGCTCTCGAACCGCCCGGTGCGGATCCGCATGCCGGGTGGTGTGGCAGGGGTGCAGCCTATGATGGCTGCCCCCTATGCCGATTGTGGATCCCGCAAACCGTGCGGAATTTCGGGCCATTTTGCGTATGCCAGTGGCTCCGGACACGGGCGGCTGTTCATCCGCCAGGTGTTCGTGGGCTGACTGCCGGCCGACCATCGCGTTTCAGGGCAGAGCGATCCTGCAGCAGCCCCTGGTGATCGCGATTCTGGCGGTGCCGATTCTGATCCAGGTGTTCTTCAACTCGGCGCTGGCCTGCGACCTCAATCGGGTCCTGGGCGAGAAGCACGACGTTGCCTGCCCCTGCGCGCTGATCGGGGCATCCAACTTCTTCGAACTGGCCACCGCTGCGGCGATCGGCATCTTTGGCCTGGAATCGGGCGTGGCGCTGGCCACGGTCGAGGTGCCGGTGATGCTGATCGTGGTTCGCGTCGTCAATGCGTCGAAGTCCTGGTGCGAGACGCGCCCGGCCTGAGTCAGCAGGGTGGACCTTGCAAGGAGCCGCCCCGCACGGTTGCGGTTCAGCCTGGCACGCCGATCGCATCCAGCGCCTTGGACAGTTGCGCCACGCTGCGATCCACGTTGCCCCATTTGTCCAGGCCGAACAGGCCCAGGCGGAATGTGGAGAAATCCGCGCCCTCATCGCATTGCAGCGGTACGCCCGAAGCGGTCTGCAGGCCCACCTGCAGGAATTTTTTCCCGCTCTTGATGTCGGGGTCGGTGGTGTAGCTCACGACGACGCCCGGGGCCTTCCAGCCCTCGGCAGCCACGCTGGGAAAGCCCCGGCGCTCGAGCAGGGCGCGCACCTTGGCGCCGAGTTCGATCTGCTGCTCGCGCACTTTCTCGAAGCCGCGCGCGCGCGCCTCCTGCATGGCGTCGCGCAGGTGTACGAGCGGGTCGGTGGGCATGGTGGTGTGGTAGGCGTGCTGGCCTTGTTCATAGCCTTCCGCGATCTGCATCCATTTTTTCAGGTCGCACGAGAAGCTGGAGCTCTTCGTGGACTCGATGGCGGTGCGTGCGCGCTCGGAGAGCATCACCATGGCGCAGCAGGGCGAGCTGCTCCAGCCTTTTTGCGGCGCGGAGATCAGGATATCCACGCCCGTGGCCTGCATGTCGACCCACATCGCGCCCGAGGCCACGCAGTCGAGCACGAAGAGCGCGCCCACTTCGTGCGCGGCGCCGCTCACCGCGCGGATGTAGTCGTCGCTGAGCATGATGCCGCTTGCCGTCTCTACGTGCGGCGCGAAAACAACCTTGGGCTTTTCCTTGCGGATCGCCTCGATGACTTCTTCGGCAGGGCGGGGTGCCCACGGCGCCTGGCTACCCGCGCCTTGGCGGCGTGCCTTGCAGACAACGGCGCCGCCGCCCAGACCGCCTTCCTCGAAGATCTGGGTCCAGCGGTAGCTGAACCAGCCGTTGCGCACGATCAGCACCTTCTCGCGGTTGGCGAACTGGCGCGCCACGGCTTCCATGCCGAAGGTGCCGCTGCCCGGCAGCACGACGGCCGTGCGCGCGTGATAGACCTCCTTGAGCGTGGCGAGGATGTCCTGCATCACGCGCACGAAGCGCTGCGACATGTGGTTGAGCGAGCGGTCGGTGTAGACCACGGAAAATTCGAGCAGGCCTTCCGGGTCTACATCGGGCAAGAGTCCTGGCATCTTCAATCTCCTTGAATGACGGTGGCGCGGCCTGCCGGGCACGCGCCACCGAGGGCGATTCAGCTTAGCATTTTCATCGCGCGGGCGAATGCATCGGGGCTATGTCTGCCGGGCCGCATAGTGGCGTGCGCCAAAGATGCCGCTGCCCACGCGCACCATGGTGCTGCCTGCGCGGATCGCCGCCTCGAGGTCGGCGGTCATGCCGAGCGAGAGCGTATCGAATTCGTCGCGACCTGCAGGCAAACGTGCGGCGATGACGTCGAACACCTCTCGCACGCGCCGGTGGGCGGCGCATTGCGCATCGAAGTCCGGCAGCGGATCGGGAATGCTCATCACGCCGCGCAGGCGCAGTCGTGGCAGTTTCGCCACGGAGAGGGCCAGTTCCACGGCGTCCTCGGGCGAGGCTCCGGACTTGGTTGCGCCGCCGTCCGCGTTCACCTGAATGCAGACGTTCAGCGGAGCCAGATCCGGGGGGCGCTGGTCATTCAGGCGCTGGGCGATCTTGGGCCGGTCTATCGTCTGCGCCCAGTCGAAGTAGCGGGCCACGAGCTGGGTCTTGTTGCTCTGGATGGGGCCGATGCAGTGCCATTGCAGGGACGGTGCGTCTGGTCGAGTGAGGGCGGCGATCTTTTCGACGGCCTCCTGGATGTAGTTCTCGCCGAAGGCTCGCTGACCCGCGCCTGCGGCCTCCAGGATGGCTTCGGTGCCGAAGGTCTTGGAAACCGCGAGCAGACTCACCTCGTCAGGCTGGCGTGCGCAGGCGGCGCAGGCGCGTGCAATGCGGGCCTGCACGGCTTGTAGGTTGTCGCTGATCGTCGTCATAATGCTTGCCAGAGCGTACTGCAAACTCATTCCAAGAGGGACACACGTGGACATCACCCAGCTTCTGGCCTTCAGTGTGAAAAACAATGCGTCGGACCTGCACCTGTCGGCGGGACTGCCGCCCATGATCCGCGTGCACGGCGACGTGCGTCGCATCAATGTCGATGCGCTCGATCACAAGACCGTCCATGCCATGGTGTACGACATCATGAGCGATGCACAGCGCAAGATCTACGAAGAATTCCTCGAAGTGGACTTTTCCTTCGAGATCGAGGGCCTGGCGCGTTTTCGGGTCAATGCGTTCAACCAGAATCGCGGCGCGGCGGCGGTGTTCCGCACCATTCCGAGCAAGATTCTCACGCTCGAACAGCTCAATGCCCCCAAGATTTTTGCCGATCTGGCGCTCAAGCCGCGCGGTCTGGTGCTGGTGACGGGGCCGACGGGCTCGGGCAAGTCCACCACGCTCGCGGCGATGGTCAATCACCTGAACGAAACCGAGTACGGGCACGTCCTCACGATCGAGGACCCGATCGAGTTCGTGCACGAATCGCGCAAATGCCTGGTGAATCAGCGCGAGGTGGGGCCGATGACCCTGTCGTTCGCCGCCGCCCTGCGCTCGGCCCTGCGCGAGGACCCGGACGCGATCCTGGTGGGCGAAATGCGCGATCTCGAAACCATTCGCCTGGCGATGACGGCGGCCGAGACCGGCCACCTGGTCTTCGGCACCCTGCACACCTCGTCGGCCGCCAAGACCATAGACCGCATCATCGACGTCTTCCCGGCGGAGGAAAAGGACATGGTTCGGGCCATGCTCTCCGAGTCGCTGCAGGCGGTGATCTCGCAGACGCTGTGCAAGCTCAAGGACGGGTCGGGGCGCGTGGCCGCCCACGAGATCATGCTGGGCACGAGCGCGATTCGCAACCTGATTCGCGAGGCCAAGGTGGCGCAGATGTATTCCACCATCCAGACGGGCAACAGCATGGGGATGCAGACGCTCGATCAGAACCTCACGGATCTCGTGCGGCGCAACGTGATCAGCCCGGCCGAGGCGCGCAGCAAGGCCAAGATACCGGAAAATTTTCCCGGGTGATGTGATGGGGTGGTGCGCACGCGCGCCGCCGGCTTATCCCCCGCGGGGGTCATGACAAAGGGAGTGGTTGCCATGAAAGGCATACTCGGCCTGCTCAAGGCGAAGTACGGCAGATCTCCGGAAGAAGCTCCGGAATCGGCATTTTTCACGACGGCCTTCGTGGGGCAGGGGGTGGACGACGCGCTCCTGATTCCCTGGGAGGCACGGGCCACCGAGATTGGCGCCAAGCGCCTGCCCAAGAGCCGCGGCGGCAAGCTGCTGGAAGCGCTGTGGTCCAAGGACAAATACATGTCGCATCTCGACCAGGATGCGGTCGAGCGCATGGAGCGCTTCTTTCAATTTGCGTCGGTGCCGCCCAACCGCGACGTCATCCGCCAGGGGGAGTACGGCAACTTCATGGTGGTGCTGCTCAATGGCACGATCGCGGTTGACCGCCTGCAACCCTGGGGCGAGCAGCTGCGGCTGGCCGAGACGCGCCCTGGCGATATCCTGGGCGAGATGTCGCTGCTCGACAGCGGCATTCGCTTTTCCTCGTGCACCACGTTGACGGATTGCGAACTGGCGGCCTTGAATGCCGAGGCTATGGATGAAATGATGACCAAGGACCCGCAACTGGCCGCCAGCCTGGTGGCCTTGCTGGCGCGCAAGCTCTCCCAGCGCTTGCGCGTGGTCAGTGCGCGTTTGAGCGACCATCAGAATTGATGGCGTACATGAGGCAGGCACGCAGCTTACGGAGGAGCCACGATGGAACGCGATCAGGCCAGCAAATTCATCAATGATCTGCTCAAGCTGATGGTCAGTCGCGGTGGCAGCGACTTGTTCATCACGGCGGATTTCCCACCGGCGATCAAGGTGGACGGCAAGATGACCAAGGTGTCGCCGCAGCCGCTCACGGCCATGCACACGCTCACGCTGGCGCGCTCGATCATGAGCGACAAGCAGGTGGCCGACTTCGAGCGCACCAAGGAGTGCAACTTCGCGATTTCCCCGGTGGGCATAGGGCGCTTTCGCGTCAACGCCTTCATTCAGCAGGGCAACGTGGGCATGGTGCTGCGCACGATTCCACTGACTCTGCCGACGATCGACGACCTGGGGCTGCCGCAGGTGCTCAAGGAAGTGGTGATGACCAAGCGCGGCCTGTGCATCATGGTGGGCGCGACGGGCTCGGGCAAATCGACGTCACTGGCGGCCATGGTGGACTGGCGCAACGAAAATTCCTACGGTCACATCGTCACGGTGGAAGACCCGATCGAGTTCGTGCATGCGCACAAGAACTGCGTGGTGACGCAGCGCGAGGTCGGGCTGGATACGGACAGCTGGGGGGCGGCGCTCAAGAACACGCTGCGCCAGGCGCCCGACGTGATCCTGATGGGTGAGATCCGCGATCGCGAGACCATGGAGCATGCCGTCGTGTTCGCCGAAACCGGCCACCTGTGCCTCGCGACGCTGCACGCCAACAGCGCCAATCAGGCGCTCGATCGCATCATCAATTTCTTCCCCGAGGAGCGGCGCGCGCAGCTGCTCATGGATCTGTCGCTCAACCTCAGGGCGCTGATCTCGCAGCGGCTCGTGCCCAAGCAGGACGGCAAAGGGCGCATCGCGGCGGTCGAGATCATGCTCAATTCACCGCTGATCGCCGACTTCATCTTCAAGGGCGAGGTGGCCGAGATCAAGGACGTGATGAAGAAGAGCCGCAACATGGGTATGCAGACCTTCGATCAGGCGTTGTTCGACCTCTTCGAGGCCAACCTCATCAGCTACGAGGATGCGCTGCGCAATGCCGATTCGCTCAACGATCTGCGTCTGCAGATCAAGCTCTCGAGCCAGCGTGCCAAGTCGGGCGATCTGGCCGCGGGGACGGAACAGTTTGCGATTGTGTGAAAGGCAGTTGGTGATGGCCAGTGGTATCGAGGCGCGCAGCTACACGCAGGTGGCGCCGCGCAAGGTGGCGTTTCTGGGCCTGGGCGTGATGGGCTATCCGATGGCGGCGCATCTGCTGCGGTCGGGCCATGCGGTCACGGTGTACAACCGGACGGCTTCAAAATCGCAAGCATGGTGCGATGAATTCGCGGGCGATGGAGCCGCCAAACGTGCGGCGACGCCGCGTGAGGCGGCGCAGGGCGCGGACCTGGTGTTCTGCTGTGTCGGCAACGACGACGATCTGCGCTCGGTGGTGCTGGGCAGTGACGGCGCCTTCGAGGGCATGAAGCCGGGTGCCATTTTTGTCGATCACACGACGGCCTCGGCCCAGGTGGCGCGGGAGCTGCACGCCAGAGCTCTTGCATCGGGCCTGCAGTTCGTCGATGCTCCGGTTTCGGGTGGGCAGGCGGGCGCGCAAAAGGGCGTGCTCACGGTGATGTGCGGGGGGGACCCGGCAGCGTTCGACGTGATCCAGCCCGTGGCCATGGCGTACGCGCGCGCATGCACGCGCATCGGCGCCAGCGGCGCCGGGCAGCTTGCGAAGATGGTCAATCAGACCTGCATCGCGGGCATGGTGCAGGGCCTGGCGGAGGCGATCGCGTTCGGCGCGCGGGCGGGCCTGGACATGCCGCTGGTGCTCGATGTGATCGGCAAGGGCGCGGCGCAGAGTTGGCAGATGGACAACCGCGGCCGCACCATGGTCGAGGGTAAGTTCGATTTCGGCTTTGCCGTGGACTGGATGCGCAAGGACCTGGGCCTGGTGCTCGACGAAGCCAAGCGCAATGGCGCGCTGCTGCCGGTGACGGCGCTCGTGGATCAGTTCTACGCCGAAGTGCAGCGTGAGGGCGGCAACCGCTGGGACACCTCCAGCCTGATCGCCCGGTTGACGCGAAACCCGAAGGCTTGAGCGCGCGCTTATTGATGCGCGGCGGCAGCAGGTGCGCTGGGCGAGGGGGCCGGCGCTCCGCCCGGGATGATCTCGAACACGCGCACCACCTTGCGCACGCCATCGATGCTGCGAGCGGCATCGGTCAGCTGGCTGGACTGGTACGGCGTGACGCGCCCCATCAGGAACACCTCGCCGCGCTCGGTCACGACCTTGAAGGCGTTGGTGGCCACGAGATCGTTGTAGTCCACGAGCTTGGCGCGCACCTTGCCGGTGATGTAGCTGTCATTGGAGCGTTCGGACATCGTGGAGTTGGGCATGACGCCCAGCGCATTCACGACCGATTTCACGTTTTGCACACCCTGCACGATCTTCTGCACACGCTGGCTGTCCTCGGCGGTGGGCACTTCGCCGGTGATCAGCGCCTGGCGGTTGTAGCTCGTGACATTCACGTGCACCCGTTCGCCGAACGCCTCCGTGATGCGGCTTGCGGCGCGCAGCTCGATGCCTTCATCCTCCACCTGCGTGCCCGTGGTGCGCGGGTCGGTGGCGACCATGGCACCCACCGCAGCGCCCGTGCCGACGACGAGCGGCACGCAGGCGCTCAGGCCCGAGACCAGCAGCGTCGCAGCGAGCACGGTGCGCAAGACAGGAGCGGAATGAAAGGTCATGACTATGGACTTCCCAGGAAAATCGGACGCAACAAACGCGAAGGAGCAATCATACCGAGCCGCACGGCGAGCACTGTTGCAAAACGGTTCAGAAGTCCAGCAGGCTCAGGCCGACGCTCAGCACTGTGCGCCGGCGGTTGTAGTCGATCAGGCTGTCGCCGTAGCCGGAAAACAGGGCGGTGTGCAGGCGCAGGTTGGATCTGTCACCCAGCCGGTGCAGCCACTCCAGGCGCAGCGAACCGCGGGCATGGGCGCGCAGCGTGTGTCGAAGCGTGAGAGCCAGCGTGTCGTCGGAGGATGCGTTCCAGCCCAGCGTCATCTCGGCGCGGCCGATGTAGTCGCTGATGTGCGGGTTGTCGTCGTTGGCCGCGCTCTCGTGCAGGCGCTGCCAGATGCGGGCGGTGACGAGCCAGTCGTTGCCGCGTTCCAGTCCGGTCATCAGGTAGATGCGGTTCCAGCTGCGCGACAGCGGCAGGCTCTGTCCGTTGGATTGGTGCACGAGGCCGATGCCGCTGTAGCGCCAGCGCCAGCCCCAGGGCAGATCGGCCGTGGTCGGATGGATGTAGACCAGCTCGGGTTCGTGGTCGGTGTTGCGAAACGGACGCGAGATGGCGGGCGAGAAGAGCTGCCAGTATGACTGCTGGGTGTAGCCGAACCAGAGCGAATCGCGCGCCGTCCCCTCGCCGGTGGTGAGCAAATTCCTCGCCAGCTTGGTGCGCACCGAGAGCTGCAGGCGCATCTCGGTGCGCTTGTACGGGGTGAGGCCGCCGGCGTTGTTCAGCGGATTGTCCGAGGTGGGCTGCTGGTTGACGGTGTTGGCGGTGACGACGGAAACGCTCAGGGGCCGGTAGCCGCGAAATTGCAGCGTGCCGCAGTCGCTGCCCGCCTCCAGCTCCCAGAAGCGCGAGAGCGTGGTGTAGGGGCCATTGCGGCAGCCGTCACCGGGTGGCGCGGGCAGGTCGGGCAGGCTGGGCGTGACCGCTGTGGTGCGAGGCGCGTCGCCCCGGGCGTCGCTTAGGCGATCCGCGGCGGCCGCGGCGTCTGCCTGCCGATCGAGTGCCCATTGGTCGAAACAGGCCAGTCGCTCGGCGCTGGCGGCGATGGCGGTGCAGCGCTGCCATGGGCTTTGCGGCGTATCCGCAGCCAGCCCGGGCGAGGCGAACGCGGCCGCCGAGCAGGCGAGGAAGAGGGACGTCAGGGCATGATGCATGGGCGCGGGATCGATGGTCAGGTCGTGGGGAGCTGTGCCTTGAGCGCAAATTCAGCGCGCAGCTGGCGCAGTTTTTCGCGCGGGTCTTCGCGGCTCGTGGCCGCATCGAGCTGCATTTCGGCAATGAAACGGCTGGGCTGGCAAATGACCATGTCGCGGCCCTTCTTGCGCTTCTTGGTCCAGCTCACCGCCAGGGTGCGGCGGGCACGCGTGATGCCCACATACATCAGGCGGCGTTCTTCCTCCAGGCGGCTCTGGCGCTGGTCTTCGGCGCTGCTGTCGTCGAGCTTGAACGGCAGCATGCCTTCGGTCACGCCCGCGAGCATCACGTGCGGCCATTCCAGGCCCTTGGCCGCGTGCAGCGTGGAGAGCGTGACCACGTCTTGATCCTGCTCGCGCTCCGAGAGCGTGGAGAGCAGCGCGATGTTGCGCGCCACGTCCAGCAGGCTGCGCGACTCGGTGCTCGCGGTGGTGCCCGCCGCATCGGCGATCTGGCCGCCCGCGCGCTGCGCCATCCAGTCGCAGAATTCGAGCACGTTGCTCCAGCGCGCGGCGGCCACCTTGTCGCTGTCTTCCGCGTCGATCAGATGACGTTCGTAGGCGATCTCCTGCAACCAATCCGTCAGGAAGGCGCGCGCGGCTTCGGCGCCGAGCGTGTGGCGCGCACGGTATTCCTGCTCGTTGATGCAGCGGCCGAATTCCGCGAGACCATCGATGGCCTTGCGCGGCAGCGCGGCGGCGAGCGTGGGACTGAACAGGCTCTCGAACAGGCTGCTCTTGCGCAGGCTGGCGAATTCGCCGAGCCGCGCCAGCGTGGTGTGGCCGATGCCGCGCCGGGGCGTGGTGATGGCGCGCAGAAAGGCAGGGTCATCGTCCGGATTGGCCCAGAGACGAAACCAGGCGCACAGGTCGCGGATCTCGGCGCGGTCGAAGAAACTCGTGCCGCCCGAGACCTTGTAGGGAATTGCCGCCTTGCGCAGCGCCTTCTCCAGCGGCCTGGCCTGATGGTTGGCGCGGTAGAGGATGGCGAAGTCCTTCCACGCGGGTGGCGGGTTGCTCGCCGCGCGCAGGCTCTGGATGCGCGCGACGGCGCGCTCGGCCTCGTGCTCCTCGTGGTCGCAGGACTGCACGCGCACTGGCTCGCCTTCCCCCAGTTCGCTGAACAAAGTCTTGGGAAAGAGCTTGGGATTGGGCGTGATCACGTGATTGGCTGCGCGCAGGATGGCCGAGGTGGAGCGGTAGTTCTGCTCGAGCTTGACGACCTTGAGTCGGGGGAAGTCCCGAGGCAGTTGCTTGAGGTTGTCCAGCGTCGCGCCGCGCCAGCCATAGATGCTCTGATCATCGTCACCCACGGCGGTGAAGCGGCCGCTGTCGCCAACGAGCAGTTTGAGCAGTTCGTACTGCGTGGCGTTGGTGTCCTGGTATTCGTCGATGAGGACGTGGCCGAGCTGGCGCTGCCATTTCTCGCGCACCTCGGGATGTTCACGCAGCAGGCGCATGGGCAGGCCGATCAGGTCATCGAAATCCACGCTCTGATAGGCCGCCAGACGTTCCTCATAACGCAGCATCAGGACTGCCAGTTGCCGCTCGGCGTCGTCCTGGGCCTGCGCCAGAGCCTGCCGCGCCCCCA
>JAIOIA010000006.1:0-45902 GCA_019912745.1 Comamonas sp. | reverse complement strand
CATTGTGGCGGCGCGGGGGCAAGGGCCCTTTGCGGACGCCGAGGATCTGGCGCGGCGCGCGCGGCTCGATGAGCAGGACATGCGGCGCCTGGCCGGCGCCGATGCGCTCGCCAGCGTGTGCGGCCATCGGCGCCAGCAGGTCTGGGCCGCGTCGGCGGTCAAGGCCACGCCCCGGCTGCTGCGCGATGCGCCGGTCCGCGAGGCGTTTCTCGAACTGCCCGCTGCGCCCGAGGGCGAGGAGATCGTCTTCGACTACGCGAGCACGGGCCTCACGCTGCGGCGCCACCCGCTGGCCCTCCTGCGGCCCCTGCTGCGCCAGCGGCGCCTGCACAGCGCGCAGGAACTGCGGGACCTGAGCGATGGCAGCCCGGTGCGCTGCTGCGGCATCGTCACGCTGCGCCAGCAGCCACAGACCGCCAAGGGCGTGATCTTCGTTTCACTGGAAGATGAGACCGGCGTGGTGCAGGTGATCGTGTACCGGCGGCTGCGCGAACGCCAGCGCACGGCGCTGCTGCACGCCAAGCTGCTGGCCGTGCAGGGGCGCTGGCAGCGCGAGGGCGACGTGGGCAACGTGATCGCCGCGCGACTGCTGGATCTGACGCCGCTGCTCGGGCGCCTGGCCGAGGTGACGAGCAGAGGACGGAATTTTCATTAGCAGGGGCATGCCTGAAGCAGAAACTCGGTCCGTGGCTGAGGCTGTCCAAGTCGGATTGGGCGTTTTGATTTGACACATCGTCTTCCCATCCTTGACGCAAGGCTCACTGCCGGGAAGTGGCTCCGTCCGTGTGCTGGCATCGTGTGGCGCAAGAGCACAATCAATTGCTAATGGTCGGTGTATGAGCCCGCGTTATGTTTAGGCTGCGCGGCCAGCGTGTGCATATCAAGTAGCCATCGTCTTGACACGCAGTGCTACCTCGGCACGTGCCGCTTCCAGAAAACCAGCCAGTGCGGTGCTAGCTGAACACCGCCAGGACGTTGTCGTGATTGGCAGGCGCCACCTCGCGCGCAAACATCACGAACGGCTCATCGGCCAGTTGCGCCAAGCGTACCGACCGGCTTGAGGCCATGGGGTGGGTAGTCGGCAAACAACAGACGAAGTAATCGATCGCCAGCGGCATGTGTTCGAGCTGCGGAGGCACGGTAGCGGCGTTGATGAAGCCGGCATCGAGCTGGCCGCGCAGCAGTTCGTCGATCTGTTGTGCAGTGGAGAGTTCGCGCAGCATCACCTCGACTCCAGGCGTGGCCGTCTGAAAGCGCCGCACGATGCCCGGCAGTTCGCGATACAGCATGGGCCGGTGGTGCCAATCTCCAGTTGCCCACGCAATCCGTTGGCGACGGCCCGCACCACGGCCGCAGTGCGATCGATTCATCGAAACGTTATACAAAACCTCGGGTAAACCCCATGATCGTGTGCGTTGACTTTTCTATGTTTTGTCTATTAAATGACTAGTCAGTCAGTTTATGACTGGCCTGACAACCTAATTTGGAGACGATGAGATGAACAGTTCAAATAGGGTGAGTGCCTCGCACATGATCGCGTTCGCTTTGGCGACACTAATGTCGACTGGCACTTGGGCAGCCAAGGAGCCAATCAAAATTGGCGTCCCGACTTCTCTCACAGGCCCCTATGCGCAGCTCGGCGACGAGGTCAAGCGTGCCGTCGAGTTCGCGGTCAATGAGGCCAATGCCGCCGGTGGAGTCGACGGCCGCAAGGTCGAGGTGCGTTTTCTTGACACCGAGGCCAAGCCCGATCTGGCACGGCAGCAAGCGGAAAAGCTGGCGCTGGATGGCTTCAACATCATGACCGCGACAATTGCTTCAAACGAAGTCCTTGCGATTGGACCGATGCTCAATCGTTGGAATGCAGTCTACGTTGCAACCGTGACAAAGGGCAATGACATCACCGGCGCCCAGTGCCAGCCCAGGTTGTTTCGGGTGAACCGCCCCGACTATTCTGATGGTGCAGTAATTCAGCCATGGTTGGCAACGCGCTCTGAAACCAAGTGGGCAATTGTTGGCGCCGACTATGCGTGGGGCCGCAACTCAGGTGACAGTTTCAAGAAGGCGGCCGCCGCGACTGGCAAGACGATCGTCTCGGAAAATTACCCTGCCCTGGGCAGCAACGACTATGCGGCGTTCATCCAGAAGGTGGCTGATTCAGGTGCGCAGGGCATGTGGGTCGCTCTGGCAGGGCGTGACGCCATCACTTTCGCGCGCCAGGCAAAGCAGTTTGGACTGCTGGACAAGGTCACGACAGCCGGGATCAGCTTCACCACGGACGGCACAGTCAGTGTCCTTGGGGATACGGTCAAAGGCGTCCACACAATCATCAATTACAGCTCCACCCTGGATACGCCGGCCAACCGGAAGTTTGTCGCCGACTGGGGCAAGATGTATCCGGGTGACGCTGCAACCAACTTTGGCGGTGAGACTTACATCGGCATGCAGGTGATCTTCCAGGCCGTGAAGAAGGCCGGCAGTGTCAAGCCAGCCGATGTTGCCAAGGCCCTGTCAGGCGGCACCTTCGAGACGCTTCTGGGCACGCAGCAGATGCGCAAGGAAGATCACCAGTTGGTCGGGCCTAACTTCTTTGGCGTTGTCAAAGAATATGAAGGCAAGCTGCGGCCGGTGATCACCATGACTGTGCCGGCCAAAGACGCGACGCCGGCGCCGGATGGCAGCTGCAAGCTTTGAACGACTGCGGCCACGTTGGAAAAGGTGGGTGGCCGTGGCGGCTTGCCGCGGCCGTGCCCTTGACTGGAGGGGAGGGTTCAGAGCAATGATCATTCAGCTCCTCAACGGGCTGGTCTATGGCAGCTTTCTCTATGTGCTGTCGGTAGGCTTGGTCCTGATCTTCGGCTTGCGCCAGGTCGTGAATTTTGCCCATGGCGGGTTCTTCATGATTGGCGCCTACGTTGCGTACGCGGCATCACTGCATTTTGGCTTCTGGGCAGCTTTAGTCGTTTCGGTGGTACTACTGGCAGCGCTCGGGGTGCCGCTTGATCGTTTCGTCTTCAGGCCGCTGGCCAAAGAGGATCCTATCGCCACGCTGCTGGTGACCTTCGGCCTGCTGTTCCTGCTTGAGGATGGGGTGCGCACGATCTGGGGCAAGGACTACATTTCGGTGGCTGCGCCCGACCCACTGGGCGGCACCGTGATGATCCTGGGCACGCAGTTTCCAACCTACCGGCTGTTCGTCGTCGCGGTGGCCATAGCGGTGGCCGTCGGTCTGGCGCTGTGGCTGCGCCTGACCAGGGTCGGGTTGTACGTGCGGGCGTCAAGCGTCGATCCAGTGACCACCGGCATGCAGGGCGTCAACACCGATCGCATCAGTGCCATCGTCGTCGCCATTGGCATCGGCCTGGCCGGACTGTCGGGCACCATCGCAAGCCCGCTGATGGCGCTGTCTCCGTCTATGGGTGGGTACATCATCATCGACTGCTTCATCGTCGTCGTCACCGGTGGCCTGACGAGCTTCCTGGGCGCCTTCATCGCGGCGCTGGCGATCGGGCAGTTTCACAACCTCGGGGTGGTCTACGTGCCCGAAATCGCCTCAGTGATTCCATTGCTGCTCATGGTGTTCGTGCTGATCGCTCGGGTGCGATTTGGGGGAGTGGCGCGATGAGCAAGTCACAGGTAATTGCCCTGGGCCATAGAAGCGCGGTGCGCGCGAGGATGGATGGTGGCGCCTGGCGTTTGCTGGCCGGCTCGGCGCTGGTTCTGGTGGCCGGGGTGGCCATGTCGTGGTTGGTCGGCTCGCAGCTGATGCTCGGGCTGATGACGCGGGCGACGATCCTGGCCATTGTGGCGACCGCGATCGGCTTTCTCATTCGGCAGAACGGGCTGACCAGTTTCGGTCATGCTGCCTTCTTCGGCATGGCCGTCTATTTCATGGCCCTGAACGGCAAGTACGGTTGGATGCCGGCCGAACTGGCGGCGTTGCTGGCCATCGTTCTGCCGGCGTTGTTCGCATTCTTTGCCGGCTTGATCATTGTGCAACTGCCGCCGCTGTCCTTCTCGATGGTCATGCTGGCGCTCGCGCAGTCTCTCTACCAGCTCATGCTGCGCTGGCGTGAACTGGCCAATGGCGACGATGGCTTGTCGGTTCGCCTGCCGCAAACGCTGTTCGGCCTGGACATCGAGGTGTTTCAGGCGCCGCAATCAATGTTCATTGTCTCCTGGATCGCGCTGGTTCTGGTGCTGGTGACGATTACCTGGATAGGGCGCAGCCGCTTTGGCGTGCTTACCATCGCGATCCGTGAGAATGAAGAGCGCGCCCGCTACCTTGGCTATCACACGCTGATTCCGCGCGTGCTGGTACTTTCGCTGTCGGCGGCGATCGCCGGCCTGGCCGGCGTTCTGTCCGCGTTCTACGACGGTTTTGCCTCGCCGGACGCGCTGCATTGGAGTCTGTCCGGAGAGACCCTGATCATGGCCATCATCGGTGGCTCCAACGCGCTCTGGGGGCCTGCGCTCGGAGCCGTCATCTTCTTCTTCATCAAGGACACGGTCGGCAACATGACCGAGCACTGGCCGGCGATCATCGGCCTGTTGCTGGTGACAGTGACGGTCGTGCTGCCGCGCGGCGTCAGCGATCTCTTGCTGCGCCTGTCCTCGTTGCGCTCCTGGGGCAAGTCATGAGCACCCTCGCACTCGAAGGCATCGGCCTGACGCGCAGATACGGCGGTTTTACCGCTCTCAAGGGCGTTTCGTTACAGCTGCAGCCGGGTGAAGTCAGGGGGTTGATCGGGCCCAACGGCGCCGGCAAGTCGACCTTGATGGATGCACTGTGCGGACGGGGTGGCGTCACTGGCGGGCAGGTCTTCCTGGGCGGTCGCGAAATCAGTGGTCTGTCGGCGCAGGCCCGCCGGCGCGCTGGCCTGTCGCGATCGTTTCAGAAGACCAGCATCTTTCACGATCTCAAGGTGCGCGAGCAGGTCATGGTGGCCGCGCGCATGGCTGAGATCGACAATACCGACGAGGTCCTGTCCGCGCTTGGCCTGGACGGCTTGGCTGACCGGCGCGCAGCCGATATCGCCTATGGCGATCAGCGGCGCCTCGACTTGGCGCTGGCCCTGGTCGGGCGACCGTCGGTGCTGCTGCTTGACGAGCCGGCTGCCGGATTGTCGATTGAGGAGTCGACGACGTTGGCGCGCCTGCTCAAGCAACTGGCCGAGAGCTGGAAAGTCACCGTGCTTCTGGTCGAGCACGACATGGAAGTCATCTTCACCGTCTCCGATCGCATCACTGTGCTCAGCCTGGGGCAGGTTCTGGCCGAAGGCTCGTGTGACGAAATTCGCGCCAACGACGAGGTCGTGCGCGCCTATCTTGGATCGACCTTCGCATGACACTACTCAAGCTCACCGACGTCGATGCCTATTACGGCGAAGCCAAGATTCTCAACCGGGTGTCGCTGGAGGTCGACCGGCACGAGCGTGTGGCGATCCTCGGGCGCAACGGCGTTGGCAAGACGACAGTCGTCAACACTTGCCTTGGCATAGCTCGCATCGGCCACGGGCGCATTGCCTTCCAGGGGGTTGAGCCCAGGGCGATCAAGTACTTCTCGGCGGCGCAGGCGGGCATCGCCGTCGTGCCTCAGGGGCGACGCATCATCACCGGCCTGACAGTGCGCGAGAACCTGATCCTGGGTGCTGCCGTCGGCCGGCCGGGGAAGTGGAATCTGGAGGCGGTCTGCGCGCTGTTTCCCATCCTTGCCGAACGTTCCGAGACGCAGGGCACGGCTCTCAGTGGAGGCCAGCAGCAGATGCTGGCGATCGGTCGGGCCTTGATGGCCAATCCTGACCTGCTCATCCTTGATGAACCGAGCGAGGGTCTGGCGCCGGTCATCGTTGATGAGCTGGCCGAGACGTTGGTGCACCTGGCCGGCGAGGGCACAAGCATCCTGCTGATCGAGCAGAACTTCAGCCTGGTGCACCGTACCGCCACCCGCTACTACGTGCTGTCCAAGGGCACTGTGGTCGAGCAGGGCAGCACCGAGGGCATGTCAATCGACCATCTCAAGCGGCACGTCGCAGTATGAAGGCTATCGTTGTTGAATCCTACGGGCCGCCCGAGGCGGCGCACATGGCCGAGCGGCCAGAGCCGGTCGCAGGTGTCGGGGAGGTGCGTGTTGATGTGCACGCGATGGGGGTCAACTTTCCAGACGTCCTGACCGTTGCCGGGCGCTACCAGAACCTGCCGGGCCTACCGTTCGTACCCGGCAAGGAAGCGGCTGGGTGTGTCGTCTCGGTGGGGCCCGGCGTGCGGCAATGGCGTCCAGGTGATCGGGTCATGGTGCAACTGGAGTGCGGTGCATTTTCCGAGTCGGTCACGGTGGCGGCTGAACACTGCTTTGCCATGCCGCCTGGCCTGCCCATGATCCAGGCGGCAGCGCTGGGGCTGACGTACCAGACGGCCTGGTTCGCGTTGTTCGATCGCGCTCGCCTGCGGCCGGGTGAGACAGTACTGGTGACCGGTGCCGCCGGCGGCGTCGGCAGTGCCGCCGTACAGCTGGCGAAGGCGGCCGGCTGCCGCGTCCTGGGTGCCGTTTCCAGCAACGAGAAGGCTGCATTCGTGCGCGCCCTGGGCGCTGACGGCGTTGTTGACACGCGTCGGGAAAACCTGCGCGAGACGATCCGCGACCAGGTGCGCGAGCACAACCACGGGGAAGGTGCAGATGTAGTCATCGAGTCGGTGGGCGGCGAGGTGTTTGGCGGCTGCCTGCGGGCTCTGGCCTGGTCGGGACGGCTCATCGTCGTTGGCTTTGCCGGCGGTGAAATTCCAGTCGTTAAAGCCAACTACACGCTGATCAAGCACATCAGCATCAGCGGTCTGCACTGGAGTGACTACCGTGATCGCTTCCCCGAGCGGATGCGTGATGCGCAGGCGGAAATTTTCAGGTTCTGGCGCAATGGCCGCCTGGTACCGCCGGTGACGAGGGTGTATCCGCTCGCGGATGCGGCGCTGGCACTGGCCGCGATTGCGGACCGCAGGGCGCTCGGCAAGCTTGTGCTGGAATCGGTCTGTGGTAGGGCCGAGCGTGAGCGTGCGGAGATCGCGTTGCCAGACCCTGCCGAGGAGGTGTCGTGATAGCGTGGCAGGCGCCGCCTGGCCATGCCGATGTGCGGCCGGGGCCGGGCTCTGTGATACAACTCGATCTCTCGGGGGTGCATCGTGCCGACTGGCAGCATGCGACAAAAATCCAGCAGACCTTGACGACGGTGAAGGCTGTCGGCTCCTCGTCCAGGGGACGAAAACATAATTCGGAAAACTAGAGTGACGCGACAACGCGCAAGCGAATTTTTCACCAAGGATCATGCCGACCTTGTTCCTGATGTCGTCAAGAGTCAGGTCGCGGATCCCGAGTTGGTCCAACGCCGACGCGAACAGATCGCCGCGGCTGCGGCCGAGTTGTTTTCAAAGAATGGCTTCTATCGCACGACGATGCAGCAGCTTGCGCGCCAGTGCGGCTTCAGCTCAGGCTTGATCTACCAGTACGCGGAAACCAAGGAGGACGTGCTGCTCTTGGCGCTGCTGCATGTCATGAACCGGTTCCGTCGCGAGATCGAGCAAGCCGAGGACGCCGAAAGCCCGCTGGAGCGAGTGTTCATAGCACTCGAAGCATATTGCCGCGTGGTGGACCAGTTCAAGGCGGCGGCCATGCTCGCATATCGTTCGACCATGTCGTTGCCGCTAGAGCACCGCAGCTACATCAAGAATGCCGAGATCGCCACCAATGAGCTGATCGCCACGCGTGTGCGCGACTGCATCGAAGCGGGCTTTTTCAGAAAGGTCGATGCCGACCTTGTGACCTATCAACTGGTGTTGCATGCCCACGCCTGGTCGCTCAAGTCCTGGCGCTTCAACAAGCTGATCTCCTTCGATGACTACGTCGCAAGCGGCTTCGACATGTTCGTTCTGGCGCTGGTGACCGACAGCGGTCGTCAGGAATACCAGCGCTTCCTGGCATCGCGCAAGAAAGCGGCAAAGTCCAAACGCCGCCCGCCCGCATCCGCTGACGGTGGTCAGAAGCTAAGCAAACAAAGCTGATCCGATTGACTTCGCGTGAGTCATTTGTTAGCATTTTAAAAATGACTGATTATTCATTCAACAACTATGATCGAACTTGAACACACCGGCTCGGTGCTGACACTGACTCTGGCGCGATCGCCCGTCAACGCCATCAACGACGAGTGGATCGATCGGTTCAATGCCATCCTCGACGAACTGGGGATGCGCACGGACGTCTCGGTGCTCGTGCTGCGTTCGTCGCAGCGCTCGTTCTCCGCCGGAGCCGATCTCAAGTTGATGCGCGAGTGCTTCACCGGAGACGCCGGTCGGGCCCGCATGCTTGAGGTCGTGCGTCGCATGCAGCGGCTTTATGACCGCATCGAGCGCCTGCCGCAGGTCACGATAGCCGTGCTTGGCGGTGCCGCCTTTGGTGGCGGATTCGAGCTGGCGCTCAGCTGTGACTTGCGCGTGGCCGCCGACGAAGCCCAACTTGGCTTGCCCGAGGCTCGGCTCGGGCTGCTGCCCGGCGCCGGCGGTACGCAGCGGCTCACGCGCCTGTGCGGGCCGGGCGTCGCCAGACGCCTGATCCTGACGGCCGAGATGCTTGACGGCAGCCAGGCCAAAACGCTGGGACTTGTGCAGTGGGCCGTGCCGGCTGTAGGGCTTGACGGTTTTGCCCTGCAGTTGGCGCAGCGCGTGGCCGCCCTGTCGCCCCATGCCTTGGCGGCATGCAAGCAATGTCTGGGTGTCGCGGACGGTTCATCTCAGCACGGCATGGCGGTGGAGCTGCACCTGACCGCAGCGCTGTTCGCGCACGCCGACACGCGTCAGCGCGTTAACGATTTCCTGCAACGATAAGAGGTTCAAGATGAGAATGGATGGCAAGGTTGTCGCGGTGACAGGTGCCGCTTCAGGTATCGGTCTGGCCACCGCCGAGGCGATGGCGCAGGCCGGAGCGACGGTGATCATGGCCGATCTGGCCCTGGAAAAAGGCCGCGCCGAGGCTGAGCGACTTCGTGCCGCTGGCCATGATGCGCGCTGCGAACAACTGGACGTTTCCTCGCCGGAATCGGTCACTTCGTTTGCTCGGCGCGTACTGGCGCAAGGCGAAGTTCACGTGCTGGTCAATTGCGCCGGCTGGGGCAAGCCACAGGCCTTCATTGACAACGAACCCGATTTCTGGGATCGCGTCGTCGACATCAATCTCATGGGTCCGATTCGGCTGGCGCGTGCCCTGCTTGAGCCGATGATCGAACGTCGTTCAGGCAAGATCGTCAACGTCGCCAGTGACGCAGGCCGCGTTGGCAGTTCTGGCGAGACCGTCTACTCGGGCGCCAAGGGCGGTTTGATCAGCTTCAGCAAGGGCCTGGCGCGAGAGATGGCGCGCTATTCGATCAACGTCAATTGCGTCTGCCCCGGGCCGACCGAGACGCCGATGCTGATGGCCGTTCCCGAGAACCACCGCGAAGCCTTCCGGCGGGCGATTCCGATGAAGCGCTTTGGCAAGCCGTCGGACGTCGCCGACGCCGTCGTTTTTCTGGCCAGCGAGCGCTCCGACTACATCACTGGCCAGGTCCTGAGCGTTTCGGGCGGCCTGACCATGGTCTGAAGACGCAATCATCCCATCATTCAAGGAGAAGCTTTCATGCAGAGAATCGAACTGGCCGACTACAAGGCTACGCATTTCAAATGGGAGTTCAGCGGCAAGGTGGCGACCATCACGCTGAATCGCCCCGAGCGCAAGAATCCCCTGACTTTCGAGTCTTACGCCGAGTTGCGTGACCTCTTCGGCCAACTGCGCCACGCCAGTGACGTGAAGACAGTGGTTGTCACCGGTGCCGGGAACAATTTTTGTTCCGGCGGCGACGTGCATGAAATCATCGGGCCGCTGGTGAGCATGCAGGAGGCCGACGATATGCAGGGGCTGCTGGACTTCACGCGCATGACCGGTGACCTGGTCAAGGCGATGCGCCACTGCCCGCAGCCGATCGTTGCCGCCGTGGACGGCATATGCGCCGGCGCCGGGGCGATCGTTGCCATGGCCTCGGACATGCGCATCGGCACGCCACGTGCCAAGACCGCCTTCCTGTTCGTTCGCGTTGGCCTGGCCGGCGCGGACATGGGAGCCTGCGCCATCCTGCCCCGCATCATCGGCCACGGACGCGCTTCGGAGCTGCTGTTCACCGGCCGCAGCATGAGCGCCGAGGAGGGCGAGCGCTGGGGTTTCTTTAATCGTATCGTCCCCCCCGAGGACGTTCTGTCTCAGGCTCAGGCTCTGGCTGCCGAACTGGCTGATGGCCCGACCTTCGCACACGGAATCACCAAGACCTGTCTGCATCAGGAATGGGCCATGGACGTCGATTCGGCGATCGAGGCCGAGGCACAGGCGCAGGCCATCTGTATGCAGACGCGCGACTACGGGCGCGCCTACCGCGCCTTTGTTGCCAAGCAGAAGCCAGTCTTCGAGGGGGACTGATGGCTGATCGCAGTTTCCTGGCGTGGCCGTTCCTCGAGACGGCCCACCGTGATCTGTATGAGCGCGTCGACAACTGGGCCGCGGAGCATGCCGCGATCACCGGTGGAAATGACGAGTCCAGCGCCGCTGCTGCGGCCACGGTGCGCAGACTGGTTGCGGCCATGGGTGACGCCGGCTGGCTGGCCACGGCTGTCGGCGGCCAGGAGGCCGGCACCCATGGTCCGCTGGACGCGCGCAGCCTGTGCGTGTGTCGTGAAGTGCTGGCGCGCCATGCCGGTCTGGCGGATTTCGCCTTTGCGATGCAGGGGCTCGGGAGTGGCGCGATCAGTCTGTTTGGCAATGCCACGCAGAAGCAGCGTTGGCTGATCGACGTGGCGCGTGGGCGCAGCATTGCGGCCTTTGCCTTGTCCGAGCGTGAAGCCGGCTCCGATGTTTCGGCGCTTGCCACGCGGGCTGTTCCCGATGGCGACGGCTGGCGCCTGGATGGAACCAAGACCTGGATCTCGAACGCCGGCATCGCCGACTTCTATGTCGTCTTCGCCCGCACCGGCGAGGCACCGGGCACCAAAGGCTTGTCGGCATTCGTCGTCGAGACCGGGACGCCAGGGTTCATGGTGTCGGAGACGATTGACCTGGTGGCGCCTCATCCCATCGGCTCGCTCGTCTTCGACGGCGCGAAGGTGCCGACGGACAATTTGCTGGGGGTTCCGGGCGAAGGTTTTCGTATCGCCATGGCGACGCTCGACGTATTCCGGCCGACTGTTGGAGCCGCAGCCCTGGGCTTCGCCCGGCGTGCGCTCGACGAAGGCCTGCAGCATGCGGCGACACGTCGGCTCTTTGGTCAGCCGCTGTCCGAACTGCAAATGACGCGCGAGCGGCTTGCGGACATGGCGCTGGCGATCGATGCCGCCGCCCTGCTTGTGTATCGGGCCGCCTGGGTCAAGGACGAAACGGGCGCACGCATCACTCGCGAGGCGGCAATGGCGAAACTCTATGCCACCGAGGCGGCGCAACGCGTGATCGACGCCACGGTGCAGATCTTCGGTGGCCTGGGCGTCACCCGGGGCCATATCGCCGAGCGCCTCTACCGCGAAATCAGGGCGTTGCGCATTTATGAAGGCGCCAGCGAAGTTCAGAAGGTGATCATTGCTGGGCGCTTGCTCGACGAATTCCGCTCCACCGCAGCCTGGGAGGGCCTTCATCATGGTACTCACTGAACAGCAGACGATGATCCGCGACATGGCGCGCAAGTTCGCGCGCGAGCAGCTGCTGCCGAACGCGGCTCGCTGGGACCAGGAGGCGCATTTCCCGCGCGAGGAACTGGCGGTCATGGGTCGGCTCGGCCTGCTGGGCATGAACGTGCCGACGGAGTGGGGCGGCTCTGGCGCCGATAGCGTCTCGACGGCACTGGCGCTCGAGGAGATCGCGGCTGGCGACGCGGCAACTGCCACGATCATGAGCGGCCACAACTCCGTCGGCTGCATGCCGATTGCACGCTTTGGCAACGATGAACAGAAAGAGCGGTTTCTGAGGCCCATGGCGGCCGGCAAGATGCTCAGCGCTTTTGCGCTGACCGAGGCGCACGGTGGCTCGGATGCCGGCGCGTTGACAACACAGGCGCGCCGCGACGGCGACAGCTATGTACTCAGCGGCAGCAAGCAGTTCATTACCACGGGCAAGAATGCCGATGTGGCGCTGGTGTTCGCGCGCAGCGGCGCCGCCGGCCCAGGCGGCATCAGTGCCTTCATCGTGCCGACGGACTCACCCGGTTATGTCGTCACGCGCGTGGAGTCCAAGCTGGGCCAGCGCGCATCCGACACCTGCCAGATCGCGCTCGAAGACGTGCGCGTGCCGCTGGCGAACCGGCTTGGCCAGGAGGGCGAGGGCTATCGCATCGCGCTATCCAATCTCCAGGGTGGCCGCATTGGCATCGCCTCGCAGGCGGTCGGCATCGGTCGAGCCGCCTGCGAGGTGGCGATGGCCTACGCGCGCGAGCGCCAGGTTTTTGGTCGGCCGATCATCGAGCATCAGGCAGTGGGTTTTCGGCTTGCCGCCATGCTCACGCGCATTGAAAGCGCACGCCAGATGGTCTGGCACGCCGCGTCCCTGTCGGATGCCGGCCAGCCCTGCCTGATGGAAGCTTGCATGGCCAAGCTGCTGGCTTCGGAAGCGGCTGAATGGGTCTGCTCGGAGGCGATCCAGACTCTAGGCGGCTACGGTTACCTGACCGATTTTCCGCTCGAGCGCCTCTACCGAGACGCCCGCGTGTGCCGCATCTATGAAGGCACGAACGATATCCAGCATCTGGTGATCCTGCGCGAAATGCAAAAGCGCGGCATTGTCTGATCGATCGCACAGGAGCCCATCGCCGTGACATCAGTCGTCCATCTGCCACTGGCCGGGATCCGCGTTCTCGACTTTTCCAACCTGCTGCCAGGTCCGCTGGCGAGCCTGCTTCTGGCAGAAGCAGGCGCCGAAGTGATCAAGATCGAACGGCCCGGCGGCGGTGACGAGATGCGAGCCTACGCGCCGGTTTTCGGCGACGTCAGTGGCAATTTCGCGCTTCTCAACCGTGGCAAGACCAGCCTCTGCGCCGACCTCAAGGACGCTGGCGACCGGGCTCACGTGCTTGAGCTCGTGCGCTCCGCCGACGTGCTGATCGAGCAGTTCCGGCCGGGGGTGATGGAGCGCCTCGGGCTCGGATACGAACAATTGGCGCGGATCAACCCCGGCCTGGTCTATTGCTCGATCACCGGCTACGGCCAAACGGGAATGCGGGCACCGAAGGCCGGGCACGACCTGAACTACCTGGCCGAGAGCGGCCTGCTCGGCCTGACGCGGGCCAGCGATGGAGCCCCGGTGTTGCCGCCCGTCCTGGCCGCCGACATTGGTGGCGGCGCGTACCCGGCGGTGATCAACATCATGTTGGCTCTCAAAAGCCGCGGCGACACCGGGCGCGGCTGCCACATCGATGTCGCCATGACCGACAACCTGTTCACCTTCGCTTACTGGGGCCAGGCCATGGGGCAGGCCGGTGGCCGCTGGCCACGGCCGGGTGGCGAGCTGACGTCTGGCGGCTCGCCGCGCTACCGGATTTACCGCACGGCCGACGATGAGTATCTCGCTGTCGCGCCAATCGAGGAGCGTTTCTGGCAAATCTTCTGCGATGTCATCGGCCTGGCGCCGGCCGAGCGCCATGACGCCTCCGAACCGGAGGCCGTGATCGCCCGGGTCGCGGCGCGGATCGCCAGCGCGAGCGCCGACGAGTGGCGCCGGCGCTTTGACGGCCGTGATGTCTGCGTTACGGTGGTCGAGTCGCTGCAGAGTGCCTTTGCCGATCCCGCCTTCGCCGGGCGCGGCCTGTTCGAGCGAGTGGTGTCGGCGCAGGGTGCCCGCATGCCGGCCCTGCCGGTTCCGATTTCGGCGGCGCTGCGCCATCCGGCGCCAGAGCGTGAAGCACCAGCGCTCGAGCCCGCAGCGCGGCGTCGGAACTGGAGCGCTCGCGAGTCTGCACCGTCGCGGCCCTATGACCTGAGCGGCATGCGCATCCTGCTTACCGGGGCTTCCGGAGGAATCGGCCGTGCCACTGCCCGCCTGCTGGCGGAGCTTGGCGCCGAACTGGTGCTGAGCGACCGCGTCGAGGATCTCGACCTGCTGCCCAAGCTGCGCGCCGATGGTTGCCGCCATCGCTTCATCGCCTGCGAACTGGGCTCTCGCGCGTCCATCGACGCCCTGTGCGCCGATGCCGGCCCGGTCGACGCGGCCGTTCTCGGTGCCGGCATCTTTCCGCGCAGCGGCTGGGACGTTCCGGCCTGGGATGAGGAGTTCGAGCAAGTCATGGCCATCAACGTGCGCGCTCCGGCGCACCTGGCGCGAGCTCTTCTGCCCGGCATGAAGGCGCGCGGCCGCGGGCGCATCGTCGTGCTCGGCTCGATTGCCGCCCAGACGGGCGGCAGCTACGTCGATTCGCCGCTGCCCTACGCCTGCTCCAAGGGGGCCTTGCACACGATGGTGCGCTGGCTGGCGCGCCGTGCCGCGCCCGAGGTGCTGGTCAACGGCGTCGCGCCCGGCTCGACCGACACGGCGATGCTTGCTGGCTCCGACACTTCGGCGCTGCGCGCCAACCCACTGCCACGCCTGGGCCGGCCGGAAGAAATCGCCTGGCCGATCGCCTTTCTGTGTTCGCCGGGGGCGAGTTTCATCTGCGGCAACATCCTCGACGTCAACGGAGGTGCCAGCATGCGCTGATCCCATGCGGTCGGGGTCCGCGCGGTGGTGCCCACACGATTGAAAGGAGGCGCCGGCCACCCCCAACTCCTTGATTTTTCCAATTTCTTTCTGTCACTCAAGGGACCGATGGATGCCGTGAGCTTCGCGCACGCGCTTCGGGAAATCGCCATGTCAACTCACAGTGTCAACATACCGCCCATCTCCGCTTCGGCTCGCGATATGCTGAATCGTTTCGCGCTGTCCATTCCGGAGGAGCGCAGGCAACTTTATTACGAAAACGGCTGGTGGCGACGCCAGACCATCGTCGATGATTTCCTCAGGGTATGTCGCGATGATCCGGGTAAAACGGCTGTCATCAGCTATCGGTACGACTCGGACCAGGCCCATTACCTGACGTATGCCAGCCTGGCTACCTACGTCGAGAGAACCGCCGCCGCGCTGCTTCATCTTGGCGTCGGTTGCGGCGACGTCGTTTCCGTGCAGTTGCCCAACCGCTGGCAGTTCAATGTTGCCGCGCTCGCCATCCACCGGATCGGCGCCATTCTCAATCCGGTCATACCCATTCATCGCGAGCGCGAAGTCGGCTACATCACTGCGCTGCTCAGGTCCAAGGTCTTCATCACCATCGGCATGCATCGGGGCTTTGATTACCCGCGCATGCTGCGTGGCATATGTGCCGCGGATTCCTCGATTCGGCACCGCATCATTTGCGAAGGAGACCCGGCGGCTGACGAGCTTTCGTTCGAGAAGGACGTTCTCGGGCGGCCGTGGGAAGAGGAATATCGCGATGCACTGGCGGCCATCAGGGTCGACCCGGACGCGATCTCGGACCTCCAGTTCACCTCCGGCACCACCGGCGAGCCCAAGGGGGTCGGGCACACCTTCAATACCCAGTATGCGCGTGCCCGTACGATCTTCGAGACGCTGAAGTTCTCGTCCAACGACACCGTCTTCATGCCGTCGACGCTGGCCCACTCGACGGGCTACGTCTATGGCTGCATCACGCCGGCCATGGTGGGCATGACGGCTGTCTATCAGGACCGGTGGGATCCAGTGCGGGCGCTGGACATCATCGCCCGGGAGAACGCCGTCTGGTCCTTCGCAAGCCCGACGTTCATGGTCGACCTGCTGCGTGCTCATCGCGAGCATGGGGTCGACCTGCCGAGCTTCAAGTACTTCATCTCCGGCGGCGCCAAGATCCCCTCGGCGCTCGTACACCAGGCGGACGAGGAATTGGGCGTACGGCTTATTGCCGTCTGGGGCATGACCGAAAACGGCGCCGTGACGGTGACGCACCTGGACGAGCCGGTCTTGGCCGCGGCCGAAAGCGATGGCAAACCCTGCCCCTGGATGGAGTTGCGGGTCATCGACCCGGAGACCAAGGCCGACCTGCCTGCCGGCGTTGATGGTGAGCTCCAGGTGCGCGGGGCCAACCAGATGCTGGGCTACATCCACCGGCCCAATCTCACTGCCGCGGCCTTTGACCAGGGCGGTTGGTTCGATACCGGGGACATCGCCCAGGCCGATGATCTTGGCCACATCCGCATCACCGGCAGGACGAAGGATCTCGTGATTCGCGGCGGCGAGAACATACCCGTGGCGGAGCTCGAGGGCGCGCTCTACGAGCACCCAGACATCTCCGAGGTCGCCGTCATTGCCGTGCCCGACGAACGACTTGGTGAGCGGGCCTGCGTGGTCGTGGTGCCCGAGGCTGGTCACAGTCAGTTGACCCTGGCGGACATTAACGGCCACCTGGAAAAGCTCGGCATCTCTCGCTCTTATTGGCCCGAACGGCTCGAATTCATCGACGCGATGCCGCGCACGTTGTCGGGAAAGATCCAGAAGTTCCAGCTGCGCCGGCGGTTTGGCGGCGGCTGAAAGCCGCAACAAGCCGCCCGGAAAGCACCGAGCGAAGCCATTTCCGCCTTGTCCGCTTTCGACGTCGACTCGCTATTTCGTCGGTCCGGATGGCCTTGCTGTATAGGCGTGGGGCGTGGGCAGGATCTCGGGATCGAAGGCGCGATCGCCCTGCGGATCGGGGATGCCCGTCGCCTGCGTGCCCCTGAAATCATGGAGCTGCTGGTCCATGAGGTGTGACGGGACGACGTGACTCATCGCGCGGAACATGCTCTCGATGCGCCCCGGGTGATTCTTTTCCCATTCGCGCAGCATCTGTGCCACCACGACGCGCTGCAGGCCTTCCTGGCTGCCGCAGAGGTTGCAGGGGATGATGGGGAATTCCCGCACCTGCGCCCAGCGCGCCGTGTCTTTTTCGCTCACATAGCACAGCGGGCGGATGACGACGTGCCTGCCATCGTCGGAGACCAGCTTGGGCGGCATGCCCTTCATGCGCCCGCCGTAAAAGAGATTGAGCATCAGCGTGGTGACGATGTCGTCGCGGTGGTGGCCCAGTGCCACCTTGGTGGCGCCCAGCTCGGTCGCCACGCGGTAGAGGATGGCGCGGCGCAGCCGTGAGCAGACGCTGCACGTGGTCTTGCCCTCGGGCACGAGGCGCTTGACCACGCTGTAAGTGTCCTGGTTCTCGATGTGAAAATCCACGCCGATGCGGCTCAGGTAGTCGGGCAGCACGTGCTCGGGAAAGCCCGGCTGCTTCTGGTCCAGATTCACCGCGACGATGCTGAACGCGATCGGAGCGCGTTTTTGCAGCTTCAGCAGGATATCAAGCAGGGTGTAGCTGTCCTTGCCGCCCGACAGGCAGACCATGATCTTGTCGCCTTCCTCGATCATCGAATAGTCGATGATGGCGCGGCCGACTTCACGGCACAGGCGCTTCTCGAGCTTGTGGTCCTCGTGATCGGCTTTGCGGGTGTCGTGTGGCGGCGCCGCGGCGAGGGTTTCGAGCGTGTCTTGGGAGGCGTGCATGGCGTTCACCACTGTCCGGTTTCGACGCGAATGGCCACTTCGCAGTCGCTGAAGATTTCGAGTTTGGCGATCTTCACGCGCACGCCGCGCACGCCAGGCAGCAGCAGCAGGCGCCGCGCGAGCTTGCCGATCAGGCTTTCCAGCAGGTTCACGTGCTCGGCGGTGCACTCGTCGATGATGATCTGGCGCACCTTGCGATAGTCGAGCACGTGCAGGATGTCGTCGTCTGGGGGCGCCAGGGGCTGCGTGCCGAGATTGAGTTCCGCGTCGACCTGGATGGGCTGCGGGGCCTTGTGCTCGTGCGCGAGGATGCCCAGGTTGGCATTGAAGCGCAGGCCGGTCAGCGTGAGCGTCTGCTGGCCCTGATGGGGCTGAGGTGTGGACATGGGGGGTGCGCTTACCAGGGTTTGAGGCCGACGCGCTCGGTGCCCACCGAGGCGCAATCGCGGTAGACGTCGGGTTTGCGCGTGGCCACACGCGCGGCCTGCACATCCGGCCGGGCGAGAAGCGCCTGCATGATCGCGTCGCACAGCGTTTCCTGCAGCGCGTGGTGGCGCGTGCCGACCGCGTGGGCGATGACGTCGCGGATGAAGTCGTAGTCCACCGTCTGGGACAGGTCGTCGTGTTCCGCGGGCGCCGCGTCGAGCTTGACGCACAGGTCCACGTCGAACCACATGCGCTGCGGCGCGGCGCGTTCGAAATCATGCACGCCGATGCGCACCTGCAGCTCGTGGCGGCGCAGGCTCAGCAGCCGACAGTGCGTGGCCAGCCGCGTGTCGAGCGCGCCGAATGCGATCAGGACGGAATTCATCGGGGCCGATTTTCGTCGATGGCGAACATCACGTCGCGCGCCAGCGGCACGAGATGCTGGCCGTTGTCGGCCTGCAGTGTGCAGCCGTTGATGCTCGCGTTTTCGGCGATGAAGACCGCCGCGCGCGCGACGTCGCCCGGGTCGATGGCGTGCTGCAGAAGATTGACGGTGCTGGCACGACGAAAATTTTCAGGCGTCTGGGGACCGCTCGGGTACATGAGCCCCGGCGAAAGGCCGCAGACGCGCACGTGAGGCGCGAGCGCCTGCGCCTGCAGCGCCACGCCGCGCTCCAGCGCAAGCTTGCTCACGGTGTATGAAAAATAGTCCGGATTGAGGTTGTGCACCTTCTGGTCCAGCACATGCACGACGCAATGCAGTCCGGGCTCCTGCCCGGGCAGCCTCTTGACGTGCGCGGCCAGCGCATTGGCCAGCAGGAGCGGCGCGACCGTGTTGGTGGCGAAGTGCCGCTGCAGCATCGCTTCATCCGCGTGGGTGGCGTCGTCCGCCTCGAACAGCGAGGCGTTGTTGACGAGGCAGCGCGGCCCCTCGGGCACGGCAGCGATGCATTGGGCGAAGAGCTGTGCGGCCGCGCCGACCTGCGTCAGATCGGCGGCGAGCGGCACGCAGCGCATGCCCAGGGCCTTGACTTCTTGCGCCGTGGCCTGCGCGGCCTGGACCGAATGGCGGTAGTGGCACAGCACGTTCCAGCCAGCCCGCGCAAACGCCAGCGATGTTTCCCGGCCCAGGCGCAGCGCGCCGCCGGTGACGAGAACCCAGGGGATGTCGGTCATGATGATGCGGATGGCAGGCCACCGCCATGCGCGGCAGCCGTGTCTGCACGCTATTGTGCCGAATGCGCGGACGGCGTCACACGCCGAGATAGGCCTGCTGCACGGCGGGGTCGTCGATCAACTGGCGCGCATCGCCCGAAAGCGTGACGCGGCCGGTCTCGATGACGTAGGCGCGGTCGGCGGCCGAAAGCGCTACCTGCACGTCCTGCTCCACCAGCAGCACGGTCACGCCCTGCTTGCGGATGTCGGCCAGCACTTCGACGAGCTGCTGCACGATCACGGGGGCGAGCCCCAGGCTCATCTCGTCGATCATCATCAGCACCGGCGCGGCCATCAGCGCGCGCGCCATCGCGCACATCTGCTGCTCGCCGCCGGACATGCTGCCCGCGAGCTGCACGCGGCGCTCGCCCAGGCGCGGAAAGAGCGCGTACATGCGCTCCAGGTCGCGGCGGATCTGCGCCTTGTCGCGCCTGCGGTAGGCGCCCATGAGCAGGTTGTCCTGCACCGACATGCGGTCGAAGAGCTGGCGCCCCTCGGGCACCTGCACCAGGCCCTGGCCGAACACCTGATCGGGCGTTTGCCGCGTGATGTCCCGGCCCGCGAGCAGGATGCGCCCGGTGCACGGCAGCAGGCGCGAGAGCACGCGCAGGAGCGTGGTCTTACCCGCGCCGTTGCTGCCCACGAGCGCGACGATCTCGGCCTGGCGCACCTCGATGGACAGTTCGTGCAGCACGGGCATGAGGCCGTAGCCGGCGCCCACCTGTTGCACCTGAAGCAAGGGCGGGCCCGTCATGCGCGTTTCTTTCCCAGGTAGGCCTGCACGACCATCGGGTCGGCGAGCACGGCGTCGGGCGTGCCGTCGGCGATCTTCTGGCCATGGTGCAGCACCAGCAGCCGGTCCGACAGGCTGCGGATGGCCTTGATCACATGCTCGATCACGAGCACGCCGATGCCCTGTTCGCGCACCTTGCGGATGACGGCGATCACTTCCTCGATCTCGACGTGGTTCAGGCCCGCCATGACCTCATCGCACAGCAGCAGGCGCGGCTTCATCGCCAGCGCCTTGGCCAGCTCCAGGCGCTTGCGGCCCGGGCCGCCGAGCTCTTCCGCGCGCTGGCTCTCGAACTGGCCCAGGCCGACGAATTCCAGGCTCTGGCGCGCCTGATCACGCGCCCGGGCCAGCTGCGCCTGGCCACCGCCGTGCCCGAAGAGCGCGCCGATGGCCACGTTGTCCAGCACCGACAGACCGGGAAACGGCTGCATGATCTGGAAGGTGCGCCCTATGCCCAGCCGCGCACGCCGGAAGGTCGGCAAATGGGTGACGGCCTGGCCGTCGAACAGCACCTCGCCCTGAGTGGGCCGGATGGTGCCGCTGATCAGGTTGATGAGCGTGGTCTTGCCCGCGCCGTTGGGGCCGATCAGACCGAGGATTTCGCCGGGCGCGAGGCGAAAACTCACGTCGGAGACGGCCACCAGCCCGGAAAAACGCTGCGTCACGTGACGCAGTTCCAGCAGCGGCGCGGTAACCGAGTCCGTGCTCATAGCCGGTTCTCCCGCACGTTTTCGCCGAAGTAGCGCCAGCCCAGCCGCCGGATGCGCGTGGCCAGGTGCGTGAGCCCGTGCGGCATGAAGACCACCGCGGCCACGATCACCGCGCCGAAGAACAGGCTGGCGATGCTCGTCACTTCGCTGGAGAGCCATTCGGACACCGCCGAGAGCGAGAACGCGCCGACGATGGGGCCGAATACCGTGCCCGCGCCGCCGAACACCACCATGATGATCATCTTGACGTTCAGGCCGATGTCGAACGCGCTTTCCGGGTCGAGGAAGGTGATCCAGTAGGCATGGATGCCGCCCGCGAGCGCACTCAGCACGCCGGAGATCGTGAATGCGGCGACCTTGTAGGCGGTGGTGTTCACGCCCATCACCGCGGCGCCGTCCTCGTTTTCGCGGATCGCGATCAGGCCGAAGCCGAAGCGGCTCCTCGTGAGCCACCAGACGACGAGCGTGGAGAGCACGAGCAGGCCGAGCGCCAGGCCGTAGAACAGCCGGTCGTTGTTGAGCGGGGGCAGCACCAGACCGATGTTCTGCCCCGCCAGCGGGATGTTGGAGACGATGGCCGACATCACGCCCGCCAGGGCCAGCGTGGCGATGGCGAAATAGTGCCCGCGCAGACGCAGCACCGGCACGCCCAGCAGCAGCGCAAACGCCACCGCCAGCAGCACGCCGAACAGCATGCCGACTTCGAAGGGCAGATGCCACTGCACCATGGCGATGGCCACGCCGTAGCTGCCCAGGCCGTAGAACACCGAATTGCCGAACGAGGGGTAGCCGGTGTAGCCGCCGATGATGTTCCAGCCCTGCGCCAGCACCGCCAGCAGCAGGGCGTTGATGCCGAACTGCACCAGCACGTCCGAGCCGTACCACGGCACGCCCGCCAGCAGCACGAAGGCGACCGCGACGGCGAGCTTGTGCCAGGTCTTCATGCGGTCTTCCCGAGCAGGCCCGTGGGCCGCACGATGAGCACCAGCGCGAGGATGCCGAAACTCGCCACGTCGACGAAGGTCGGGCCGATGTAGAGAATGGTGAGCGATTCGACGACGCCCAGGAACAGCCCGCCGACGAGCACGCCCAGCGGATTGTCCAGGCCGCCGATGATGGCGATCGCGAACGACTTGAGCGTGAGGGAGGCGCCGATGTAGGGGTTGATCTGCGACACGGTGCCGTACAGCCCGCCCGCGGTGCCCGCGAGCGCCATGCCGATGGCGAAGGTCATCGCATAGAGGTGGCGCGGCTCCACGCCGTACAGGCGCGCGGCCACGAGGTTCTGCGCGGTGGCGCGGATTGCCCGGCCCAGGCGCGTGTGCAGCAGAAAGAGCCACATGCCGAGAGTGAGCACCAGCGCCGCGCCAAAGGTCGCGACGCGCATGGTTGGCAGCACGACCGGGCCCCAGTGCCACTGCGTGCCCGCGTAGGCCGGGTTGATGGTGCGAAAGTCCGCCGAGAACGCGAGCTGCGCGAGGTAGGTGAGCACCACGTCCAGCCCGAAGGTGAGCAGGAGCGTGTTGAACATCGGCGCGCGCACGATGAGATTGAGGATGCCGCGCTGCACCGCATAGCCGAGCGAGAACATCACCGCCGCCGTGAGCGGCAGGCCCAGGAACGGATCGATGTGCAAGTAGTGAAACAGGTGCCAGGAGCAGTAGGCTCCGAGCATGATGAAGGAGCCGTGCGCGAGGTTGACGATGTTGAGCACGCCCCACACGAGGGCGAGCCCGAGCGCCATCACGGCGTAGAGCCCGCCGAGCAAGAGGCCGTTGACGAGAACCTGAGTCAGAAGATCCAAGGCGTCCCCGCGGGCGTCGTGGCGGTTCAACCGCGGGAGGGGATCAGCGCGCGTTCCAGGCGGTCATCGGGTATTGCGGCTGCTTGACGAATCCCTTGGCGTCGTAGACCTCGGCCACCTGGCCGTTCTGCACCTGGATCACGAGCTGCGGCAGGTTGATCTGGCCGTTGGCGCCGAACTTGATCGGGCCGTAGAGGCTCTCGAAGTCGCTCGCGGCCAGCGCGTCGCGCACCTTCTGCGGGTCGGTGCTGCCGGCCTTTTCAAGCGCCATGGCCAGCGCCTCGACATCGGCCGCGCCCGAGGCGGCGTGGTAGTCGGGGTCGTAGCCGAACTTCGCCTTGTACTCGGCGGCGAACTGCGCGGCGTCGCCGAACCAGCGATCCTTGAGCGAGGCCTCGGGCAGCCAGGCGGTCATGCCGAAGGCGTAGTCCGCGTCCTTGCCCAGCGCCTTGCGAAAGTCTTCGCTGGGTACGCCCACGGTGAATGAATACATTTTGGGTGCCACGGCCAGGCTCTTGGCGTTGCGCACGAAGTTCAGGATTTCCGTCTCGTGCCCGGCGACCAGCACGGCATCGGCGTTCTTGGCCTTGACCTGCGACAGCAGCGTGGAGAAGTCGCTGGTGTTGCTGCTGTAGCGTTCATCCATCACGACGTTGAAACCCGCGGCCTTGAGCAGCGTGCGCGTGCCCGCGGCGGTGGAGACGTCGAACGAGTCGTCGGCGTAGAGCAGCGCGACGTTCTTCGGCCCGTCCTTGAGCGCCTTCATCATTGTGACGGTGCTGCCGAAGTAGTTGCTCGCGGGCGCCAGCGTGCCGAAGATGTACTTGAAGTTGCGCGCGAAGATTTCGTTGGACGCGCCGCCGCCCTGCACCATGGGAATCTTGTATTTTTCGGAGACCACCGAATCGGCCAGCTGGAAGTTGCTCGCGAAGCCGCCGAGCAGCAGGTTCACCTTGTCCTGCGTCACGAGCTGCGTGTACTGGCGCACCGAGAGGTTCACGTCCGACTGGTTGTCGTAGAGCTTGAGCGCAAGCTTGTGTTCCTTGCCCGCGATCTTCACGCCGCCCGCGGCGTTGATCTTGTCGATCGCGATCTGGTAGGCGTCACGGTAGTAGCGCCCGGTGTTGGCCACCGGCCCGGTGAGTTGCACCGAGGCGCCGAGCACGATGTCCTGCGCCTGGGCGGGCGCGGCGACGGCCATGGCGAAACCGAGCGCGCATAGCGAAGACAATAGGTGCAGTCGTTTCAAAATCATTGCCGTCTCCTTTGTTTTTTTCAAGGACCGTCTTTCGACGCGCGGCTCGATTCAGTCACGTGCGGGGCGGAGCAGAATCAGGCTACTCCTCAAAAAATAGTTTAGTTAATCGCATGGGTTTTGTCCTGCGCGCCATCCACCGGTTTTCATGCCCACTTTGACCGAAGCGCTTCATGCGCACATACGCCATGCCATCGTTGACGCGGGCGGCTGGATCGGGTTCGATCGCTGCATGCAGCTGGCGCTGTATGCGCCGGGCCTGGGCTACTACGCCAACGACCTGCGCAAGTTCGGCGTGATGCCCGAAAGTGGCAGCGACTTCGTCACCGCGCCCGAGCTTTCGCCGGTGTTCGGCCAGGTGCTGGCCGAGCAGGTGCGCGAGGCGCTCGATGTGACCGGCACCGACGAGGTCTGGGAATTCGGCGCGGGCAGCGGCGCGCTGGCGGCGCAGGTGCTGGATGCGCTGGGCGATCGCGTGCGGCGCTACACCATCATGGATGTCTCCACCGGCCTGCGCGCGCGTCAGCGCGAGACGCTCGCGCGGCACGCGGACAAGATCGTCTGGGCGCAGCGCCTGCCCGAGCGCCTGCAGGGCGTGGTGCTGGGCAACGAAGTGCTCGATGCGATGCCGGTCCGGCTGCTGCATCGCATCGACGGTGTCTGGCATGAGCGCGGCGTAGCCATGACGGAGGGCGCGCTGGCGTGGCGCGACCGTGTCACGGAGCTGCGCCCGCCGGCCGAAGTGGAGGGCGAGCACGACTATCTCACCGAGATCCACCCGCAGGCCGAGGGCTTCATGCGTGCGCTGGGTGCGTGCCTGCAGCGCGGCGCGGCGTTTTTCATCGACTACGGCTTTCCCGAGGCCGAGTACTACCACCCCCAGCGCGCGCAGGGCACGCTGGTGTGCCACCGCGCGCATCGGGTGGATGCCGAGCCCCTGCTGGACGTGGGCCTGAAGGACATCACGGCGCATGTGAACTTCACCGGCGTGGCCGTGGCGGCGCAGGAGGCGGGGCTGAACGTGCTGGGCTACACCACGCAGGCGCACTTTCTGCTCAACAATGGGTTGCTTGAAAAAATGCAGCACCTCGCGCTTGCCAGCCAAGGGCCAGCGCTCAAATTGATGCTGGAGCACGAAATGGGCGAACTCTTCAAGGTGCTGGCCGTCGGCCCCGGTGAAGTCTGGCAGCCGCGCGGCTTTGCGCAGGGCGACCGCACGCATCGCCTTTAGGGCATGTACGCACCACAAAAAATAGTGTGAACAGGCCCTAGACCGTGCTGCGCTGGCTCATCGTCGTCTTCGTCGCCCTGGTGTGCATCAGCGGGCTCATGCCCCTGTTGCGCCGTCTGGGGCTGGGTCGTCTGCCGGGCGATTTCGAATTTCGGCTGTTCGGCAGGCAATGGTCGATTCCGCTCGCCAGCACCGTGCTGCTCAGCGTGTTGCTCAGCCTGCTGGTCAAGTGGCTGTGAGCGGCGTGTCTTGAAATCGCGCCGCTGGGCCGCAGTTGCGCGCTGCCACTCCCGCAGGAATGCACATCCATGAGCACCGCTGAAACACGTCATATCGTCTGTCCCCACTGCCACACCACCAACCGCGCGCGGGCCGATCAACTGGCGAGTCACCCCGATTGCGGAAGCTGCCACCGACCCCTCTTCGAGGGTGAGCCGCTGGCGCTCGATGGCGCGAGCTTCGACAAACACGTGGGCCGCAGCCAGATTCCGGTGGTGGTGGATTTCTGGGCCCCGTGGTGCGGGCCCTGCCTGCAGATGGCGCCGTTCTTTCACGAAGCGGCGCAGCAGCTCGAACCGGCCGTGCGCCTGGCCAAACTCGACACCGAGGCCGAGGGGCAGATCGCGGCGCGCTACGGCATACGCAGCATCCCGACCATGATCGTGTTCAAGGAGGGGCGCGAAGTGGCGCGCACCTCGGGCGCTCGTGGCGCGGCGGATATCACGCGCTGGGTGCGCTCGGTGATTTGATCTGCGCCACCAGCCAGTCGCGCAGCGCCTGCACGCGCGCGGTGGCGATCGCCTCGCCCACCTCGGGTCCCTGCCTGCCTTCAGCGGCCGCGCGCGCGGCGACCTCGGCCGTGCAGACGGCTTGCGCCACCCGCAGCGCGTGCGCCAGGTGCGGGCGCTGCGGGTAGGGCGATTCCTGCAGCCCGCCGCGCCCGCGCGCGTCGCACTCGCAGGCCAGCAGCACATCGGCGAAGCGAGCGGGCTTGCGCAGCGCGTCGCAGCGCTCCAGCAGGCGCAGCAACGCCGCGGCGTCCAGCGTCAGGCAGCGGTGGATGTTGCCGTGCTCGCGCGCTACCACGTCGGCGGTTTCGCGGCAGTCGGTCGGCACGCGCAGGCGCTCGCACACCCCTTGCAGCAGCCGGGCGCTGCGGCCCTCGTGGCCGATGTGGCGCGGCAGGACGTGCGCGGGCGTGGTGCCCTTGCCCAGATCGTGCATCAGGCAGGCGAAGCGCACGGGCAGGCTGGCCTGAAGGCGCGCGGCCATGTCCAGCACCAGCAGCAGGTGCACGCCCGTGTCCACCTCGGGGTGGTAGTCGGCGCGCTGGGGCACGCCCCACAGGCGTTCGACCTCGGGCAGCAGCACCGCCAGCGCCCCGCAGTCGCGCAGCACCTGCAGCATGCGCGAGGGCTGCGCCTCCATCAGCCCGCGCGCCAGCTCCTGCCAGACGCGCTCGGGTACCAGCGCCGCGACCTCGCCCGCCGCCACCATGGCGCGCATCAGCGCCAGGGTTTCGGGGGCCACGGAAAAATCGGTGAAACGCGCGGCAAAGCGCGCCACGCGCAGGATGCGCACCGGGTCTTCGGCGAACGCCGGACCCACGTGGCGCAGCACGCGTGCCCTGAGATCGGCCACGCCGTGGTAAGGATCAAAAACGGTTCCAACGCCTTTCCAATCCGCGTCAGCAGCTATGGCATTGATAGTGAGATCGCGCCGCGCCAGGTCTTCTTCGAGTGTGACCTCGGGGCTCGCGTGCACCGTGAAACCGTGGTAGCCGCGCCCGCTCTTACGCTCGGTGCGCGCCAGTGCGTATTCCTCGTGCGTCTCGGGGTGCAGGAAGACCGGAAAGTCGCGTCCCACCGGCTGGTAGCCCGCGGCGACCATGGCCTCGGGTGTGCCGCCCACCACCACCCAGTCGCGGTCGTGTACCGGGCGTCCCAGCAGCGCATCGCGCACCGCGCCGCCCACCTGGTAGATCCGCACGGCTTCAGCGGGCCTGCAGGCGGTAGGGTTCCTCGAATGCGAGGAAGTCGTGCTCGTCCAGCGCACCGGCCACCCACTGCTGCACGGCGGGCAGCGCGCGCACCCGCTCCATGTAGCCGCGCACCTCGTCGGGGAGCGGCAGGGCGTAGGTCTGCAGCCGCAGCACCGTGGGAGCGTAGAACGCATCGGCGATGGTGAAGTCGCCGAACAGCAGCGGTCCGCCCGAGACGGCGAGCGCGTCGCGCCAGATCGCGGCGATGCGCTCGACATCGGCGCGCACGTCGGCACGGTCGCGCCAGATGATCGCGCCGACCTCGGGCAGGTGCGCCTCGATGTTCATGCCGCAGGCGCCGCGCAGCGCCGAGAAGCCGCTGTGCATCTCGGCGCAGACGCTGCGCGCGCGCGCCCGCTGCGCCGTGTCCCGCGGCCACAGGTGCTTTTCGGGGAAGCGCTCGGCCACGTACTCGGCGATCGCCAGGCTGTCCCAGACCGCGAGCTCGCCATCGACCAGCGCGGGCACCTTGCCCGCGGGCGTCACGGCGGCCAGCGTCTGCTTGAAGCTCGAGCCCGCGCTGAACGCATCCATGCGCACCATGACTTCCTCGAAGGCGATGCCCGCCTGGCGCAGCAGCACCCAGGGGCGCATGGCCCAGGGCGAGTAGTTCTTGTTGCCGATGTAGAGCTTGAGCATGAACGTCCTTCAAAGCGGCCAGACGACGCCGTTGTCGTTGAGGATGGCATCGAGCGGCAGGTCGTGCGCCTCGGGTGTGAAATCGTCGAGCCAGCCGTGGGTGTATCCCAGGCCCACGGTGAAGGGGCGCGGCTGCAGCGTGGCGAGCGTGCGGTCGTAGAAGCCGCCGCCGTAGCCCAGGCGATACCCGCCCGGGCCGTAGCCCACGCAGGGAATGAAGAGCAGCGTGGGGTGCAGCAGCTCGGTGTCCTTGGGCTTGGGGATGCCGTAGGCGTCTTCCTCCATCGGGCAGCCCGGATACCAGGCGTGAAAGGTGAGCGTTCTGTGCTGCTTGTCGATCACCGGCAGGCCGATGCGCCGGCGCTGCGGCTCATCCATCAGCTCGCCATCCTCCTTCCAGCGGTGCAGCGCGGGCAGCGGGTCGAATTCGCCCTTGATCGGCCAGTAGGCGCCGATCAGGGTGTCGGCGCGGTCCACCAGCCAGAAGCGCAGCACCTGCTGCAGGGCATCGGCGCGGGCCAGGCGGTCGGGCAGGGTCAGGCGCTCGGCAACCAGGCGTTTGCGTACGGCGGCTTTGTCCATCCGATAATTCCTCCCATCATGAAGACCTTTCGGATTCTGACACCGCTCCTGGCGGTTGTTCTGCTGTTCTGCGCGGCTGCACCCGCCCGGGCGCAAAGCCCGGCGGACGAGGTGCTGCTTGCCATGCAAAAGGCCTTTCGCAAGGGCGACCGCGCGCAGCTCACGCGCCTGCTGCCGCAGGCCGCGGGTCATCCGCTCGAAGCCTGGGCCGCGTACTGGGAACTCAAGGTGCGGCTGGAAGACGCGAGCGACGACGAGGTGCAGGCCTTTCTCGAACGCTGGAAGGGCACTTATCAGGAAGACCGCCTGCGCAACGACTGGCTGCTGCTGCTCGGCCAGCGGCGGGACTGGCAGCGCTTTCAGGATGCCTTGAGCGGGTTTCGCATGCGCGACGACCCCAACGTGCGCTGCTATGCGCTGCTGGTTGATACGCTTCGCGGCAATGCGCCGCAGGATGCGGGCGTGCAGGTGCTCGACCGCTGGGACGCGCAGCGGCGCACCAGCGATGGCTGCACGAGCGCGGCGGCGCAGCTGCTCGACGACGGCAGGATCAAGCCGCTGGACATCTGGCGCAAGGCGCGCCTGGGCGCCGAGAGCAGCCGGCCGGCGACCTCGCGCGAAGCGGTGCAGGTGGTGGCGCCCGAGTGGCTCGCGGCCTTCGATCGAGCCTTTGGCGCGCCCACCAAATACCTCACGCTCGCAGGGGGCGCCGCCCAACCCAGGGCGGCCGCCAAGGGCAAGCGCCCCGCCAGCCACAAGACGGCGCCAGCCCGGCACGAACAGGCGCCGCTCAAGCACCCGGGCGCGCTGGTCACGCTGGCGCTGGTGCGCCTGGCGATGAGCGACTACTCGGGTGCCGCCGAGCTGCTACGCGACACGTGGGGTGCGCACCTGAGCGAGGAAGAACGCAACTGGGTCTGGGGCGTGATCGGGCGCCAGGCGGCGGTGTCGCTCTCGAGCGACGCCATGGCCTATTTCGGCAAAGTCACGCGCGATGGCGATCTGAGCGACGACATGCTGGCCTGGAAGGCGCGCGCCGCCTTGCGCGCCGGGCGGTTCACCCTGGTGCGCCGCGCCATAGACGCCATGAGTGAGGCCGCGCGCGGCGACAGCACCTGGATCTACTGGAAGGCGCGCGCGCTCGCCGCGGACCAGGGCAATGCCGAACATCAGGCGCAGGCCCGGGCGCTGTACCAGAGCATCGCCGGCACCAGCGGCTTTTATGAGCAGCTGGCGCTTGAGGAACTGGGCCAGCGCGTGAGCGTGGCGCCCGCGCCCGCGCCGCTCACACCCGGGGAAAAAGCCGCCGCGCGCGCCAACCCGGGGCTCAACCGGGCGCTGTATGCCATCCAGATCGGCCTGCGGCCCGAGGGCGTGCGCGAGTGGAACTACACCACCAACCTGCACACGCCCGGAGGCATGAACGACCGCGAGCTGCTTGCCGCTGCCGACTTCGCCTGCAGCCGGCAGGTGTGGGACCGCTGCATCAACACGAGCGAGCGCACCAAGGGTTTCATCGATACCGATCAGCGCTTTCCCATGCCGTTCGAGAGCGCGGTGCTGCGCCGCACGGCCGAGATCGGCCTGGATCCGGCCTACGTCTACGGCCTGGTGCGCCAGGAAAGCCGCTTCATCATGGATGCGCGCTCGCACGTGGGCGCCTCGGGCCTGATGCAGGTGATGCCCGCCACCGCGCGCTGGACGGCGAAAAAAATCGGCCTCACCGATTTCACCGCCGATCAGCTCAACGACCAGGAAACCAACATCACCCTGGGCACGGCCTACCTCAAGCTCGCGCTCGACGATTTCGACGACTCCATGGCGCTGGCCGCCGCCGCCTACAACGCAGGTCCGCGGCGTCCCCGCAGCTGGCGCAACGGCCCGGTGCTCGACGCCGCGATCTGGGCCGAGAACATTCCGTTCACCGAGACCCGTACTTACGTGAAGAAGGTGCTGGCCAACACCGTGAACTACGCCGCCATCCTCACCGGCCAGCCGCAATCGCTCCGGGCGCGCCTGGGCAAGGTGGGGCCGCGCGGGGCGGGCGATCGCGAGACGGATCCGGATCTGCCGTGAACCTCAGGGTCTGCCCCAGCGCCTGAGCAGGTTGTGGTACACGCCCGTGAGCTGAACCAGCCGCATGTCGTCGGCCGCCAGCAGCGGCGTGAGCTGCTGCACGCTCTGGTCCAGGTCGAAGAGCAGCGTGCGCTCGGTTTCATCGGCCACCAGGCTCTCGATCCAGAAGAACGAGGCCACGCGCGCACCGCGCGTGACCGGGGTCACGCGGTGCAGGCTGCTCGACGGGTACAGCACCATGTCGCCCGCGGGGAGCTTGACCTCCTGCACGCCGAACGGCCCTTCCACCTCCAGCACGCCGCCGTCGTAGTCCTCGGGCTCGGCCAGGAACAGCGTGGCCGAGAGGTCGGTGCGCATCTTCCGCGCGGTGCCGGGCAGCGCCATCAGCGCACTGTCCACGTGCGCGCCGTAGGTCCCGCCGCCCGTGTAGCGGTTGAATTTGGGCGGATGGATGGTGCGCGGCAGCGCGGCGCTGATGAACAGCGGCGTGGCCGCCAGGCGCCGCAGGATCTGCTGGCCCAGGCGCAGCGCGAGTTCGCTGCCGTCGGCGATCTGCTCGTTGCGCTTGACCGAGCTGGCGAGCGTGCCCGCGGTGAGCGCGCCATCGAGCCAGTCGGCGGCATCGAGCTCGGCGCGAAATTGCGCCACTTCGGCTTGGCTCAGGACGTGGTCGATGCAGATCAGCATGGCAGGGCAGGGATGAGGTGGTCGGGGGTGATGTCGGCAAGATGGGCGCAGCCGGCCTGCGCCATCGTGGCGTGCAGTTCTTCGGTGAGCAGCTGGATCATGTGCGCCACGCCCAGCGCGCCGGCCGCCGCCAGCGCGTACAGCTGCAGCCGTCCGATGAGCACCGCATCGGCGCCCAGCGCCAGCGCCTTGAAGGCGTCCGCGCCCGAGCGCACGCCGCCGTCCATCAGCACCGGGTAGCCGGGGCCGACGGCCGCGCGCACGCCGGGCAGCATGGCCAGGCTCGCGGGGCTGCCGTCGAGCCCGCGTCCGCCGTGGTTGGAGACGATGAGGCCGGCCACGCCCGCGTCCTTCAGCGCGCGCGCGTCGTCCGGGTGCGCCACGCCCTTGACCCAGAGCGGCAGGCGCGTGTGTTGCATCAGCCAGCGCAGCTCGTCCCAGGTGGGTGCGTGGCGCATCGCGCCCTGGAAGATGCGGCTCTCGTCTTCGGCCAGCGGCGTGGCCGGTCTGGGCGTGTAGCTCGCGAGGTTGGCGGGCACGCATTCGAGCGGCATCGCAAAGCCCGTGGCCAGCGCGCTGCGGCTGGGCAGTTGCAGATGCGCGTCCAGCGTGAGCACGATCGCGCGGTAGCCGGCCGCTTCGGCGCGGCGCAGCAGGTCCAGCGTGTGCGTGCGGTTTTTCTGAAAATAAAGCTGGAATAATCTTGATGGACCTGCGCTGTCAGCTATCTCTTCGAGAGTGTTGGAAGTGAGCGTGCTGGCCATGAGGCAGGTGCCGGTGGCCGCGGCCGCACGTGCGGTGGCGATTTCGGCCTGCGGGTGCGCGAGCAGGCCGTGAGCGACCGGGGCCAGCAGGAAGGGATGGGGCAGCGCCATGCCGCCCAGCACGAGGCGGCTGTGGCCCGCCCGCACGTCGCGCAGCAGGCGCGGCACGATGGCCCAGTGGCCGAAGGCCGCGCGGTTGGCGCGCACCGTCACGTCATCGCCGCTGCCGCCCGCGATGTAGGCCAGACGGCCCGCCTCCAGCGTCTGGGGGGCGAGCCTTTCGTAGTCGATCGCGTTGGCGATGCCGACAGGGATGCGTTCGGGTGTGGCCATCGCCGGGGATGGTAGACGCCGTGGTGGCGCTGGTTCCTCAGGCAGCACTTCCCCACCAGGCGTCCGCGGGAGGAACCAGCACGATCACAGCTCGATGTCCAGCGTCACGCGCAGCGCGCGGGCGTCGCCCTTGTACAGGAAGAAGCCGCCGCGGTAGACGGAGGTGTAGTAGTCCTTGTTGCCGGCGTTGAGCAGGTTCACGCGCAGACTCGCGTGCTTGTTGAAGCGGTAGCCGCCGAACAGGTCGAACACGGTGAAGCCGGGCACGGGCTGGCCGCACTGGCCGTTGGTGTAGACGGCGCCGGTGTCGGGCTGACCGCCGCAGCGGCCGCTGTCGTGGCGCACGGTGGCGCCGAGGTAGAAGCCCGGCGTGAAGGCGTAGCGGCCCTGCAGCGAGTAGCTGGTGTTGGCGAAATTCGCCAGCGGCAGCCCCACGTTGCCCGGGGTCACGGACTGCAGCACCTTCGAGCGCATGAAGGCCACGCCCGCCTGCACGCTGAGCTGCCGGGTCACGTTGCCGACGAGGCCGAACTCCACGCCGCGCACGCGGTTGCTGCCGGTGTTGGTGCTGCCTTCGGTGGCGTACTCCTCGGTGGAGAGCGACTCCATCACGCCCGACTTGGTGGTCTGGAAGGCCGCGGCGGTGAGGAGCAGCTTGTCGTCCAGCAGGTTCCACTTGGTGCCGAGCTCGAAGTTGCGCGAACGCTCGGGCTTGGAATCGACATACGCGCCATTGACCAGCACGATGCCGCCGTAGCCCGCGTTGGTGCCCGAGTCCGGCTCGCCGCCGTTCACGTCCTGCGAGGTGGCGTAGCTGGCGTAGACCATGCCCTGGGGGGTGATCTTGTAGCTCAGGCCCAGATGGCCGTTGATGAGCGTGTCGTCGTAGCCATAGTCACCGGTGCGGCTGCCCGCGTTCGCGCCCGTGTTGGCGAAGCTCTGGATGGACAGCCTGAGCGCGTCGGCGCGCACGCCGCCAAACGCCGTCCAGCGTTCGTCGATGTCCACCGTGTCCATCGCGTACAGCGAGGTGGTCTTGGCGTGCCAATCGAGGTTCCTGCCCAGGCGCGACCAGCTGCGGCCCGCGAGGTGGCCCAGGTCGGCGATGGGCGAGCCGTCGGGACCGGTCAGGCAGTAGCCGGGCTGCGGGCCGTTGCGCCTGTTGACGGTGCAGTTGGTGGGGTTGGCGTCGCGGGCCTGGTAGGTGCCCTGGCGCACCTTGTGATCGGTGTACTCGAAACCGAAGATGAAGGCGTGGTCCATGCCGCCGAGCACGGTGTCCCAGCGCAGGTTGTCCTGGTGGTCGAAGTAGTCCACGTCCTGCCAGCGGCTGTGCCCGTTGTCGAGCGCGTTGTTGTTCGCCCCGGTCATGGCATAGGCGTTTCTGGAGGTGCCGTAGCGCGTGAGGCTGGTCAGATGCAGATCGGGGGCGAAGCGGTATTTGATGCGGCCCGTCACGGTGTCCACGTCGGACTGCAGGAAGTCATTGGCCTGCGCGTAGACCGGCACATGCGCGGCGGGCACGCGGTTGGGCACGGCGCCGGTGAGCCAGCCGCCGAGGTCGGGGCGCTTGTCCCCGGCGCGCAGGCCGTAGTAGTCGAGCGTCACCGAGAGGTCGTCGTTCGCCTGCCACAGGCCGGAGAGCGCCAGGCCCTTGCGCTCGCGCGCGGAAGGCGCGCGAGCGGGCACGTCCTCGTTGCCGTACAGCGCGTTCACGCGCAGCGCGAACTTGTCGGTGAAGACCCGGTTCGCGTCGCCCGTGGCGCGCCGGTACCTGCCGCTGCCCAGGCCCAGGTTCAGGCGCGTGAAGTCGTAGTCCAGCGTCGCCTGCTTGGTGATGGCGTTGATCGCGCCGCCCGCGGTGCCGCGCCCGGCGAAGCTCGAATCGGGGCCCTTGGAGATTTCCACCTGCTCGATGGCGAAGCTCTCGCGCGTGGTCATGCCGGTGTCGCGCAGGCCGTCGACGAAGACGTCGCTCTTGGCCGCCTGACCGCGGATGAAGTAGGTGTCGCCGAACATGTTCCCGTTCTCGCCCGTGCCCAGCGTGATGCCAGGTTGCGCCGTGAGGATCTGTTTCAGGTCGGTCGCGCCCGAGTCGTCGATCGCGGACTTGGTCACGACGGAAATCGTGGCCGGGGTCTCGGCCAGCGGCTTGGTGTGACGCACGTCGGCCGAGGTCCTGGCCTTGTAGGGCGCGCCCACCTCGGCATTCGGGTTGGGGTCGATCGCTTCTTCCTGCACCGTGACCGTGGGCAGCGCCGCCCCTGCCGCCGGTGCGTTGGCGCCGGCCTGCTGCGCGTGGGCCGCCAGAGGCAGCAGGGCGGCGGCCGAAAGGCGCGCGGCCACTTGGGTGGCCAGGCGCAGGCTGGAAGGACGCAGGGAACGGGAGGCAGAAGTCATGGCGATGGGGGATGAATACAAGTACAAAGTATGTGCGTATTATTATTAAGAATGACTCGCATTTGCAAATGAAATGAAAAAACAGCCCGAAATCTCGTGAAAATCGAGCTCAGAAAGCCGCGAGGGCAGTGTGGTGTTGCGCTACGGCAACGCACGGCAGCCGAGGCGCCGCTGCCGCGCGCCCGGATCGCTCGGGCGCGGTGCGCCGGGGACTTGTTCGGCGTGGCCCGGGATCAGGCGTCGTGCAGGACGTCGCCCTCCAGGCGCAGCGCGCCGGACCGGACGAGCGATTCGACCATGGCATCGAACCACGGACGCTCGCCTTCGGCGGCGAAGAAGCGCGCATGCACCTGCTGGATGCATGCCGTCCGTGTCAGCCAGGCATACGCGGCGTCCACGGGCCGCGACTGCCACTCCATGAGTTTGTACTTGAGCAGCACCTTGGCGGCGTGCAGCGCGTGTTTCACGGGGTCGGCCCGAAAGAACGCGAGCCGGATGCGCGCGCGTTCCAGCGCCTGCGGTACGTCGAAAAACACCTTGCCATGCCCGGGGATGACGATGCGCGGTGCGAGCTGCCCGATCAGATCGAGCGTGGCCGCGACGTCGGCGAACCCCGGGCGGCCTTCGAGCTCGGGGAACACCACGCCAAAGCCGTTCTCCCAGAGCGCGTCGCCGGAGATCAGCGTGCGCGAGACAGGCTCGAACAGGATGATGGCATGCGGGTCGTGGCCGGGTGCGGCGTGGATCTGCCAGGCGCGCGCGCCCAGCTCGACGGTGTGCCCCGGCGCAAGCACGGCATCGACACGGAACGGCGGGCAGTACTGGCCCGTGGGTTCGTAGGTCAGCGCGACCGGGTCCCAATCGCGCACCTGCGCCAGTTGATCGGGCGGGATGGCGGTGTGCGCGCCGGGCCAGCGCGCCTGCAGCGCGGCGTTGCCGCCGCAGTGGTCGCTGTGCAGGTGGGTGTTGAGAATGCGGTCCAGCGGCCCGTCACCCAGGGCCTGTTCCACCAGCCGCACGGTTTCGGCCGCGCCGGTGTGGTAGCCGGTGTCGACCACCGCGGTCTCGGCCGGGCCGGTGAAGAGAATGTTGTTCGCGCACAGCCAGCCGCGTTCAAATACGGTAACTTCTGGCGGTAGCGCTGCAGGGGTGTCCGTCATGCGCTATGAATTCCGAGAGATCAGATCATGGAAAAACATCGTGCAATGTAGTGCACATCGTCTGGCGGGGAAGTCCGCGTGGCGACATCCGCTTCGGACTTTGAGGCCATGACGATCGCGCGCTGGCAGCGGTGGATGGTGGCGCTGCAGTTGTTGCTGGCTGCGCTGCTGCTGTGGTGGAGCCTGCGTTGGGGCTGGCAAGCGGTGGCGGTGGTTTTGGTGGGCGTGCCGCTGTGCGCGCGGCTGCCGCTGGCGCTGCAGTTCGCCCTGGCGGCGCGTGCGAGCGCGGCGCAGGCACCGCATGCGCATCCGGGCTGGGCGAGCTGGCTGCGCGCCTGGTGGCAGGAAGGAACCTGGGCGGCCCGGGTCTTCGGCTGGTGGCAGCCGTTTCACCACGGCGCGGTGGGCGATGCGCTGCAGCCGCTCGTGCGCGGACGCGGCATGGTGCTGGTGCACGGTTTCGGCTGCAACCGGGGGTTCTGGATGCCGTGGCTGCGGCGCCTGCGCCGTGAAGGCCGGGCTTTCGTGGCCGTCGATCTCGAACCGCCGCTGGGCAGCATCGATGGCGGCTGCGCGACCATCGATGCCGCGGTGCGCGACGTCACCCGCGCCACCGGCCAGACGCCGCTGGTGGTGGCGCACAGCATGGGGGGCCTCGCGGTGCGCGCGTGGATGCGCGCCGCGCCCGATGCCGACGCGCGGGTGCACCGCGTGGTGATGCTGGGCGTGCCGCACCGGGGGACGCAGGCGGCGCGTTTCGCCTTCAGCGTGAATGGCCGGCAGATGCGCCCGGACAGCCCATGGCTGCGCGCGCTGGCCCAAGCCGAGCCGCCGCAGCGCCGCGCGCTCTTCGAGTGCTGGCAAACCGATTGCGACAACGTGGTCTATCCACCGGGATCGGCGTGGCTTGAAGGGGGCGAAGAGCACACGCTGCATGGGCTGGGGCATGTGCAGCTGGCGTTTGATGCGCGGGTGATGCAGGCATGCTGGGGGTGGCTGCGCGACTGAGGGGCGCTGGCCAAGCCACCGCGTGGTGCGCAAGCCGAAAGCCCCTCACTCTCCCGCCGCGAACTCCGCCATCTCCCGCATCTGCGCATACAGCGGCGTGAAATCCCCGGCCGTCATCTCGAACAGTTGCTCGAAACTGTCGATCACGAAGTAGGTGCGCTGGTAGGTATCGATCTTGTAGCGCGTGCGCATGGTGCGCAGCAACTCCAGCGGCAGGCGCTTGGGTTCGGGGCTGTTCACCGCGTATGGCAGCTCGCCGGCCGAGCTCAGGATGCCGGCGCCGTAGGCGCGCAGGGCGCCCGCCTCGCGGATCAGGCCGAACTCGATCGTGTACCAGTACAGGCGCGAGAGCATCTCGCACGAGCCCAGGCGCGCGGCCTTCAGGCCGCCTTCGCCGTAGTTCTGCATGTAGTCGGCGATATGCGGGTTGAACAGCATGGGCACGTGTCCGTAGAGGTCGTGGAACACGTCGGGCTCGACGATGTACTCGAACTCCTCGGGCTTGCGGATCCAGTCCGTGACGGGGAATTTTCGCTGCGCGAGCAGGGCAAAGAAGGCTTCCTCGGGGATGAGGCCGGGCACGGCGACGATCTGCCAGCGCGTGGCCTTGTAGAGCGCGTCGTTCACGTCCTCGAAATGCGGAATGCACTCCTTGGCGCCGAGCCGGGGCAGCGCCTCGATGAAGGCGCTGCAGGCCAGGCCCGAGAGCTGCGCGGTCTGGCGCTGGTACAGGCGATGGTAGGTGTCGTGATCCTGCGCGGTGTAGGTGGCCCAGTTCTGCGCGCAGGTGTAGTCGTCGTTGGCGCGCGTGTAGTCGCCGCGCGGCGGGCGTTCGCCCTCGCCGTAGACCACGGGTGCAATGGCCATCTCAGGCCTCCTTCCTGCCGACGACGCCGCGCTGCACCTGGTCGCGCTCGATCGATTCGAACAGCGCCTTGAAGTTGCCCTCGCCAAAGCCCTCGTCGCCCTTGCGCTGGATGAACTCGAAGAACACCGGGCCCATGATGGGCGTCGAGAAAATCTGCAGCAGCAGGCGCGGCTGGCCACCCGCGGTGGAGCCGTCGAGCAGGATGCCGCGCGATTGCAGTTCGGCCACCGGCTGGCCGTGGCCCGGCAGGCGATCAGCCAGCATGTCGTAGTAGGCCTGGTTGGGCGCGGGCGGCGTGGGGATGCCGGCCATCTGCAGACGATCCACCACCTCGATCAGGTTGTCGCAGCTCATGGCGATGTGCTGGATGCCCTCGCCATTGAACTGCATCAGGAATTCCTCGATTTGCCCGCCACCCTGCCTGGCCTCTTCGTTGAGCGGGATGCGGATCTTGCCGTCGGGCGCGGTCATGGCCTTGCTCGTCAAGCCCGTGTACTCGCCTTGGATGTCGAAGTAGCGGATTTCGCGGAAGTTGAATAGGCGCTCGTAATAGTTGGCCCAGAAACCCATGCGCCCGCGATAGACGTTGTGCGTGAGGTGGTCGATTTCCTTGAGGCCGTGGCCCCGGGGGTGCGGATCGACGCCGGGCAGCCACTCGAAGTCGATGTCGTAGATGGTCTCGCCGTCGCGAAAGCGGTCGATCAGGTACAGCGGCGCGCCGCCTATGCCCTTGATCGCGGGCAGGCGCAGCTCCATCGGGCCGGTGGGGATGTCGATGGGCTGCGCGCCCAGGGCCAAAGCCCGCTTGTAGGCGTGGGGCGCGTTGTGCACCCGGAAGGCCATGCCGCAGGCCGAGGGCCCGTGCTCGGCCGCGAAGTAGGCCGCCTGGCTGTTCTTTTCGCGGTTCAGGATGAAGTTGATGCCGCCCTGGCGGTACAGCACCACGTCCTTGGAGCGGTGCCGGGCCACGGGCGAGAAGCCCAGTTGCTCGAACAGCGGCTCGATCACGCCCGGCGTGGGCGAGGCGAATTCCACGAACTCGAAGCCGCACAGGCCCATGGGGTTTTCGCGGCTGGCGGCCTCATGAACGGCGGACGCGGGCATTGCAGCGGTCATGCATGTCTCCTGAAAATGGCTTGATAAAAGAGCTTGACAAACGGTGTCCAGTCTGATGACTTTAGGCGGCCTGTTGTTCATTTTTTGTGCAAATATCGATATTTGTCCGCAATCGATCACAACAAAATTGCGCAAAATCACGGTTTGACGCAGCGTGCGTCAGAAAGAACGCAATGACGGAACAGACACCCGCCCTGGACAAACTCGATCGCGCCATCCTGCGCCGCCTGCAGGACAATGGCCGCGAGACCTACGAGGTGATCGGCGAGCAGGTGGGCCTGTCGGCGAGCGCGGTGCTCAGGCGGGTCAAGCGCCTGGAGGAAATGGGCACGATCGCGCGCTACGTGGCGCTGGTGCGCCCGCCGGCTGTGGGTTTGGCGCTGGCGGCCTACCTCACCGTGCGGCTTGAAAAGAACACCGAGACGCACAAGCGCAACCCCATGGACGCGTTTCGCGCGGCGGTGCAGACCTGGCCCGAGGTGATCGAGTGCGTCTCGCTCACCGGCGAGATGGACTATGTGCTGCGCGTGGTGGTGCGCGACATGGCGCACTACAGCCGCTTCGTGCTCGAAACGCTGCTCAAGCACCCGAGCGTGCAGGACTGCAAGACGAGCTTCGTGCTCGACACCGTCAAGAGCACCACGGCCATGCCGGTGTAGTGACGGGCCGCCGCGTTTTGGGGCTGCAGCGGGCAATCCGCTATCCTTGACATCTTATTGACTACCACACGCCCCACGTGTCCGACCCCAACCCTGCGCATGCACCCGACAAGGATGACAAGCGCACGCTCTTGCAGCGGCTGGCGGAATTTCTCCACCCGCGCCCCGAAACCACGGATGAGCTGATCGCCACGCTCGCCGACGCCGAGGACAACGCCGTCATCCACACCGATTCGCGCGTCATGCTCGAACGCGTGCTGCAGATGGCGGAAATGACGGCTGCCGACATCCTCGTGGCCGCGCCCCGCATGGACGTGCTGGACATCGACACCGGGCGCGAGCAGCTCGTCGATGAGGTGATCCGCACCGCGCACTCGCGCTTTCCGGTGGTGCAGGGCGGGCGCGAGAACATCATCGGCATCCTGCTGGCCAAGGACCTGCTCAAGCTGGCGCGCGCGCCCGAGCTGAACCTGCGCACTCTCGTGCGCCCCCCGCTCTTCGTGCCCGAGAACAAGGACCTGCAGGCGCTCTTGCGCGAGTTCCGCGCCACGCGCAACCACATGGCCATCGTCGTCGACGAGTTCGGCCGCACGGCGGGCCTGGTGACCTTCGAGGACGTCATCGAGCAGATCGTTGGCGAGATCGAGGACGAGTTCGACACCGAGGACGACCCCGAGGGCGATATCTTCGCGCTCGCCGACGACACCTGGCGCGTGAGCGGCGACACGCCCATCGAACGCGTGGAGGAGGAGTTCGACTGCCACCTGGGCGATTCCGACGGCGCCGAGCAGCTGGACACCATAGGCGGCTTGATTGCGCACGAGATGGGCCATGCGCCCCGGCGCGGCGAATCGCTGGTGCTGGGGGGGCTGCACTTCGCCGTGCTGCACAACAAGGGCGGGGCGGTGCGCTGGTTCAAGGTTACGCGCGTGCCCGAGTCCGAGCCCGTGGCCACCGGAGCGGGCCAGGCTTGAGCGCGGCGGGTGTGCGCTTGCTGGTCGCGCTGCTGGCGGGCCTGGCGCAGGCGCTGTCCATGGCCCTGCCGGGCAGCGGCGAGCCGCTGTGGTGGCTGCAGATCGCCTCGCTCGCGGTTCTGGTGCGCCTGCTCGATGCAGCGCCCGGCTGGCGCGCCGCGGCGTGGCTGGGCGGGGTCTTCGCCACCGCCTGGCTGGCCGCCACCTTCTGGTGGCTCTTCATTTCCATGCACACCTATGGCGGCCTGGCGGCGCCGCTGGCCGCGCTGGCGGTGCTGGCGCTGGCGGCGTTTCTCGCCAGCTATTACGCCGTTGTCTCAGCATGTTTCAAGGCCCTTGCGCTTGTTCACAGGGTGCGGTCAGCTCTTGTTTTTGCAGCGTTGTGGCTGCTCGCCGAGCTGGCGCGCGGGCAGTGGTGGACGGGGTTTCCCTGGGGCGCCGGGGGCTACGCGCATGTCGATGGGCCGCTGGCGCGCCTGGCGCCTTTCGTTGGCGTCTACGGCATCGGCGCCGTGGCCACCTGGCTGGCCGCGCACCTGGCGCAGGGGCGGCGCTCCGATCTTCGCCGGCCGGCCCTGTGGTTCGGCGTTGCCGCGGTGGCCGTGCTCTGGCAGGCAGCGGGCATGGCGCGCCACAGCATGGAGGCGCGCCTGCAGGTGCATGCGCCCCTCAGCCTGGCGCTGTTGCAGGGCAATATCCCGCAGGACGAGAAATTCCAGCCGGGCAGCGGCGTACCGCTGGCGCTCGCCTGGTACGGCGATGCGCTCAAGGCGGCCACGGCCGATCTCGTGGTGGCGCCCGAAACCGCCATTCCCCTGCTGCCGCAGGACCTCGCGCCCGGCTACCTGCAGGGCGTGACGCAGCGCTACCGCGCGGGGGCGCAGGCGCTGCTGCTGGGCATGCCGCTGGGCGATGTCCGCGCGGGCTACACCAATTCGGTGCTCGGCTTCGCGGCGGGCCGTAGCGCGCCCTACGAGTACGACAAGCACCACCTCGTGCCCTTCGGCGAGTTCATCCCGCCGCTGTTTCGCTGGTTCACCGAGATGATGAGGATCCCGCTGGGCGACTTCAATCGCGGGGCGCTCGGCCAGCCGCCGTTCGTCTGGGGGCGCGAGCGCATCGCGCCCAACATCTGCTACGAAGACCTGTTCGGCGAAGAGCTGGCGGCGCATTTTGCCGACCCCGCCACCGCGCCGACCCTGATGGTGAACCTGAGCAACATCGGCTGGTTCGGCGATTCGATCGCGCTGCCCCAGCACCTGGCGATCAGCCGCATGCGCGCGCTCGAGTTCGCGCGGCCCATGGTGCGCGCGACCAACACCGGCGCCACGGCGGTCATCGACCACACGGGGCAGGTCAGCGCGCGGCTCGCGCCCTTCACGCGCGCCGTGCTGCGCACGCAGGTGCGCGGCGTGCAGGGTGCCATCACGCCCTACGCCCACTGGGCCGCGCGCTGGGGTCTGCTGCCGCTGTGGCTGGCGGCGGCGGGGGTGATTCTGCTGGCCGGCGTTCCGCGCCGGCGACGCAACAACGGATAATTGCAACTTTGTCTGACAGCCGCGCCCCTGCGTGGCGCCGCACTACCTGTCCAGATCCATGGCCGACTCCTTTTCCTACGACCAGCTCATCGCCTCGGGCGAAGGGCGCCTCTTTGGCCCCGATGCCGGGCGCCTGCCGCTGCCTCCGATGCTGATGTTCGACCGCATCACGACCATCGACCAGGAGGGGGGCATCCACAACCAGGGCAGGATCGTGGCCGAGCTCGACGTGCGTCCGGACCTGTGGTTCTTCGAGTGCCACTTCCGCGGCGATCCGGTGATGCCGGGCTGCCTGGGGCTGGACGCCATGTGGCAGCTCATCGGCTTTTACCTCACCTGGCTGCGTCTGCCGGGGCGGGGGCGTGCGCTGGGCGCGGGTGAGGTCAAGTTCTCGGGCGAAGTCGGTCCCGATGTCAAGCTTGTTACCTACGAGGTGGACATCAAGCGCGTCATCCGGCGTAAGCTGCACATGGCCATTGGCGATGCGCGCCTGCTTGCCGATGGCAAGGAAATTTACGTGGCCCACGATCTGCGCGTCGGCTTGTTCCTGCGCACAGAGGGCAACAAGGACGTGGCATGAACACGAAGCGGGTGGTGATCACCGGCGCGGGCATCGTCTCGTGCATCGGCAATGACCTGAAGAGCGTGGAGGCGTCGCTGCGCGCGGGCACCAGCGGCATCGAGGCGGTGGCGCAGTTCGCCGAGCTCGGGCTGCGCAGCCAGGTGGCGGGCGTGCCCCACATCGACGTCGAGGCGCGCATCGACCGCAAGCAGCTGCGCTTCATGGGCGATGCGGCCGCGTATGCGCAGATCGCGCTGGAAGACGCGATTGCGCAGGCGGGCCTCGCGCCGGGCGAAGTCAGCCACCCGCGCACCGGCCTCATCATGGGCTCGGGCGGGGGCTCGCCCGCCAACCAGATCGAGGCCGCCGACACGCTGCGCGCCAAGGGCATACGCCGTGTCGGTCCCTACCAGGTCACGCGCTGCATGAGCAGCACGGTCTCGGCGTGCCTGGCGACCAACTTCAAGGTCAAGGGCATCAACTACTCCATCACCTCGGCCTGCTCCACGTCCGCGCACTGCATCGGCGCGGCGGCGCAGCAGATCGCGTGGGGCATGCAGGACGTGATGTTCGCCGGCGGCGGCGAGGAATTGTCCTGGGGCATGGCGCTGCTGTTCGACGGCATGGGCGCGATGTCCAGCAAATACAACGCCACGCCGCACAAGGCCTCTCGCGCGTATGACGCGCAGCGCGACGGCTTCGTGCTCTCGGGCGGCGGCGGCGCGGTGGTGCTCGAAAGCCTGGAGCATGCGCGCTCGCGCGGCGCGACCATCCTGGCGGAAATCGTCGGGTTCGGCGCCACGAGTGACGGCGAGGACATGGTCGCGCCCTCGGGCGAGGGCGCCGTGGCCTGCATGCGCCAGGCGATCGAGGGGCTCGATGGCCCGATCGACTACATCAACACCCACGGCACCTCCACGCCCGTCGGCGACATGCAGGAGGTGCGCGCGATGCGCACGGTGTTCGGCGAGCAGGTGCCACCGTTTTCCAGCACCAAGTCGCTCACCGGCCATTCGCTCGGCGCCACCGGCGTGCAGGAGGCGATCTATTGCATGCTGATGCTGCGGGGCGGTTTCATCGCCGGTTCCGTCAACGTGGACACGCCCGATCCGGGCCTGGGCGACATGCCGCTGGTGACGCGCACGCGCGACGCGCAGCTCACCACGGTGCTCTCCAACAGCTTCGGCTTCGGCGGCACCAACGCCAGTCTCGCGCTGCGCCGCTGGCAGGATTGACCGGCCTGGCGGCTGGGCCGGGCGGCGCCTACACCGGCCAGCGTTCGAGCCGGTAGGCCGAATCCCAGAACATCCACTCCAGTTGCGCCCCCGTGGTGTAGGCCGCGTGCATCCGGGCGCGCGTGCCGGGGTCGGTGGCGTCGGCCACGCGGTCCAGCGTGTCGCAGACGGCCTGCACGGCGTCGAGAAATTCCTCGCTTGAATACGTCTGTATCCACGCCTCGTAAGGATTCGGGTGCCTGGCGCTCGCATGGATCGCGAGGCCCACTTGCGCGTAGATCGTGTAGCACGGCAGCAGGCTCGCGAGCACCACCGGGTAGGGCGCGCTCCAGGCCGTGGCCAGGAGAAACTGCGTGTAGTGGTGGCAGGCGGGCGAGAGCGGCGTGGCGGCGAAGTCCTGCGCCGTGATGCCGTGGTCGCGCATGAAGCCGTCGTGCAGGCTGCGCTCGACCACCACCGCGGTGCGCGCGGCCGCGGCGAACTGCACCACGCCGTCGGCGTGGTCGGCCTTGGCCGCGGCCGCGGCGAGCGCGCGGCCGTAGACCAGCAGGTAGTGCGCGTCCTGGATGATGTAGTGGCGAAACCGCTCGTGGCCGAGCGAGCCGGCGGCCAGTTCCTGGTTGAAGGGCAGGACCAGGGTCTTTTCGTACAGAGGCAGATTGGCCTGCCAGAGCTCCCGGGAAAACGAGGCGGGAGAGGTCTGCATGGTGGGCATGGGAAAAGCTGCAAAACGCGCACTCTATCGCGATGATCCGCCTGTGCGGCGCGCGCGCCCGGGCAAGCCCCTACAATCGCGACCGTCATCGGGGAGTAGCTGCTTTTTGCAACGCAAGAGGCCGACGTCAACACACTTGGCCGCGCACGGCCATGGCGTCGGCAGCATTCCATTCGTGCCTGGCAAGACCTTTGACCACGACGCCTCCAGTGTGGCTGGGGAGGCGGCGTGGTCAATCGTCCATCACCGGCCCGGACACACTCTCTTCATGGAAGCCTTCCTCGTCTCCACCGGCGTCGTCGCGCTGGCCGAAATCGGCGACAAGACGCAGTTGCTCGCCTTCGTCCTCGCCGCGCGCTTCAAGAAGCCGCTGCCCATCATCGGCGGCATCCTGCTGGCCACGCTGGTCAACCATGGCCTGGCCGGCGCGCTCGGCGCCTGGATCATCGAGCTGGTGCGCCCCGGCGTGCTGCGCTGGGTGCTGGGCGCGTCCTTCATCGCGATGGCCGTCTGGACGCTGGTGCCCGACCGGATCGACGACGACGAAACGCGGGTGGCGCGGCGCCTGGGCGTTTTCGGCGCGACGCTGGTCACCTTCTTTCTCGCCGAAATGGGCGACAAGACGCAGATCGCCACGGTGGCGATGGCCGCGCACTACGGCATGCCGCTCGCGGTCGTCGCGGGCACCACGCTCGGCATGATGATCGCCGACGTACCGGCGGTGTTCGTCGGCGACCGGCTCTCGGGACGCATTCCGATGAAGCTGGTGCACACGGTGGCCGCCGCGGTCTTCGCGCTGCTGGGCGTCGCCACGCTGCTGGGCGCGGGCGCGAACCTGGGTCTGTAAGGCGCGGCGGCGCGCTCAGCGCCGCCGTTGCAGCACCAGGGGCAGCATGACACCCGCCCAGCGACTCACGCGGCGCGGGCCGCTCAGCGCCAGTGCGGCGAGCAGCGCCGCCGTGACCACCGGATGCAGCCGCGCGAATTGCCACAGGCGCAGCACCAGCGGGTCCGCGGGATCGACGCGGTCCGGCGGCGTGCGGCGCATCGCGCGCAGGCGCTCGCGCTGCGCCGCGATGCGTTCGATGAGCCTTTGCTGCTCGGGCGTGGGCGGTGGCGGCGTGCCGGGCATCAGAGCTGCTCCTTGATCGCGCGCCAATCCTCGGCCAGCTCGCGGCGCGTGAGCGCGAACATCTGGCGCGCCTTGCGCGCGAGCGACATCAGCGCGGCCAGCACGGCGGCGCAGGCCAGCAGCCAGGTGATGGCCAGCAGCCAGGCCACCTGCACGCGCTGGGGCGAGTCCCAGAACTGCACCAGGATGGCCGCCGACAGCGCCATCAGCGCCACCAGCGCCAGCGCGCCGAAGAGCGCCAGCAGCAGCGCCAGCCACAGCAGGCGCCGCCGTTGCTCGGCCCATTCCAGGCGCGCCAGCGCCAGGCGATCCTCGGCCGCCAGCGCGCCCTCGGCGGCGATCGCGCGCCAGTGCGCCGTCCAGCTGCCGAGGCCCAGCAG
>JAIOIA010000043.1:0-5497 GCA_019912745.1 Comamonas sp. | reverse complement strand
CCACAGGGTGGCACCGGGCAGCGCCTGATGTACGAAGGCGGGCGGCGCCGCAGCCTCCTGCGCCACCGCGCCGGTCACTGCCAGAGCAGCGGCCAGCACGTGGGCATCTACCAACCGTTTTAAGGATGAAATCAGGCTATAAGGCATATGTATCAAACGCTTACAGCTATCATTTTTTAATCTTTCACCAAGGTGTACTGCACCACGTCGATGGTGCGGCTGTCGAAGGCCGCTTCGCAGTACGCGAGGTAGAACTCCCAGGTGCGCAGGAACTTCGCATCAAAGCCCTGCGCCAGCACCTGGGCGCGCTGCTGCGTGAACTGGCGGTGCCAGCGGCGCAGGGTCTCGGCGTAGTCGGCGCCGAAGGCCAATTCCTCCACCACGCGCAGCCCGGCCTGCTGCGCCGCCGCGCGAAAGCGCTCCGGGCTGGGCAGGCAGCCGCCCGGAAAGACGTATTGCTGGATGAAGTCCGTGCCCTGCACATAGCGCTCGAACAGCGCGTCGTCGATGACGATGCTTTGCACGCAGGCCCGCCCTCCGGGTTTGAGCAAGCGTGCCACGGTGCCAAAGTAGCTGGGCCAGTAGGCCTGGCCCACGGCCTCGACCATTTCTATGGAGCAGATGGCGTCGAAGGGGGCGTCCTGGATGTCGCGGTAGTCCTGCAGGCGCAGCTCAGCCTTGTCGGTCAGCCCAGCGTCGTGCAGGCGCCGCTGGCCAAACGCCAGCTGCTCGGTGGACAGTGTCACGCCCGTCACGTGCGCCCCGAACTCGCTCGCCGCCATCTCGGCCAGCGCGCCCCAGCCACAGCCGATCTCCAGCACGCGGTGGCCCGGATGCACTGCGGCGCTGCGCAGCGCGCGGCGCACCTTGGCATGCTGCGCGGCGGTGAAATCGCCCGCCAGATCGCCCTGGAACCAGGCAGAAGAGTAAGTCATGCTCGGATCCAGCCACAACTGGTAGAAGGCGTTGCCCAGGTCGTAGTGGGCGTGGATGTTGCGCCGGCTGCCGGTGCGCGTGTTGCGGTTGAGCAGGTGGCGCAGCCGGTAGGCCAGCCGCCCCCACCAGGCGCCGTACACCAGCGACTCCAGCGCGTCGCGATTGGCCATCAGCAGGCGCAGCAGGTCGGCCAGGTGCGGCGTGCTCCAGTGCTGATCGATATAGCCCTCGGCCAGACCGATGTCGCCCGAGCGCAGCACGGCGCCAAACACGCTCCAGTCGTGCAGGCGCAAGCTGGCGTGCGGCTGGCCGCCCTGGCCGAGCTCAAGGGTGCTGCCATCGGGCAGCTCCAGATGCAGCGTGCCGTGCTGCAGGCGCTGCAACAGGCGCAGCGCGTGGCGTGCACGGGCGGGCAGGCCCGCGGGCAAATGAAAGGGCAAGGCCGTGGTGGTCGTGTTCATGATCAGCGGTCGGTTGCAGACGAACGGGAAACAGGCAACGCTGGCGCCTGCGGCTTGGTGTGAAACGGCACCTGCTTCAGCCACAGCAGCAGTGCATTCCAGAGGATGCGGGCCATCACGCCCAGGGTCAGCAATGGGTAGCGCCACAGGGCGCGGCGGCGGCTGGCGGCGGTCAGCGGCTCCAGCCTCCCGGCCATGCCGGTCAGCAGCACGGGGCCCTCTGCGTCGTGGTAGTCGATGCGCACCCTCGCCGATTGCAGCCCATCGGCCCCGCCCCGGCGAAACTCAAAGCGGTAGCCACCCTCCACCGTGCAGAAGGGCGAGACATGAAACACTTTGCGCGCCCGCAACTCCTGGCCATAGTGCGGGTGGTCGAGCAGGTAGGCATGGCGTTCGCCAAAGGTGTTGTTCACCTCGGCCACGATGGCGCGCAGACTGCCATCCATGCGGTGGCAGTACCAGAAGCTCACCGGCTTGAAGCTGTAGCCCAGCACGCGCGGGTAGCACTGCAGCCAGATTTCACCCTGCGCATCGGTGACGCCTTCGCTGTGCAGCAACGCTTCCAGCCAGGCCATTGCGCCGCCCTGCTGCGGGCCGCGGCCGCCACCGTGGTCGGTGTCGCGAAACGAAAGCCATCCCGCGCGGTTGAGCGCCAGCACGCCCGCCGCCTCGGGCCGCTCACGCAGCGTGCGCATGGGCAGCAGCAGGAAGAACGTGGGCACGATGAAGCGGTGCTTGCGCGGGCGCAGCCGGGTGTGCCACACATGGCCAAAGCCGATGTGCGGTACACGAACCAGCGCGCCAGCACCGGGTGCGATGGTGCTCATGCCGCCTCCCGGCGACGCAATTGCGCCAGCAGCGCGTCGGCGGCGCGATAGCCCGACTGCAGGCCGTCTTCATGAAAGCCATAGCCCGCCCAGGCGCCGGCAAACCAGGTGCGCTGCGCGCCTTGCAGCTGCGGCACCTGCTTTTGCGCGGCCAGCGCGCCCAGGTCGAACACCGGGTGCTCGTAATCGAACTCGCCCAGCACCTGCGCGGGGTCGATGGGGCGCACCGGGTTGAGCGACACCAGCACCGGCTGGGCAAAGGGCAGCGGCTGCAGGCGGCCCAGCCAGTAATGCAGGCACACCCGGGCCGATTCCTGCGCACCATCGGCCGCGCGCTCGTAGTTCCATGCCGCCCAGGCGGCGCGGCGCCGGGGCATCACGCGGGTGTCGGTGTGCAGAACGGCGCGGTTGGCCTGGTAGCGGATGGCGCCCAGCACTCGCCGCTCGTCGGCGCTGGGCTGCGCCAGCAGGTGCAGGGCCTGATCGCTGTGCACGGCCAGAATCACGGCGTCAAAGCGCTCCACGCCGCTGCCCGTGCGGACGAACACGCCTGCGGCGTTGCGCGTGATGTGCGTGACCGGCGTGGCCAGGCGCGCATCCAGCCCGCGCACGATGGCTTGGACATACTGGCGCGCGCCGCCTGCCACGGTGTGCCATTGCGGCCGGTTGCGCACCTGGATCAAGCCGTGGTTGTGGCAAAAGCGCACCATGGTGCCCACCGGAAAGCGCAGCATCTGGTCGGTCGGACAGCTCCAGATGCAGCCCAGCATAGGCAAAAAATACCAATGGCGAAACGCTGCACCAAAGCCATGCCGATCCAGAAAATCGCCCAGCGGCTGCGCCAGCGCCTGCTCCTGCCCACTTTCGGCCAGCGCAGTGCACAGGCGGTTGAAGCGCAACAACTCAGAGAGCATGCCGAGAAAGCGCGGGCGCAGCAGGTTGCGCCGTTGGGCAAACACGGTCGCCAGGCTGGAGCCGCTCCATTCCAGCGCATCGGCACCCACGGCGCCCGCGCCCGGCACCTGGACGGAAAACGACATGTCCGAGGGGGCCGTGGGCACCTGCAGCTCATCGAGCAGCTCGATCAGGCCGGGGTAGGTGCGCTCGTTGAACACCAGAAAGCCGGTGTCTACCCCGTGCGTCACGGTCTGGCCGCGCGCATCGGGAAGGGTCACATCCACGGTATGGGTGTGGCCGCCGAAATGGCGCCCCGCCTCGAACAGCGTGACTCGCGCGTGTCTGCGCAGCCGGTGCGCGGCCGCCAATCCCGAGATGCCCGATCCGATGACTGCGACTTTCATGTCCTTTTCCCCATTCGTGGTGATTTCGCGCGCCCAGCCGGCTCATCGCGTTGTGGCGTAATGTACTGGACAAAATCATTTTTGTCTTGGACAATAATCACAGACTTCGCCATCAACCATGAACTCTCTGTCTTCTTCCCCCACCCTGGGCGAGTCCCTTTCGAACTCTCCTGGCTTGCCCATTGCCACCGTGGAACGTGAGACCGGCTTGGGCAAAGACACCTTGCGTGTCTGGGAACGGCGCTACGGCTTTCCCAAGCCAGTGCGCGATTCCGCGGGCGACCGGCGGTACAGCGCGACTCAGGTCCAGCAGCTCAGGTTGATTCGCAGGCTTCTGGATGCGGGCATGCGGCCGGGCAAGATCGTGGGTCTGAATCACGCGCAGTTGCAGGCGCTGCTGACCCAACACGCGCCTGCTTTGCCAGAATATTTGTCCAAGACAATATCGACCAACCGTGCCCTGGATTCTTTGCAAGAGGCGCTGCTTCAGGCGATTGGCAGGCATGATCCCCGGGCGCTGCGGCACGGGCTCAGCGCGGCCCAGATGCGCATGGGTCTGGCGCCTTTCGTGACCGACCTGGTGGCCCCCTTGACCACCGCAGTGGGTGAGGCCTGGGCCCAAGGGCGCTTCGAGGTTTTCGAGGAACACCTGTACACCGAGGTGCTCACCGGCGTGTTGCGCCAGGCCATTGCCTCGCTGACGCCGCAACCAGCGTCGCAGGGGCCCAAGGTGCTGCTCACCACCCTGTCACAGGAGCAGCATGGCCTGGGGTTGTTGATGGTGGAAGCGCTTTTGATGCTGGAAGGCTGTGCCTGCGTGTCGCTGGGTACGCAGACGCCGGTGGCCGATGTCGCCCAGGCGGCACGGGCACACCAGGTGGACGTGGTGGCCTTGAGCTTCAGCAACGTGCACAAGGCGGCCATGGTGCATGCTGGGCTGCGCGAGTTGCGCACCCAGCTGCCGGCAAGCACCGCGCTGTGGGTGGGTGGCGCATGCAGCGCGCTGTATCAGAGGCCGCTGACGGGCATCAGCGCCGTACAGCATTTGTCCAACCTCCAGCCCTTGGTGGCGCAGTGGCGCCACGCCCGCTGAAATCCTGCAGGAGACCTCACATGCCCATCGTTTCGCCCCCCCATCTCAGGGCTTTTGCACACCCGTCGCACCGCCAGCGACGCGGCTTGCTGGCGCTACTGCTGGCGAGCGCTGCCCTGCTCGCGACCGGATGCACCGGCACCCGCCCGCCGCCGGGCGTGACGGCGGTCACACCATTTGACGTGCAACGCTACCAGGGCCGCTGGTACGAGCTGGCGCGCCTGGACCATGCCTTCGAGCGCGGCATGACCGATGTCTCAGCCACCTACACCATGCAGGCCGACGGCAGCGTGCGCGTGGTCAACCGCGGCTACGTACCAGCCACGGGCCAGTGGCGCGAGGCCGTGGGCAAGGCCCTGTTCACAGGCGCACCCACCACCGGATCGCTCAAGGTGTCCTTTTTCGGGCCGTTTTATGGCGGCTACCACGTGGTCGCGCTGGACAGTGGCTACCGCTGGGCGCTGGTGCTCGGCCCCGATACCGGGTACGCCTGGATCCTGGCCCGCGAAAGGCAACTGCCCTCCGATCAGCGCGATGCCATCGTGGCGCGGGCGCAGGCGCTGGGTGTCGATACCTCAGCGCTGATCTGGGTGCCGCAGGAGCGCCAGGACCCGGCGCACTGAGCGCATGTTTGCCTGGGCCTGCGCGCCCCCCGAACCTGCGCAGACGTGCCATGACAGGGCCCGAAGGGGGTCAATTCACTCCCACTCGATCGTCGCTGGCGGTTTGGAGCTGACGTCGTAGGTCACGCGGTTGATGCCGCGTACCTCGTTGATGATGCGGCTGCTCACCTTCTTGAGCAGGCCGTAGGGCAGTTCGGCCCAGTCGGCCGTCATGAAATCGCTGGTCTGCACGGCGCGCAGCGCCACCACGTAGTCG
>JAIOIA010000042.1:0-15734 GCA_019912745.1 Comamonas sp. | reverse complement strand
ACAGCTGCGCACTTGAGTGGCAAGGATCATGAGCTTGCTTGGCCGGTTTTCCATCCGGACCCGACTCTATTTCGGGACGGTGTTCTCCCTGGTGTTGCTGGTGTTCATCGGCGCCCTGGGCTACGTGGCGCTGGATCAGACTCGCTCCACGCTGAAGGTGCTGTTCGACAACCAGGTTCAGACCCTGACCGAGGTCTCTGATCTGCGCACCCTGCTGGGCAACCTGCAGCGCGCCGAAAAAGACATCGTCATCAACTCCAACAACGTGCTGCAGGTGGGCGAGCTGCGCGAGCAGTGGCGCAAGACCCTGGCGGCGCTGCGCACCAATCTGGGCAAGGTGCGCTCCACCCAGACCGGCAACGAGGCCTTCACGCAGGCCATCGACAAGACCCTCGCCGAGATCAAGGACTACGCCGAGGGGCTGGACCCGGTGTTCCAGCGCGTGCAGGACGCGCAGATCGACGGCGCCGCCGCCGCGGCCTACGCCGACGAGTTCAAGGCGCACATGGCCGCCAGCGACAAGCTGCTGTCGGCCCTGGCGCAGCAGGCGCGCACCAACATGAATGACGCGCGCCAGGACATCGATGCGCGCACCTCGCTGATGTCGGCGCTCATCGGCGTGCTGCTGCTGCTCGCGCTCGTCGTGCTGATTCCGCTCACGCTGGCGAGCGTGCGCTCCATCACGCTGTCGCTGGCCAGGGCGCGGAACCTGGCCCAGCACATCGCCTCCGGCGACCTCACGCTGGACGTGAAGGCCCTGCACGACGATGAAGTCGGCCTGCTCGTGCAGGCGATGGGGCGCATGCAGGAAGCACTGCGCCAGCTGGTGCGCCAGGTGCAGGATGCCTCGGGCAGCATCGACACCGCAAGCGGTGAGATCGCCACGGGCAACCAGGACCTGAGCCTGCGCACCGAGCAGACCGCGACCCGGCTGCAGGAGGCGGCCTCGCTCATGGACACGCTGGCCACGGCGCTGCAAAACAGCGCCGCGACCTCGCATCACGCAAACACCTCGGCCATTTCGGCGGCCGAGATGGCCGAACGCGGCGGCGCCGTGGTAGCGCAGGTGGTGAGCACGATGAACGAGATCTCCCAGAGCTCGCACAAAATTGGCGACATCACCGGCGTCATCGACGGCATCGCCTTCCAGACCAACATCCTCGCGCTCAACGCGGCTGTCGAGGCCGCGCGCGCGGGCGAGCAAGGCCGCGGCTTTGCCGTGGTCGCCAGCGAGGTGCGCAGCCTCGCGCAGCGCAGCGCGGCGGCCGCCAGGGAAATCAAGGACCTGATCAGCGGCTCCACCGCCCGCGTGGAAGACGGAACGCGGCTGGTGGCGCAGGCCGGCGCCACCATGAACGAACTGGTCGCGAGCGTGCGCCAGGTCTCGGACACGATCACCGAAATCACCGCCTCGGCCAACGAGCAGCGCGACAGCATCCAGCAGGCGCACGAATCCGTGCGCGACCTGGACCAGATGACGCAGCAGAACGCCGCGCTGGTGGAACAATCCGCGGCCGCGTCAGAGTCGCTGCGCGATCAGGCCGGCCACCTCACGCGGGCCGTGCAGCAGTTCAAACTGCGGCAGACGGCCGCCCCACTGCTGGTCGGCACTCACTGAGCCGAGGCCTCGTCCGGCTCATCGGCCTCTTCGGGCTGGGCGTGCTTGACCACGGTCACCGGCATGGTCGCATCACGCACCAGCGCCTGCGACACCGAGCCGAGCAGGCTGCCGCGCAGCCCGCTCAGGCCGCGCGCGCCCACCATGATGAGCTCGCAGCCGCAGGTCTCGGCCAGGTCGGACAGCGTCGCCGCGGGCGAGCCCAGAGCGATTTCCGTCTCGAAGGGCACGCCCGCCGCCTGAACCAGCGCCACGCTGCTCGCCAGCAGATCCTGCCCGGCCTCCACGCTGGCGCGCGCGATCGCGTCGGCATCGCGCGTCGCCAGCTCCAGCAGCGAGGCTTCCTCCTGCACGTGGCCGAGCACGAGCGTGGCTCGCAGGTTGCCCTCCTGAACCAGCCTGAGCGCGTAGCGCACGGCGTCCAGCGCCAGCTCCGAACCATCGATCGCCACCAATATTCTCAGCATGACCGCCTCCGTGATGAACGCATGCGTGCCAGTGTAGGCCAGCGCACCGCCGCTCGGGGACAATCACAGCCCTATGCTGCACTTCGACCTGCTGGGCACAGACCCGCACAGCCACGCTCGCCGGGGGCGCCTCACGCTCCGCCATGGCGTGGTGCAAACCCCGATCTTCATGCCCGTGGGCACCTACGGCACCGTCAAGGGAGTGATGCCGCGCAGCCTGCACGAGATGCAGGCGCAAATCATCCTGGGCAACACCTTCCACCTGTGGATGCGTCCAGGGCTGGACGTGGTGACAAGCTTCGGCGGCCTGCACGCCTTCGAGCAATGGGACAAGCCCATCCTCACCGACTCCGGGGGTTTTCAGGTCTGGAGCCTGGGCGCCATGCGCAAGATCACCGAGGACGGCGTGCACTTCGCCTCGCCCGTCAACGGCGACAAGCTCTTTCTTTCGCCCGAGGTGAGCATGCAGATCCAGACCACGCTCAACTCGGACATCGTGATGCAGCTCGACGAGTGCACGCCGTACGAAACCGGCGGCATCCCGACGAGCGAGCAGGATGCCCGCAAGAGCATGGAAATGAGCCTGCGCTGGGCCCGGCGTTCGCAGGAGGAATTTGCGCGCCTGGCCAATCCCAACGCGCTCTTCGGCATCGTGCAGGGCGGCATGTACGAGGCCCTGCGCGAGGAATCGCTGCACGCGCTTACGGCCATGGATTTTCCCGGCTACGCGATCGGCGGCGTCTCGGTCGGTGAGCCCAAGGAGGACATGCTGCGCATCATGGCGCACACGCCGCACCGCCTGCCTGCCCACAAGCCGCGCTACCTCATGGGCGTGGGCACGCCCGAGGATCTGGTGGAGGGCGTCGCCTGCGGCGTGGACATGTTCGACTGTGTCATGCCCACGCGCAATGCGAGAAACGGCACCCTGTTCACCCGCCACGGCGACCTGAAGATCCGCAACGCCCGCCACAGGCTCGATCACCAGCCAATCGACCCCACCTGCACCTGTCACGCCTGCGCGGGAGAAGCCGGCGTGAGCTGGGCCGAGGGCGGACGCGGCGGCTTTTCTCGCGCCTACCTGCACCACCTGGACCGCTGCGGCGAGATGCTCGGGCCCATGCTCGCGAGCATCCACAACCTGCACTACTACCTCCACCTCATGCAGGAGATGCGCGACGCACTCGATCAGGGCACGTTCGGCGCGTGGCGTCAACGCTTCAAGGCCGACCGCGCGCGCGGGGTTTGACAGCCGGTGGCCGACGCCGGATAAGGGGTCCGACCGCACACGACAGGATCTGTTGGAACCCCGGGTGGCGCGCGGTCATCACCGTTCGTTGACAATGCCGGGCATGAGCACCGAGCACGCCACCGTCCCCCCGTGGGAGCGCATCGTCCTGGACGCGGGCGACGCGCTCATCTTCATCGACGCGCACGGCGTGATCCGAGTCTGGAACGCCATGGCCGCCGCGCTCTTCGGCTTCAGCGCCGAAGAAGCGCTGGGGCGCAGCGTGGACCTCATCATTCCCGAGCATCTGCGCGAAGCGCACTGGCGCGGCTTCAACCGCGCCATGGCCCATGGCCATACAACCAGCCGGGAGGTGCGCACCACGCGCGGCGTGCACAAGAGCGGGCGCAAGCTCTACGTGGACATGAGTTTTGCCATCGTGACCGACGACCAGGGCACGGCGCTGGGCTCGGTGGCGCTGGCGCGTGACGCGACCGAGCGCTACCTGGCGCAACTGTCGGCGCGCAGGGCCTCAGACGTCTGACGGGCGGACGCAGGTGCCCGATCGTGCATGCAGGCCATGGACACCGCGCCATAACGTCCGCGCCCGCTCCGCGGCCACCAAGGCAGGGCCGTCAGCCGCGGGATACGCTAGCATTTGCACACAATATGAGCGCTTGCCGAAACCCAAATCATCCGCGTGCTTGACCTTGGGGGCGGATGATGAGCCCCGATCGCATCATGCAGGAGCACCTCATGCACCGTCTCATTCCCTTCGTCGCCGTGTTCACGCTGGCCCTGGCCGGAGCGGCGCAGGCCGCAACCAGCGCCACGGTCGTCATCCAGAGCGGCCCCGGAGTCATTCCCGCCGCACCCGTGCTGGTGATGCCTCCTCCGCCGCCCCCGCGCTACGAAGCCATGCCTCGCGCACGCCACGGCATGGTCTGGTCGCAGGGCCACTGGGAGTGGCACCGTCACGCCTATGTCTGGATTCCCGGCCGGTGGGTGCGCATGCGCAGGGGCCACGCCTACCACCAGCCCCAGTGGCAGCAACGCGGCAACCAGTGGGTCTTCGTCCAGGGCGGGTGGGACAACCCCCCGGAACACCACCGGCGCGGTCGTGATCGGCGCTAGGAGCCTCTGCAGCCTGGACGTCGTCGGCTGCTTCGCGCGCGCGGCGCGGTGTCAGCTCAATTGCAGATGAATCGCGCCAAAAAGCGGTGCGTCGCCCGTGGCCGAGCGCGCCTGCACACGCAGTTCGTCGCCCACCTGCAGCCAGGGCGTGGCCGCCTCCCCATCCTGCGCAGCCTCGGTGCAGCGGCGCTCGCGCAGCGAGCAGAAGCCGCGCGCCGCGTCGGCAGAGCTCACCGGCAGGGCGCCGATGATGCTGCCCGCGCTCATGCCCTGCGCCTGTGCGTTCTGCGCGATGCATGCACCAAAGTCCTGCGCCATGTCGGCACCGGTGTCGCACAGACCGAACTTGCGGCCATTGAGCTGCACCTGCACGGTCAGGTGGGCCTTCGCGGCGCGCCACGCCTCACCCAGTTCATCGGAAGTGACTGCCACGGGCGCAAACGTGCCTGCACACGCACGGCCGCTGCCCGCCTGCGCCAGCGTAAGCGCCAAGCCGAACAGGCGCACCCTCTCCACGGCCTGCTCGGGTGCGCAGCCGCGGGGCACATCCCCGGTGATCACCGCAAGACCGGCCGAAAAATCAAGGTCCGTCACGCCGGCGCAGGCCCATGTCGCAGTGGGCGCCAGAAACGCCCCGCCTGGTTCTTGGCGCCAGGCTGGCGCTTTCTCTCGTGCACAGCGCTCCAGGTGACTGGGATAGGGGCAGCCAACGAACCAGCCATGGGTGCGCGGCAGTGGCGACAGGCACTGCGCCGTATCCAGCGCGAACGCATGGCGCGCGCGGCCGGCGTTGAGTTCGGCGTAGAGGCCCTGCAGCTCAGGCGCGAGGAAATTCCAGTCTTCCAGCACCTGCTGCAAGCTGTTGGCCACCCCGCTTGCATAATGAGCCTGCGTCAGGTCGCGCGAGACCACCACCAATTGCCCGTCACGCGAGCCGTCTCGCATCGTCGCCAGTTTCATCGTTGCTCCTCATGCGGGCAGGGCCTGCGAGAGCGGCCTTCCTGCCTCGTGTGTTCATGAATTCATCCGGCATCGTAGCGCCCGCCATGCCGCGCCATGCCCTCTGGCTTCTGGGCGCCGCTGTCCTGGCCCTGCATCTGTGGGCGCTTTGGTCCCTGTCGCTGCCCGTGGCGCACGCTCCCGCCGTGGCCGACCGCGTGCTGCACACCCGCGTCTTGCCGACCGCTCGCGCCCCATCGCCCAGGGACGAACCGGCTGCGCACGCGCAGCGCCCCACGGCGAAACCCTCCACCCCACCGCGACGCCGCGTGGCTTCGGCGCGCGCGCCTGCCGCACGCACGAGCACGACCACCGCAGGGTCCGGCTCCGCCACGCCCGCGCCCCCGCCGCAGGGGTCTTCGGGAACCCAGGCAGACATCCCGCTCGACGACTACGAACGCTGGCTGGCCGACATGGCTGCGCGCAGCCCCGGCACCTTAGCCCCCGCGCGCGTGGCCGAATCACCACCGGCTCCCGCACCGGCACCGGCACCGGCGAGCGAGGCTGCCCCAGTCGTGCAGGAAAAGCTCCCCGCGACGCCCGCCGCGACACACGCCGACAGCGTGGCCACACCGGCGCCGGCGCCCATGCCACCGCCCCTGCGCCTTCCGCCACCCACACGGCTTGCGTTTGAAGTCTCGGGGCGTGTCACAGGGTTCGACTACCACGCCCGCGGCGAACTGGTCTGGAAAACCGATGGCACGCACTACCAGCTTCGTCAAAGCATCAGCCTGCTGTTTCTCGGCTCGCGCGCGCAGCAAAGTCAGGGGCTCGTCACCGCACGCGGGCTGCGGCCCGAGCGCTTCACCGACGAGGCACGCAAGGAGCGCACCGCGCAACTGGATTTTGAAACGCATCGCGTGCGGTTCAGCGACGGCGCCACGGCTGCGGCCGACATCGGCGACGATGCCCAGGACCGGCTCAGCGTCTTCGTGCAGCTCGGCGCGCTGATCGCGGCGGCGCCGCAAGACTATCCGCGGGGCACCCGAATCCGCTTCGAGACCGTGGGAGTGCGCCACGTCGACCCCTGGACTTTCGAGGTGCAGGGGCCGGAGGTGCTGCACCTGCCGGCCGGCGACACCCCCGCGCTCAAGCTGCAACGCCTGCCCCAGGATGGCGACGACCAGACCGACGAGCTGTGGCTGGGCACCGGGCTCAGCTATCTGCCGGTGCGCATCCGCCTGTCTCAAGGCGGAGGCGATTGGGTCGATTTGCAACTCAGAGACCACGAAACGCCGTGACAGGGCTCGGCCCGGCCGGATTCATGGAATACTGTCATGGTCTTGAAGCCTTGCGAATCACCGCCATCTCAAGCCGTAGTGACAGGAGGAACACCATGCACATGCTCTACGACTCTGAATCCTTCGTGGTGGTCCACATGCTGCCACTGCCCGATGCACCCGATACGCCCGAGGGCGCGCCGGACAAGGCGCCCGTGCCACAGCTGCTGCGTCACGGCTTCGAAATCGTGGACAAGCGCTCGGGCAAGGAAGTCTACCTGGACGGTTCCTGGGCCGAGCTGTTCCAGCAGCAGATCATGGCCTGGCAGCAGAACACCCCTTCGCAGGACGAGGTGGAGGCCACGCTGGACGGCTACGCGGGGCTCGCACAGAACCCCGTCGTTTTGCACTGAAATTCAGATGTTTCAGGGTTGTAACGCCCTTGCACAGGGCGTGAGCAGCTCTCAATCAAGGAGCATCATCATCCCGGATTGCCGTCGATGCGAACGCGACCCCACCAGCCGAGCAGCCTCAGGCCCCAGATGCCCATGATCGCCAGCCACAGCACGGCCGCCAGCGTCAGCAGCGTGGCTGTCGCAGAGATCGGCAAAGCCGCGACGACACGCACCACCACGGTGGCCTGAAGCAGCAGGAACAGGCCCCACACCAGTGGCCCGGCCTCCAGCGGGCGGCCGCTGTGCCCCGCGGCCACGCGCGAGACCATCGCCAGGATCAGCGACCCGAGACAACCCATGGTGAAGGCATGCAGCGAGGCCAGGTGCCACATCGGCGCCTGCGCCACGGCGCTCCACCAGTCGGCGGCGCCCGCGATCAGATTGGCCAGGCCCAGCCAGAGAAAGCCGATGTGCAGCATGCCCAGCAGCGGAATCTTGAGTGCCGGAATCAATCCCCAGCGCACCACGAGCCAGAGCAAGGCGAAGCCCATCGCCCATTCGTACGCGCCGCGCACCCACAGGCCGGTGGTGGCCAGCTCGGGCGGCCACGAGATGATGCCGAGCCAGACGAACAACGCCTGCGCGCCCACGGCCACCGCCAGCAGCGCCATGACTCCGGCGGGACGCCAGGCCTCGACCCCCGGAATCTTGCCATGCGTGAAGAAGGGGATCATGCGGTGCGCCACCGTCATGAAGACCACGCCGACGAAACCCCACAGCCCCGTCAGCACCCAGGCCCGCGCGAGGTCATCGCGCCCCGCGGTCATGCTCAGCCCCACCGCCGCCACGCTGATGCAGCCCACGAAAAATGCGGCGCGCACCATCTTGCCGTGCAGCTGATTGGGCGCCTTGCTGGCACGCACCAGGCCAGCGTAGAGCAGCGACATCCAGACCAGCCCCAGCCAGGCCACGGCCAGGCCCATGAGTGCCACACCCTGGCTGGCCAGCCCACCCAGCAGCCAGACCAGCCAGCCCACGCACTGCAGGATGAGCGGTTTCTGGATTTGCGCGACGGACAACGGCGGCACGTTCAGCCATTTCGGCCCGGCGGTGAACAGGAAACCCGAGAAGAACAAGGGCATGAAGCCGAAGCTCATCACCGCCGCATGGGTGAGGAATGCCGGCGCGGCCGCGGGCAGCCCCAGCGCGCCGGTGGAGCGGTCGATCTGCACCAGCATCCACCACAGACTGGCGGCCAGCAGCACGACGACCGCAAGCGAAAACCCGAGCCGATGCGGCGCCAGAACGGTGTAGCGCAAACGCCAATGGGGGTCGGGTCCGGTTCGGGAAGGTGCGACATCACTCATGGCACAGCCCCACGACCGCACGCTGCGCAGCCGACAAATTGCACGAAATCATGAAAATCCGTTCGTCATGTGAATCGCGCGACGATAACGCAGCTTGAGCGCCCCCACCTCGATCAGGGGCGCCGCACGGCGCGCGGCTTCAGCCACAACTGCCCAGCGCGCCGCACTGCGTGCAATAGTCGCAGCCGTCCTTGCGGATGACTGCGTGCGCCCCGCACTCCCAGCACTTCTTGCCGGCCATCGCGGGCGGCAGACTGCGCGGAGCCTCGGGTTGTTCCAGCGGCAACTCCTGCTGGCGCGGCGCCTCGACGCGTCGGGCCAGGATGCTCTGGATGGCGTATGCCAGCGCCGCCACTTCCGAGTCGTGCCACAACGGCACCAGCGTGCCATCGGCCTTGGCATAGCTGCCCAGACGCACCGGGCCACGGTCCCATGCGACCTTGCGCATGTCCGACAGCGCCCGCTCCAGAAAGCCGCCGCGCGCAGCCAGCGAGAGCAGACGCATGCTGGACGTGATCCACTGCTGCGATTCGTTGCTCTGACCCACCGGCATGAAGAACTCGATCGCGCGATCGACCAGGCCGCCATGGCCATCATCGACCGGCAGAAAGGAGACGATGAGATACAGCGTCTTGTGGCCTTCCTGCGTCCAGTATTCGACCTTCTCGGCCACCGCGGGCAGACCGCCTTTGGGGCGGCTCTCGATCACGGACCGCATGGGATCGGCTGGGGCCGTCGGCTCCTGCACCACGGCCGGTGCGCCGGAATCGGCTTCCTTCTTCGCGGGCACCTCAAGCACCGCGCCCAGGATGGCGTTGGGTCGGTAGGTGGCCAAGCCCTTGAGCCTGGAGTGCCAGGCCTGCAGGTACAGGCCCTTGAAATCATCGTAGGGGTAGTCCGCCGGGATGTTCACCGTCTTGGAGATGGCGGTGTCGACGTAGGGTTGCACCGCCTCCATCATGGCCACGTGGTCCGAGGCGGACATCTCCAGCGCATTGACGAAGTAGGCGGGCAGGTGGTTCACATCGCCCCCCAGGGTCTTGTACAGCCGCCAGGCGTAATCCTCGACGGTGTACTCGCTCATCGTGCCGTCGCCTTCACGCTTCCTGCGCGTGTAGGTCCAGGAAAACGGCGGCTCGATGCCGTTGGAGGCGTTGTCGGCGAACGCCAGGCTCACCGTGCCGGTGGGCGCAATCGACAGCAGGTGGCTGTTGCGGATGCCGTGCTGGCGGATGTCGTGCTGGATGTCCTGCGGCAGGCGGCTGGCGAAGGTGCCCTGAGCCAGGTAGCCGTCGGCCTCGAACCTGGGGAAGGCGCCCTTTTCCTTGGCCAGTTCGATCGACGCGCGATAGGCGCTGTTGCGCATGCACTCGGCGATGCGCACCGCCATGTCGCGCCCCTCCTGGCGGTCGTAGCGCAGCCCCAGCATCGCCAGCGTATTGCCCATGCCGGTGAAGCCCACGCCGATGCGCCGCTTGGCCGCCGCCTCGGCGCGCTGCTGCTCCAGCGGCCAGTAGGTCACGTCCAGCACATTGTCCAGCGCCCGCACCTGCGTGGCCACGACCTGCGCGAAACGCTCGAAATCAAAGCCGGCCTCACCCGAAAAGCCGAACGGATGGCGCACGAAGCGCGTGAGGATGATGGGGCCAAGGTCGCAGCAGCCGTAGGAAGGCAGTGGCTGCTCGCCGCAGGGGTTGGTGGCGTTGATGCGCTCGGTGTAGCTCAGGTTGTTGTCGGTGTTGATGTGATCCAGGAACAGGATGCCCGGCTCGGCAAAGTCGTAGGCCGACTGCATGATCGTGTCCCAGAGCTCGCGCGCGCGCACCGTGCGGTACACCCATTGCCCGTCGGCGCGCTGGTGGCCACCCTGGCGCATCACTTCGGCGCCCGGCCGGGCCTTGTGCACGAGATCCCAAGGGCCGTCGCTCTCGACGGCCTGCATGAAGGCATCGGGCACGCCCACGGACACATTGAAATTGTTCCAGCGCCCCGGCGTGCGCTTGGCGGTGATGAAATCGAGCACGTCCGGATGGTCGATGCGCAGTACCCCCATCTGCGCGCCGCGGCGCGCGCCCGCGCTCTCCACCGTCGAGCACGACTGGTCGAACACGTTGATGTACGAGCACGGGCCCGAAGCCATGGAATGCGTGCCCTTGACCTCCGCGCCTCGCGGACGGATGCGGGAAAAATCGTAGCCCACGCCGCCACCGCGGCGCATGGTCTCGGCCGCCTCGCGTAGGGCCTCGTAGATGCCCGGGAAGCCTTCATCATCCACGCCCTGAATGCAGTCGCCCACGGGCTGCACGAAGCAGTTGATGAGCGTGGCCTGGATGTCGGTGCCCGCCGCGCTCATGATGCGGCCGGCGCCGATCGCACCGGCCTGCAGATTTTCGCGAAAGCGCGCCTCCAGCGTCTCGCGCAGTTCGGGCTTTTCGACGGACGCGAGCGCACGCGCCACGCGCGCGTAAAGCTCATCCACCGTCTGCTCGCCATTCTTGAAATATTTTTCGCTGAGCACATCCAGACTGATGGGCTGGGCGCTCAGGTTGGGGGCGAGATCGGTGGTTTCACGTTGCATGGCGAGGGGGCTCCACAAAAGAGAGAACGCCGGATGCGCCCCGAACCCCGATCAGGCGTACACCGGTCGCCTTCCTCCTCGATCTCCTGGAGAAGCCGACCCCGCGCCCCGGGGCTCGTCCCGCGCATCCAGCAGGACAGTTATCTGATCAAGCCACGCCCTCACTCAGGGCAGCGGCAAGCCGTGATTCTGACACTAGCAGCGCCATGTTGCGCATTAACCTGTACCCTCGTCTGGCAACCGACCGTCAGGTCGCCTCCGGGGGGATCCGCAGTCGTTGTGGGACACATTACGTTACGATTTGGCGGAGTCCACTCCCAGGGTTTTTCCGTTGATACCCGTGCGTTACCAGGTCACCTCGCGCCCCTGAGCGGCGCTGATCTGCAACATGTCGATGAACGGCGCCACACGCTGGCGCAGCCAGATGCGCTCGCTGGGCTCCCGCGGCTCTTCCGCCGTGCCATCGGTGGCCTGGTCCCTGGGCACGGCCTGACTTGCCTCTTCCTCGTCCACGGCCTTCTGCAGCGCGGCAATGGCCGCGGGGATCTGCTCGGCCGTGATGATGCCGTGGGCATCGTCGGGCGACTTGCCGACGATCTGCAGCACCCGGCGCCCCACGGGCTCGAGCATGATGAGATCGGACGTGGCGCGGGATTTGAATTTGTACAGCATGGCGGTCACAGAGAAGAAATGCCCAGCTTACCGCGAGCCACCCTCCCGGTCGACTCGGGTGCGGCTTGCGAACTATGGCCTAATAGAGGGTTTCGTCGCACCTTTTTTTCTACGAGAAATTCAAATGGGCAACAAAATCGTCACCGAAGCCGACCGTCAACGCACGCCCCGCCCCACTCCCATGCCCGGCATGCCGCGGGTCAGGAACGGCGGCGGCCAACGCTCCAGCCTGGAGCGCGGCTCGCACACCCACTACAAGAAGAATCCCGGCAAGCGCACCCACGCAGGCGGCTGATCGCCCGCCTGCGGCGCCGCGCCCCTCATCCCGACAGGGGAAGAGCAAACGCGGCGCGCGCGGCGTCGGCACGCGCGCGCGCCGCGCAGCCTTCGACGTGATCGTTCACCAGGCCCATGGCCTGCATGAAAGCGTACATCGTCGTCGGGCCGACGAAGGTGAAACCGCGCTTTTTCAGATCGCGCGACAGTGCCTGCGACGCGGGCGACGTGGTCATGGTGCGCAGCAGCGCGGCCGTGATGCGTTCGGGCCGCGCCTGCGCCGCCTGCTCGGCATGGCGCCAGACGTAAGCCGCGAACGAGCCGAACTCGGCCCGCAGCAGAAGGACCTGGCGCGCGTTGTGGATGGCCGATTCGATCTTGCCGCGATGGCGCACGATGGCCGCGTTGGCCAGGAGCGCACGCACCTCGGCCGCGCCAAAACACGCCAGTTCCTCGGCCTCGAAATTCGCCATGGCGGCACGAAAAGCCTCGCGCTTGTTCAGGATGGTGAGCCAGCTCAGCCCCGCCTGGAAGCCTTCGAGACAGAGCTTTTCAAAGAGGCGCCGCTCATCGGCGACAGGATAGCCCCATTCCTCGTCGTGGTAGTGCCGGTACAGCGGCGTGGCCGCGCACCAGGCGCAACGCGCGCAACCCTGGTCATCGCGGAACAGCCCCGCGGCATCTTGTATCTCAGGCATGGCGCCATTGTGCGCGGCCTCGCACCTTCCCGATGAAACGCCTGCTCCTGATTTTGCTGCCGTGCTGCCTGCTGCTCGGCGGCTGCACCAGCAGCGGCTACTACTGGCAATCGCTGCGCGGGCATTGGGCGCTGCTGCAAGCGGCCGAGCCGATTTCCGATTGGATTGCCAGCCCGCAGACACCCGAGCCCCTGCGTGAACGCCTGGAACTGGCCCGGCAGCTGCGCCATTTCGCCACCGAGGAGCTGGCGCTGCCGGACAACGCCAGCTACACGCGCTACGCCCGGCTGCATCGCAGCGCCGCCGTGTGGAACGTCGTAGCCGCGCCGCCCAATTCCCTGCAGCTGCACACCTGGTGCTTTCCCATTGCGGGGTGCGTGGGCTACCGCGGCTATTTTCACGAAGCGGACGCACGCGCCAAAGCGGCCGCGCTGGCGGCCACCGGGCTGGAAGTGAGCGTCTACGGCGTGCCCGCCTACTCGACGCTGGGCTACAGCAACTGGCTCGGCGGCGACCCGCTGCTCTCCACCTGGATCGCCTGGCCCGAGGGTGACTTCGCACGCCTCATGCTGCATGAATTGGCGCACCAGAAGGTCTACGCCACCGGAGACACCGCGTTCAACGAGTCCTACGCCACGGCCGTCGGACGGCTGGGCACCGAGCGCTGGCTGACCGAACACGCGACACCCGCGGCCCTGGCGGCTTATCGGGCCAGTGAAGCGCGGCGCGGCGAATGGCGCAAGCTCACCCATGCGACACGCACGCGCCTGGCAGAAATTTACAAACAAAATCATGACTCAGCGCCCGCCTCAAAAGCGTTGATAGCCATGAAAAACAAAGCAATGGAAGACTTTCGCACCGATTACGCCCGGCTGCGCGAACGCTGGGTGGCGCAGGGCAGCAGCGCGCAGCAGCTTGTGGCAACGGACCGCTGGGTGCGCGACGCCAACAACGCCAGTTTCGGTGCCCAGGGCGCCTACGACGACCTGGTGCCCGCCTTCATCGCGCTCTTTGACCAGCAGGGACGCGACTGGCCGCGTTTTCACGCCGCGGTGCAGCAGCTGGCCGAGCTGCCGCGCGACGAGCGCGAGGCCAGGCTGGCGACGCTTGGGCAACGCTGAACGAGTCCCTCGAGCGCGTCGCCTTACTCGCGCAGCGACTCGATGAGGTCGACGTATTGCTGCTTGGCCGCGTCACCGGCCGTGCCCTTGAGTTTGGTCCACGCGTCCCATTTGGCGCGCGCCACGAGGTCGGTGAGGCTGGGTTTCTTCTCGACGTTGTCGCCCTCGGTCGCCTGCTTGTAGAGCGCGTAGATCTTGAGCAGTGTCGCGTTGTCGGGGCGCTCGGTGAGCAGTTTGGAGTTGGCAACGGCGGCTTCGAACAGAGTGTTCAGATCGGACATCAAGGGCTCCCGCAGGACATGAGAAACAGCATTCATCTTAGGGCAAGGCCGCACCCTCAAGACGACGACACGCGCCCGCGCGCCATGGCCTCATCGATCAGCGGGCCGATTTTGAACACGCCGCTGGCGCGCACGCAGGGCTGGCCATCGGCCGTGACCAGCGCCTGCACGAAGGCCAGCGAACGCGTGGTGCGCAGGAGCTGGCCACCGCCCTCGATCCAGCAGCCCAGCGGCGCCGGGGCGAGGTAGTCCAGCTGCAGGCTCACCGTCGGCATGAAATGCGCGCGCAGCGCCTCGCTCTGGTGGTGCGCCACGAGCACCAGCAGCATGTCGCAGAAGCTCGCCATCATGCCGCCATGCAGGTTGGCCATGGGGTTCACATGCCGCGGCTCGATGCGCAGGCCGAGCGCGAATTCTCCATCGCGGCGGCGCTTGAACAGGGGCCCGTTGATGGCCATGAACGCCCCACCCATTTCAAAGGCCTCGAAGCCGGCGGGAATGGACGGCGCGGCGCCTGCCGTCATGAGGGCGTCTCCTGTCGCACATCGGCCTGGAAGTCCGCGCTTTGCCACCCGGCCCAGCCCGGGTACAGGCGCTCGAAATCCGCATGGATCTCGGCCAGCGGCAGATCGTCGAAGCTGCCGCGCTGGCTCACGTATTCCATGTGGCGATGGCCGGCCCGATCGAACGCGTGGTAGAGCGAATCGTGCACGCCATCGAACTCCAGCGGCAGCAGGCCGAAGCGCTCGCACAGCTCGAGGTTGAACGCGGGCGTGGCCTTGCGCCAGGCGCCGTCCAGCCACAGCTCGGTGTAGCCATGCCAGTAGAAGATATCGCTCTTCGCGGTGCGGCGCATGCGCTCGGTGGAGAGGTGGTTGCGCACGTCGGCAAAGCCCAGGCGCGCCGGGATGCCGGCAGCGCGCGCCGCGGCCGCGAGCAGCGCCGCCTTGGGCACGCACCAGCCGTAGCCATGGGCGAGCACCGAGCTCGCGCGCATGCCCGCGAGGCTCAGGTCGATGCGGTAGGGGTCGTAGCGAAAGCCGTCGCGCACCGCGAGGTTGAGCGCCACGGCGCGCTCTCGATCGCTGGCGCCCGTGGCGTGCTGCCTGGCGAAGGCCCGCACGCCGGGGTGATCGCTGTCGATCGCGGGTGTGGCCTGCAGATGTTCGGGGCGGGGAAGGTCGAGCTGCATTGGCGCACCTTAGCGCAAATCCCGACCCGCGCGCGCTTTTTCCCGCACAATGGCGACACCCTGGTGCAAGGCCCGCGACGGTGCGGAAAACCCATGTCACCATGAACGCATCGGAGGCACATTGAGGGCAGGAGCGTCATTCCGCGAGATCCGGCGGCGGTGGATCGCCATCGTCTGCACCTGTGCATGGCTGCTGTACGCCATGGCTGTCGCGCTCGCGCCCCTGCCCGCGCTTGCGTCCACGCACACGCCGCCATGGGCTTCCGACATCTGCTCGCAAAGCCACGCCTCTTCCCAGGCACCCGCCACGCCAGAGCAGCCGGCCTGTCCACATGCCCTGTGCTGCCTGCTGGGTTGCGCCGCGCACCACGGCGCGGCCGCGGCGCCCGGTGCTCCCCTGCCACCGGCGGTGGCGACGGCCAAGGCCGCTCGGTTCATGCGGACCGGCCCGGCCCACGTTCCGGGCACCAAGCCCGCCCTCCTGCCCGGCC
>JAIOIA010000041.1:0-18939 GCA_019912745.1 Comamonas sp. | reverse complement strand
TCACGGAAGCTCCGAAGGATGAAGCCGCGGCCCCGGCCATGCCCGGCGGCATGGGCGACATGGGTGGCATGGGCATGTAATCCCAGCGCGAAAGCACCCTGCTTTCACCCTCGAGGGCCGCCCAGTGCGGCCCTTTTTTGTGCCACCTCAAAATCGTGTGGTGAAAAGCGCAAAACCTCGAGTTTCCTCCATTGCCAAGAGTGCACCGCCCCCATATGGTTGCGCTTTCGTGTTTCAAACGCAGGAGCAATCCATGGAGATTTCGCGCAAGTTGTTGGTGGCCGCCGTCGTGGCTGGCATGGGCTCGATCGGAGTCAGCTCCGGCGCCCTCGCGCAGGAGCAGGTCATCAAGATCGGCCACATCGGCCCGGTTTCCGGCCCGCAGGCCAACTACGGCAAGGACGACGAGAACGGCGTCCGCATGGCCATCGAGGATCTGAATGCCAAGGGCATGGAAATTGCCGGCAAGAAGGTCAAGTTCGAGATCGTCGCCGAAGACGATGGTGCCGACCCGAAACAAGGCACGGCGGCCTCCCAGAAGCTCTGCGACCAGAAAGTGGCCGGCGCCGTCACCTTTGTGAATTCGGGCGTGGCCATTCCCTCGTCCAAGGTGTTCCACGATTGCGGCATACCGATGATCACCGGCGCCGCCACCAACCCCGACCTGACCAAGCCGGGCTGGAACACCACCTACCGCGTCATCGCCAACGACAATGCTCTGGGCGCTGCGCTGGCACACTACGCCGCGAAGACCCTGGGTCTGAAACAGGTCGCCGTGGTGGATGACCGCACGCCTTACGGGCAAGGTATTGCCAGCGTGTTCATGCGCGACGTGGAAAAGCTCGGCGTCAAGGTGGTGGCCAAGGAATTCACCAACGACAAGGCCACCGACTTCATGGCGATCCTGACCTCGCTCAAGGCCAAGAAGCCCCAGGCCATCTTCTACGGCGGCATGTACGGCCAGGGCGGCCCGATGCTGCGCCAAATGCAGCAACTGGGCATGAACGACGTCAAGTTCTTCGGCGGCGACGGCATTTGCGTGCCCGTGCTGGCTGAAGTGGCGGCCAACGCCAAGACGCTGGAAAACGTCGTCTGCGCCGACGGTGGCGCTTCCATTGCCAAGATGCCGGGCGGTACCGCCTGGAAGGCGCGCTACGACGCCAAGTACCCCGGCCAGTTCCAGGTCTACAGCCCGTACTTCTATGACGGCGTGATGCTGCTGGCCGACGCCATGAAGCGCGCCAACTCCTGGGATCCCAAGGTTTACATTCCCTTCCTGCAAAAGAGCGACTACCAGGGCGTGTCCGCGCACATCCAGTTCGAGTCCAATGGCGAGTTGAAGAACCCGTCCTACACCCTGAGCAAGTTCGTCGACGGCAAGAAGGTTGCCATCGAATAATCTTTCGTGTTTTCCACGAAAAGCCCGCTTCGGCGGGCTTTTTTGTGCCCTCGCGACACGGCAGTCGACACGATTGGCATAGACTTGCCCGCGTTTTCCCGTCGCTGACCCAGCCATGACCACACCCGCATCCGCACCCGGCACACCCTACGGCACACTGCCCACGGCATCACCACTGCCCCAGCGCCGCCCCGTGAGCCTGCCGCGCCTGACGCAAATGCGCGAAGCAGGCGAGAAAATCACCATGCTCACGGCCTATGACGCCACCTTCGCCGCTGTGGCCGACGCGGCCGGGGTGGAATGCATCCTCGTGGGCGACTCGCTCGGCATGGTGTGCCAGGGACTTTCGAGCACCGTGGGCGTCACGCTCGAGACCATGTGTTACCACATGGCCAGCGTCTCGCGCGGGGTGCGGCGCGTACAGGGCACCGCATGGCTCATTGGCGACCTGCCTTTCGGCAGCTATGGCGAATCACCCGAACAGGCGCTGCGCAGCGCCACCCAACTCATGCAGGCAGGCGCCCACATGGTCAAGCTCGAGGGTGGCGGCTGGACGGCGCCCACCGTGCGCTTTCTCGTCGAGCGCGGCGTCCCCGTCTGCGCCCACCTCGGGCTCACCCCGCAGACCGTCCATGCGCTGGGCGGCTACCGCGTGCAGGGCAAGGGGGACGAGGCGTCGGCCACGCTGCGCCGCCACGCGCTGGAGCTGCAGGACGCGGGCGCCGAGATGCTGGTGCTTGAAATGGTACCCGCCCAGCTCGCCGCCAGCCTCACCGACGAATTGCCGCGTTGCCACACCATAGGCATAGGCGCAGGCAAGGGCACCGCGGGACAAGTGCTCGTGCTGCACGACATGCTGGGAATGAATCTCGGCAAAATGCCGCGTTTCGTGCGCAACTTCATGCAGGATGCGGACAGCATCAAGGGTGCCATGCAAGCCTACGTTCAGGCGGTCAAGCAGGGGCAATTCCCCGACGACACCGTGCACGCCTGGTAATTCTCACGCCCGATTTCATGCAACTCGTTCACACCATCGCCGACCTGCGCGCCGCACTGCAAGGGCGCGGTCGCCCTTCGCTCGTACCCACCATGGGCAATCTGCATGAGGGACACCTGGCCCTCGTGCGCCAAGCCAAGCCCCTGGGCGACGTGCTGGTCACCAGCATCTTCGTCAACCGGCTGCAATTCCTGCCGCATGAAGATTTCGATAGCTACCCGCGCACACTGCAAGCCGATTGCAGCCATCTGCAAGCACACGGATGCGACATCGTATTCGCCCCCGGCGAGCGCGACCTCTATCCCGAACCGCAGACCTTCACGGTCACGCCCGATCCGCAGCTGGCGAACATGCTGGAAGGGCATTTCCGCCCCGGTTTCTTCACCGGCGTCTGCACGGTGGTGATGAAGCTGTTCTGGAGCGTGTTCGCCGGATCGAGCGGCACCGCCGTGTTCGGCCGCAAGGACTATCAGCAGCAGATGGTGATCCGCCAGATGGTGCGCCAATTCGCCCTGCCCATCAATATCGTGGCCGCGGACATCCACCGTGCGCCGGACGGCCTGGCCCTGAGCTCGCGCAACAGCTACCTGAGCGCCTCTGAGCGTGCGCAGGCGACGCAATTGCATGACGCACTGCAACGACTCTCGCAGGCGGCCCTTGAGCCAGGCGTTGATCTGACGCGGCTCGAAGCCGAGGCCATGCAAGCGCTCCGTGCTAAGGGCTGGCACCCCGACTACCTGACCGTGCGCCAGCGAAGCGACCTGCAGCCCCCCGCAGGCACGGCGCACGCGAACCAGTGCGTCGCTCTGGGCGCTGCACGTCTGGGCAAGACGCGCCTCATCGACAACCTGGAATTCTGACTGGTGCGCGAGGCCGGACTCGAACCGGCACGCCATTGCTGGCGTCAGGACCTAAACCTGGTGCGTCTACCAATTTCGCCACCCGCGCAAGAGAGCAGGGATTCTACTTGTCCGGTGGAGGTCAGGCCGTGCCGTCGAGCAGACCGGCGCGTGCTGCATTACGATGGCCGGCATGATCACCCTGTACACGGCGCCGACCCCCAACGGCCACAAAGCCTCCATTGCGCTGGAGGAACTGGGCCTGCCCTATGACATGCGCATGCTCGACCTCTCCAAAGGCGAGCAAAAGCAGCCGGAGTTCCTTGCCATCAATCCCAATGGCCGCATCCCGGCCATCGTCGACCATGATGCCGAAGACTTTGCCGTCTTTGAATCCGGCGCCATCCTGATCTATCTGGCGGAGAAGACCGGCCGCCTCATGCCGCCCGATCCCAAGGGCCGCTCACGGGTCATTCAATGGCTGATGTTCCAGATGGGTGGCATCGGCCCCATGATGGGCCAGGCCAATGTGTTCTATCGCTACTTCCCGACCAGGATACCCGCGGCCATCGACCGGTATCAGGGCGAGAGCCGGCGCCTCTTTGAAGTGCTGAACGGCCACCTCGCGCACCATGAATGGCTCGCGGGCGATTACTCGATCGCCGACATCGCCAACTGGGCCTGGGTGCGCACTCACCGCTGGTCCGGCGTATCCATCGACGGCCTGCCTCACCTCAAGCGTTGGCGCGACGCCATCCGGGCACGCCCGGCCGTGCAACGCGGTATCCAGCGCCCGCCCTCCGCCATCGACCTGACGCGGGACGGTGAATCGGGCACCGAGCAATTTGCCGAGCAGGCGCGATCCATGCTCATGACCGGCACCCCCACCTCCAAGGAGACGCGCTCATGAAGCTCTACACCGCCACCCGCGCACCCAACCCCCGTCGCGTGCTGATGTTCATGACCGAAAAAGCCATCACGGGCATTGAATTCGTCTCCATCGACCTCAACGCCGGCGAGCACAAGGCCGAGAACTACCACGCCAAGGTGCCCGTCTCTCGCGTTCCGGCGCTCGAGTTCGACGACGGGTGCGTTCTGAGCGAAACACGCGCCATCTGCACCTGGCTCGAGGGCGCGCACCCCGAGCACAACCTGATGGGCGTGGACTTCGAAGAGCGCGCCTTCATCGAAATGCACGACCGGCGCGTGGAGTGGTACTGGATGCTGCCGATCGCCAACTGCGTGCGCCACACCCACCCGGGTCTTGCCGTTCTGGAAAAGCCGCAATTCGCGGACTTCGGCGCCTCGCAAGGCCAGAAGGTGCGCGAAAGCGCCCAGTGGCTCGATGAATCGCTGGCCCGCCAGCCGTGGATCGCGGGCGAGCGCTTCACCATTGCCGACATCACGGCCTTCTGCGCCCTGGAATTCGCACGCCTGATGAAATTCAATGCAGGCGCCGAAGGCTTTGCCGCCCTTCAGGCCTGGCGCGATCGCGTGGCCGAACGCGAAAGCGCGCGGGCCGTGTAGCCACCCGCCCGCGCCACCTGCTGCGTCAGGCTTTGCGTGGGTAACCCAGCGCGGCCAGCGCTTGTGTGATTTCCGGCAACACGGCGTCATCCTCGATCGTCGCCGGAACCTTCACCTCCCCGCCATCGGCCATGGTGCGTATCGTCACCCGCAGCACCTTGCCCGAGCGCGTCTTGGGCAGGCGTGCCACCACGTGCACGCTCTTGAAATCAGCCACCGCGCCCAGTTGCGCGCGCACCCGCGCGACCAGGTCCTTGCAGATCTCTTCGTCCGTGTGCTTCACGCCGGATTTGAGCACCACGAGACCCAGCGGCACCTGTCCCTTGAGCGCATCAGCCACGCCGACCACGGCCGCTTCCGCCACGTCCGGGTGGGAAGCCAGGATTTCTTCCATCTGTCCCGTGGAAAGGCGGTGCCCCGCGACGTTGATGATGTCATCGATGCGCGACATCACCCAGCCATAGCCCTCCTCGTCGATGTAGCCTGCGTCGCCCGACAGGTAGTAGCCGGGGTAGCGCGAGAGATAGGTTTCCTCGTAACCACGCTCGTTGTTCCACAGGGTGTAGAGCGTGCCCGGCGGCATGGGCAGCTTGATCACGAGGCTGCCGATGTCTCCGGACGCTTTTTCCTTGCCGTCTTCGTCCAGGATGCGGATGTCGAACCCTGGCACGGGCTTGGTGGGCGAGCCGGGGTGCACCGGCAAGTACTCGATGCCCATGCAGTTGCTGATGGCCGGCCAACCCAGCTCCGTCTGCCACCAGTTGTCGATGGCGGGCACGCCCAGGATCTTCTGCGCCCACTCGATCGTGTCCGGGTCCCCGCGCTCGCCAGCCAGGAACAAGGTACGGAATTTCGACAGGTCGTAGCGCTTGACGAGTTCGCCGTTCGGGTCTTCCTTCTTGATCGCCCGAAACGCCGTCGGCGCCGTGAAGAAGACATTCACGCCATGCTCCGAGCACACGCGCCAGAACGCGCCGGCGTCGGGCGTGCCCACTGGCTTGCCTTCATAGAGGATGGTCGTGCACCCCTGCAGCAGGGGTCCGTAAACGATATACGAGTGGCCCACCACCCAACCCACGTCCGAGCCGGCCCAGTACACATCCCCGGGCTGGACGCCGAACACTGCGTCCATCGACCAGCGCAGCGCCACCGCATGGCCGCCGTTGTCGCGCACCACGCCCTTGGGCTTGCCCGTGGTGCCCGAGGTATAGATCACATAGAGCGGGTCGGTGGCTGCGACCGGCACGCAATCGGTCGGCTCGGCCTTGGCCACGGCGTCGTCCCAATCGATGTCCCGCCCGGCCACCATGTCGCAGCGCAGTTGCTCTCGCTGCAGGATCAGGCACGGCGTCTCGGGCACGCCGGCAATGTCCAGCGCCTCGTCCAGCAGCGGCTTGTAGGGCAAGGCCTTGCCGGGCAGCAGGCCGCACGAGGCCGACATCATCACCCTAGGCTTGGCATCGACGATGCGCTTGGCCAGTTCCGGTGCGGCAAAGCCGCCAAACACCACCGAATGCACGGCACCAATGCGCGCGCATGCCAGCATGGCAATGGCGGCTTCGGCCACCATGGGCATGTAGATCACGACGCGATCGCCCTTCTGTACCCCCATGCCACGCAGCACGCCAGCGCAACGCGCCACCTCGTCACGCAACTGGCGGTAAGTGAGCTTGCGCTGCGACCCGGCCAGCGGGCTGTCGTAGACCAGCGCCAGCTGATCGGCTCGCCCACTTTCCACATGCCGGTCCACGCAGTTGTAGCAGGTGTTAAGCACGCCGCCGGAGAACCACCGGTAGAACGGTTTGCGTGTGTCGTCGATCACCTTGTCCCAGCGCTTGATCCAGTCAATGCCATCGGCAGCGGCGGCCCAGAAGCCGGCGGGATCCGCCAGCGCCGCGGCTCGTGTCTTCTCGAAATTGCCTGCTGTCTCAGTGCTCATCGTTATCTCCTGTCAACCGTGAAGCCAATCGTGGAACATCGTACTGCTCCACCCGAGCATGCACGCGCAACCTGAACGTCTGCTTACTTGATCAGGGCGTGCACTTCCTTGAATGCGGGGTGCTCGCAGGTGCGCAGCCACTCGAATGCGACCATCTCGGTCGTCACCAGCTCCGCCCCGGCGCCCGCGAGGCGATCGAAGGCGGCATCGCGGCTGCGCTCGGTGCGCGAACCGCAGGCATCGGTGACGACCCACACATCCCACTCTTCATCAATGAGGTCCAGCGCCGTTTGCAGCAGGCACACATGCGCTTCGCAGCCCGCCACCACGATGCTCGGGCGTTCGAGCCGCTGGGGCTCGCTCTCGCGCAGGTGCCTGGGCAGGCTGCGCGCATTGCCCTTGTTCTGCACCACTTCGGGGACGAGCAGATCCGCCAGTCCGTCGGCCACGGCACTGAAATGCATCTTGGAAAGCGTCTTGCCACACAGGCCACGCAGCTCGGCGTCGTTGGCGCCCAGACGCGCCGGGTTCTGCTCCGTGCCCCAGACCGGAACCTGCATGCGCCTGGCTGCGTGCGCGAGCCGCTGCGCATTGGCGAGTACCCCCTGCGCCTCATGGATCACCGGCATCAAACGTTCCTGATAATCGACCAGCACAAGTTGACATTCATCGGCATTGAGCAGCACGGCACATCTCCTGAAAAGCACATTGCGGACATTGTCGCAGCCTCACGCACATGGGCATCGCGCCACGCACGACGTCATTTGCGTTTCGCCTAGTAAAATCACATTCCGTCCGCAGCTTTGCCATGAAAAAACCGATCACCGACCTCCCACCACGCCCCAGCGTTCAAGTGCTGGAGCGCATGTTTTCGCTGATCGACATCCTCGCGGCGCGCGACGAGCCGGTGTCGCTCAAGGAAATCAGCGAGCGTTCCGGCCTGCATCCCTCCACCGCCCACCGCATCCTCAACGACCTCACCACCGGCCGTTTCGTGGATCGCCCCGAGGCCGGCAGCTACCGGCTGGGCATGCGGCTGCTGGAACTGGGCAACCTGGTCAAGGCGCGCCTGAACGTGCGTGACGCGGCCATCCTGCCAATGCGCCACCTGCACAAGCTCATTCAGCAGCCCGTGAATCTGAGCGTGCGCCAGGGCGATGAAATCGTCTACATCGAGCGCGCCTACAGCGAGCGCTCGGGCATGCAGGTCGTGCGCGCCATCGGCGGTCATGCCCCCCTGCACCTGACGTCCACCGGCAAGCTCTTTCTCGCGGCGGAAGATGCACAGCGCGTGCGCGCCTACGCCACGCGCACAGGCCTGCCCGGCCACACACGCAACAGCATCACGCAACTGTCCGCGCTGGAGCGAGAGCTGTCGCACGCGCGGCAATCGGGCATCGCCCGCGACAACGAAGAGCTCGAAATGGGCGTGCGGTGCATGGCCGCCGGCATCTATGATGACCAGGGCGATCTGATCGCCGGGCTTTCCATTTCCGCACCGGCGGACCGGCTCGATGATGGGTGGATTCCCAAGCTGCAATCGAGCGCACAGGAAATATCGCTGGCCTTGGGCTGCACCGCACAGGCGCCGCAAAAGCACGCCTGAGGGGAAAATGGCGCGGGCGCATCGCACGGGTCCGACATGACCCTCTTGCCCCGTCACCCGCGTCCAGCCGCACGATTTCAACGCATCGGCTGAGACGAATCTCTTACGCGCGCCTGACATCGGCGCGCTTTTCCGCGCCTATTTTCTCGGGGTTTTCGAGTCTGGTCACCCTTGCGCGAGCCGCCTACATTCATCAACGTCGCGCGTGGAAGACCAAGCATTGGCACCGGCCAGTGAATGAACCGGCAGGGGACCCACGGTCCGCAAACTACCTGCAATTTGGCAGCCGTGCGCTTCAAGGGTAGTCGCAATCGCTCGATTGCGACGTGATTCAGGTCACGATTTCCAACCACGAAGTAGATAGGAGATATATGTCCAAGTTTGACTCCACGAGCGGCGTCTCCCGCCGCGGTGCGCTGCAGCTGAGCGCGGCCGGCGGCATGATGGCCACCGGCCTGGGCGGCGTGCAATGGGCCATTGCCCAGGACAAGCCCAAGCTCGGCGCCACCTGGCCCGAGGGCTCGCAGGGCGACACGGTCTATCTGGGCGCCGCGGTGCCACTGACGGGCACTTATGCCGTGCAGGGCGCCGACGAGCTCAAGGGCATGGAACTGGCCATCGAGCACATCAACAGCAACCACGAGCTGATGAAGGCGATCGCACCCAAGATCAACAACGGCGTCAATGGCAAGAAGGTCAAGCTTCTGTCCGCCGACTCGGCCGCCAAGCCCAATCAGGCCCTGCAGGTCGAACAGACCTTCATCGCGCAGAACAAGGTGATCGCGATGATCGGCTCGACCTCGTCGGCCGTCGCGGTGGCAATGAACAAGTTCGCCCAGCGCGAAAAAATCATCTACATGGCCGGGATTTCGGGCTCCAACGACACCACCGGCAAGGACTGCGTGCGTTACGGCTTCCGTCAGGGCTTCTTTGGCGAGATGGCGGCCAATGCGATCGGCCCGATCCTGGTCAAGCAATTCGGCAAGAACCGCAAGGCCGCGTTCATGACGCCGGACTACACCTACGGCCACACCACCACCGAATCGGTCAACAACTACCTGACCAAGGAAGGCGGCTGGAAGATGGTGACCAACCAGGTCTCGCCCCTGGGCACGCAGGACTTCAGCCAGTACCTGACCAACATCGCCAATTCGGGCGCCGAGTTCCTGATCAACGTCAACTGGGGCCGTGACGCGGTGCTGTCCTCGCAACAGGCCAAGCAGTTCGGCCTGATCCCGAAGATGACGCTGGTGCTGCCCTACCAGATCCCGTTCATCGCCAAGGAAGCGGGCGTGGACATCACGCACGGCGTGCTGGCTGCGACCGATTTCTGGTGGACGCTGGAGGACAAGTTCCCGCTGGCCAAGCAGTTCGTCGAGGCTTTCCACAAGAAGTACGGTTACCGTCCTGAGTGGGGCGCAGAAAACGGCTACGTGAGCTTCGCCCACTGGGCCCGCATGGTCACGGAAGCTGGCAGCTTCTACCCGCCCGACGTCATCAAGCAGTGGGAAAAGGGCGAGACCATTCCGTCGCTGCTGGGTGATGTGCACTACCGTCCCGAAGACCACCAGTGCGTGCGTCCCGTGGTCATCGTTCGTGGCAAGGAAAAGAAGGACATGAAGAACGACGAGGACTTCTGGGAAGTGATCGAACTGGTCGATGGCGCCAAGGTCATCCAGAAACCTGACGCCTTCGGCTGCAAGCTGGGCGATTACACCTGACGGAAAAACAGGCGCACCGAGGTCTTTCGGACCTGGGTGCGTCATGCGACGCCGACCTGAGGAGGGCGCTTGTGTGCAGTGGATTTCCCGGCACACAAGCGTATGGCGTATTCAACTCCCTGAATTGATTGACAAACATGGCAGGTCAATGTGATTAACACGGCCAATTTCATATCTCAATTGTTCAACGGGCTGGTTCTGGGAGCGCTACTGGCGCTGATTTCATCCGGCCTGACGATCATTTACGGCACGCTGGGCGTGCTCAATCTGGCGCATGGCGCATTGTTCATGCTCGGCGGCTACGCCGGCTGGCTTGCGTTCGAGTATTCCCATTCGTTCATTCTGGCCGTGGCGGCCGGTGCCTTGTTTGTGATGATCGTCGGCGTGGTCATGGAGCAGCTGATCATCAAGCACTTCTACTCCCGGCCTGACGAAGATCAACTGCTTGTGACCTTCGGACTGAGCATCGTGTTTGCCGAGCTGGTGCGCTACTTCTTCGGCTCTCTCTCGAAAAAAATTCCCCCGCCCGACATCTTCGCGGGCGCAAGCAACATGGGGTTCATGATTTATCCCAACTACCGGTTGGCACTGCTGGGCATCATCGCCGTGGCACTGCTCGCGCTGTACTGGGTGCTGTACCGCACACGCATCGGCATGATCGTGCGTGCGGGTATCGAAGACTCGGTGGCGGTCGATTCGCTGGGTATCAACGTGTACAAGGTCTTCACGTTGGTCTTCGGCATCGGCGCGATGGCCGCAGGCTTTGCCGGCGTGGTGTACTCACCCGTGGTCGCCATGTCACCCGACAGCGGCGACGCGATTCTGGTGCAAACCTTCGTGGTGGTCGTGATTGGCGGCGTCGGCTCGTTTCCCGGTGCCATTCTGGGTGGCCTGATCGCCGGCGAAATCATCAGCCTGACTTCCATGGTCAACCCCGCCTATTCCATGATCATGCTCTTCGTGGCAATGACGCTTGTCCTGGTCTTCCGTCCCCGCGGTCTGATGGGCGCGATAGGTCGCAACTAATCCCGAGTCTCAGATGTCCAGAAAAATACCTTTCCTCGCCGAGCTGGTGACACTGCTCGTGCTGATTGCCATACCGTTCATCCTGCCACCCCTCGGATTCACGCCGGCCACGATCAACCGGATCATGATTTTTGGTCTGGTGGGCATCGGCTTTGACCTGCTGTTCGGCTACACCGGGCTGCTGTCCTTCGGGCAATCGGCCTTCTTCGGCACGGGCGGCATGTTTGCGGCCTATTTGCTCACGCAGACCTCGTTCACCAACGTGGTGCTTGCCATCTTCATTGGCACGATCGCCGCCGCGGTGGCGGGCTACCTCGTGGGCATGGTGGCGCTGCGCCGCACCGGCATCTACTTCGCGATGATCACGGTGGCCATCGCCGAGGTGTTCTTCTTCATGGAGTTCAATCCTCTTGCGGATTACACCGGTGGTGAAAACGGTCTGCCTGGCGTGCCCTCGGCGAGCCTGGGGCTCGGTTTCACGACGATCCAGTTCAAGAGCGACTTGGCGCTGTACGCGTTCTTCTCGTTCTGGCTCTTCGTCGGTCTGGTGATCGCGCTGCGCATCGTGCGCTCGCCTTTCGGGCTCGTGATGCGCGCCATTCGCGAAAATCCGGACCGTGCCACGGCGCTCGGGCACAACATCCACAGCTACAAGCTGGTGGTGTTCATCGTCGCGGCCATGTACGCCGGTTTCGGCGGCGGACTGCTGGCCGTGATGCAAGGCTTCATGCCGCCCGATGCCTTCATGTTCGCCACGTCCGGCGAGATCGTGATGATGACTGCCATCGGCGGCGCCGGCACGCTCTTCGGGCCGGTCCTGGGTTCCGCGACATGGCTGCTGCTCAGCGACTTCTTCCAGACGGTGCTCAACCTGGGCGCGACCTGGAAGCTCGTTCTGGGCGTCGTGTTCGTGCTGCTCGTGGTCTTCCTGCGCCGCGGTCTGGCCGGGGCCTTCGTCGATCTCTACCACCTGGTGTTCGGTACAAAAAAGGCCGCCAGCGCCCCCGAGCCCGCCGCCCCGGTGAACACGGCCGCCGTCAATGCCCTGCACCACAAGAACACGCACAACAAGAGCGGGCACATCCTTGAAGCCAAGGGGCTCACGAAACACTACGGCGGCATCGCCGCCAACAGCGACATCGACTTCGCCGTGAACTACGGGGAGATCCGCGGCATCATCGGGCCGAACGGCGCCGGCAAGAGCACCTTCTTCAAGATGCTTACTTGCGAAGTCCAGCCCACCGCCGGCACGATCAAGTTCGACGGGCGCGACATCACCCATCTGAACGTTACCGAGGCCTGCCAGATCGGTCTGACCAAGAGCTACCAGATCAACCAATTGTTCGAACGCCTCACGGTGCGCCAGAACCTGATGATCTCTGCCCTGGCGGAGCTGCGTGGGAAGTTCAGACTGGATTTGCTCAAGTCCATGTCCAAAGTCCGCGGACTTGCGGCCCAGGTTGAAAGCACGGCGGCGCTGGTGCACCTCACCCATCGCCTCGACGCTCACGTAGCCGACCTGGCTTATGGTGAAAAACGCCGGCTGGAAGTCGGGTTGGCTCTGGCCACCTCCCCTTCCCTGCTGCTGCTCGATGAGCCGCTGGCGGGCATGAGTGCCGAGGAGCGCGTGGAAACCGTGACCCTGCTCAAATCCATCGCCAAGGGCCGCACGCTCGTCATCATCGACCACGACATGGATTCGCTGTTCGAGCTGGTCGAGCGCGTCACCGTGCTGCAGGAAGGGCGGTTGCTGGTGGAAGGCACCCCCGATGAAATCAAGAACAACCCCCAGGTGCAGGAAGCCTACCTTGGCGGCGTGCATGGAGAGACGCAATGAGCCTGCTAGAAGTCAGTGGAATCAACAGCTACTACGGCGACAGCCACATCCTCTTCGATGTGGGCATGCGTGTGGAAAAGAATGAAGTGGTGGCCCTGCTGGGGCGCAATGGTGCCGGCAAATCCACCACCTTCAAGAGTCTGGCGGGCGTCGTCAAGCCCAAGAGCGGCAGCGTCAAGCTCGATGGCGTGGAAGTTGCCGGAAAGAAGGCCCACCAGATCGCCTTGGCCGGTCTGCAGCTCGTGCACGAGGAAAGACGCGTATTCGGCAGCCTGAACGTGGAGGAAAACATCATCCTCGCCGGGCTCACGGCGCCAAACAAGTGGCCGCTGGAACGCATCTACTCCATCTTCCCGCGTCTGCAGGAGCGCCGCACCAGCCGCGGGACCGATCTTTCGGGAGGCGAGCAGCAAATGCTGGCCATTGCCCGTGCGCTGGTGCGAGATCCGAAAATCATCCTGCTCGATGAGCCATTCGAAGGCTTGGCCCCGGTGATTGTCCAGGATCTGATCCGCGTCTGCCGCGATCTGGCCAAGGCGGGCCAAACCATCGTGCTGATCGAGCAAAATCTGGCCGCGGCCATGTCGCTCGCGAGCCGCGCCTACATTTTGAACAACGGTCAGATCGTTCATGAAAGCACGACGGCGGATCTGAAAAAGCAACCCGAGATCATCCAGAAATATCTCGGGGTCTGACGCGCCGTTCGGCCGTTGCATCCCTCAAGCCCGCGACAGCTGCCAGAGCTTCGCGGGCCTTTTCGTTACCGACAAGCGTCAGCCGACCGCTCGCTTCATGGCCCCGCTCTGCAGCAGTCTCGCCACCATGCGGGAAGTCATGCTCTGAGTGCTGCCATCGGCCTGCGTGAACAGGAACAGGGTATTCCGGGGACTGAGCCACGTGAGCTGTGTGCGCACCACGCCATGCGCCCCTTCGATGTCCACCCATTCACCCACGCTCAGGCTTGTTTCCGATGAAGCGCCGCCGACCGCCGATCCAGGCGCAATTGCGGCGGCCGTCGGCGCGTCGGTCGCTTCGCGGATCGGTTGGGCGGCAGTCTCCGGGCCCAGCGCCTCATGGCGCTGCGGCGCGGGCAGATCATGCCCCCCTTCAAGAGGCATCTGAGCCGACAACGTGCCGTCATGCTCCAGGCCGTGCGCGGTTTGCTCAAAATCGTCGGTCACAGCCTCCAGAGCCCCCGCCGCGGACAATGGGGCCGGCGAACGCAGCGAGTCCCACATCGAGGAATCGATGCCCGGCAGGGCCTCCTGCCCAATGGGCGCGAGAAAGCTCTCCATGGCGTCCGTGCGGGAGTGCGCGAAGGGCTCATCGGCGACCAGTCCCGCAAAACGGCTTCGACCCGTGGTCACATAGTGCAAGGGCTGGACGCCGCGTGCCCGCAGATCCTCCGAAACCCGGCGGTACTCACGCGCCAGCAAGGTGCCCAGCCCCGACTGCATCGGCGCCAGCCAGAGACGGGCAAGGTCGGCTGGCACGCCGACGCCATAAACCACGCCAAAGAGCGCTCGCACGTAGTTGCCAGGACGCAGCGGGTTGCGCTCCGGCTGCACGCGATCGAATCCCTGGGCGGCGCCGATGAGAGTATCGAGCTCCGACAGGGCCGGCGCCACTTCGTGCGCAATGCGCTGGCGCGCACGCACCATTTCCACGCGCAGGCGCGCGTCATCCTTGCCGATTTCCAGCAATTTGCCCGTGGCCGACAGACCGCCGGACTGCGCCGGAGCACCTTGGGCGAACAATTCGAGCATGGCCAGCGGATACTGGGCCACCAGCCTGGATTCAACCTTGACGAGGTGCTGCAGCGCCTGCGCTTCCTGCGCACTCACCTGTCCCGGCGTCTCGTGCTGCGGCCACTGGGCACGCACGAGCCGCACCAGGTCGCTCATCAAGACGCTGCTGCGCTTGACGGCGCCAACGATGCTGGCACGGTAGATGGCGACGGTGTCCGCGGGAGAGGTCGGCATGACCAACTGTGTGTACAAGTCGCAGGCGTGGCCTGCGCCTACTTCAAAGCCTTGTAGCGTACCCGCTTTGGCGCCGCACCCTCTTCCCCCAGGCGTTTTTTCTTGTCCGCTTCATATTCCTGATAGTTGCCATCAAAGTAGAACCACTGGCTGTCGCCCTCGGCCGCGAGGATGTGCGTGGCAATCCGATCAAGAAACCAGCGGTCATGGCTGATCACCATCACCGTGCCGGCATATTCGAGCAGCGCGTCTTCGAGCGCACGCAGGGTTTCCACATCCAGGTCGTTGGAGGGTTCATCCAGCAGCAGCACATTGCCGCCCTGGATCAGCGTCTTGGCCAGGTGCAGGCGCCCGCGCTCGCCGCCCGAGAGGTTGCCCACCTTCTTCTGCTGATCCTGCCCGTTGAAGTTGAAGCGCCCGGCATAGGCGCGTGAAGCCATCTGGAACTTGCCGACATTGATGATGTCCAGCCCGCCCGAAATGTCCTCCCAGACTGTCTTGTCGTCTGTCAAGGCGTCACGCGACTGATCGACATAAGCCATCTTCACCGTCTGGCCGATGACCACCTCGCCACTGTCGGGTTTTTCCTTGCCCGCGATCATCTTGAACAGCGTGGATTTGCCTGCGCCGTTCGGGCCGATGATGCCGACGATGGCCCCCGCAGGCACTGCAAAGCTCAGGTCGTCGATCAGCACCCGATCGCCAAAGCTCTTGGTGACATGATGAAACTCGATCACCTGTGTGCCCAGGCGCTCGGCCACCGGGATGAAGATCTCCTGCGTCTCGTTGCGGCGCTGGTACTCATAATCGGAGAGCTCCTCGAAGCGCGCAATACGGGCCTTGGACTTGGCCTGGCGGCCCTTGGCGTTCTGGCGCACCCACTCCAGTTCCTTCTTCAGGGCCTTGGCACGCGCTTCCTCGCCCTTTTGTTCCGACTCCAGGCGGGCCTGCTTCTGCGTCAGCCACTCGGAGTAATTGCCCTTGTACGGGATGCCGTGACCGCGATCGAGTTCCAGGATCCACTCGGCCGCGTTGTCCAGGAAGTAGCGGTCGTGGGTAATGGCCACCACGGTGCCGGGAAAGCGGTGCAGAAACTGCTCCAGCCATTCGACTGACTCTGCGTCCAGGTGGTTGGTGGGTTCGTCGAGCAGCAGCATGTCGGGCTTGGAGAGCAGCAGCCTGCACAGCGCCACGCGGCGCTTCTCGCCACCCGAGAGCTTGCCGATGACCGCATCCCAGGGCGGCAGACGCAAGGCATCGGCCGCAATTTCCAGCTGGTGTTCGCTGTCGGTGCCCGCCGCGGCAATGACCGCTTCGAGCCGCGCCTGTTCGGCCGCGAGCGCATCAAAGTCGGCATCTTCCTCTGCGTAGGCCGCGTAGACTTCTTCCAGACGAGCACGCGCGGTATTGACCTCGGCCATGGCTTCCTCGACTTCCTCGCGCACCGTGCGCGCGGGGTCGAGCTGCGGCTCCTGCGGGAGGTAGCCTATGGTCAACCCCGGCATGGGCAGTGCCTCACCTTCGAACTCCTTGTCCACGCCCGCCATGATCTTGAGCAGGGTGGACTTGCCCGAGCCATTGAGCCCCAGCACGCCGATCTTCGCGCCCGGGAAAAAAGACAGCGAAATGTCTTTCAGAATCTGCCGCTTGGGTGGCACGGTCTTGGTCACGCGGTTCATCGAAAAAACATACTGAGCCATGGATTCCCTTGTGCAATGCAAACTGAAAAAGACGGCAGCCTCGCTGCCTTGATGCGCCAATTATCCGTGCATGCGACAATACGCGGCTGACGGGCCTTCCAGTGGCCCGCGCAAACGCGCTCCGCACAGGAGCGCACCAGGCCTTCACCAGGAGGCCACGCTTTCGCAACCATCAGAACTGATGTACTGGCCGGACGGTTCACACGACCGCGGCTTCAGGCTGATACCCGCGCCCAGGATGGGTGCAGACACACAAATGACATTTGAAGAACTGAACCTGGCACCAGCCTTGCTGCGCGCCGTGCAAGAGTTGGGTTACGAGAATCCGACACCGATTCAGGCGCAAGCCATTCCGCTGGTTCTGGAGGGCTCGGACCTGCTGGCCGGCGCCCAGACGGGCACGGGCAAGACGGCGGCCTTCGCGCTGCCCATCCTGCACCACCTCGCGCAAGACACCCCCGCGACGGGCAGGCACACGCCGATCCGTGCGCTGATTCTGACGCCCACGCGCGAACTGGCGGCGCAGATCGAGGAGTCCTTCCGCGCCTATGCGAAATACCTGGACATCCGCTCGACCGTGATTTTCGGCGGCGTCGGCATGAACCCACAGGTGGAGCGCATCAAGCGCGGCGTGGACGTGCTCGTCGCCACGCCCGGACGGCTGCTGGATCTGCAGCAGCAAGGCCTGCTTGATCTTTCCGGCGTGCAGACGCTGGTGCTCGATGAAGCCGACCGGATGCTGGACATGGGCTTCATCCACGACGTGAAGAAAATCCTCGCGCTGCTGCCGCGCGACAAGCAGAGCCTGCTGTTTTCGGCGACTTTCAGCGACGAGATCCGCGAGCTGGCCAATGGCCTGCTGCGCAGCCCCAAGAGCATTCAGGTCACGCCGCGCAACACCACGGTCCAACGCATCCGACAGGTCATCCATCCCGTGGGCCGTGCCAGGAAGAAGGCGGTGCTGCTGCACATCATCCAGGAACAGAACTGGAGCCAGGTGCTGGTGTTCACACGCACCAAGTTCGGCGCCAACAACGTGGCCGAATACCTCGAAAAGAATGGCGTGACGGCCATGGCATTGCATGGCAACAAGAGCCAGACGGCGCGCACCAATGCGCTCGAAGGTTTCAAGAACGGAAAGATTCGTGCGCTCGTGGCCACCGACATCGCCGCGCGCGGCATCGACATCGACGACCTGCCCCATGTCGTGAACTACGAAATCCCGAACGTGCCCGAGGATTACGTGCACCGCATCGGCCGCACCGGCCGTGCCGGGCGCGAGGGACATGCGGTCAGCCTCGTCTGCATGGACGAGGAAGGTTTCATGATGGAAATCGAGCGCTTCACGCGTCAGGAAATCCCGGTGCAGCCGCTGGAGGGCTTCGGCCCGGACGAGGGCGAGAAGGCCGAGCCTATCGCCATGGGCCGCCAGACCCTGTGGGGTGGAGCCGGCAGGCCACCGAGCCGCGAGGTGATGCAGGCCGCCGCCAAGGCAGCGCGCAGTGAAATGATGGATCGCATTCGCACCAACAAGGCTGGCCGCCCCTCGACGCGGAGCAATCACAAGCCCGAAGGCAGGCCGAAGGTACCCCGTTCGGATGACGGCGTCGACAGGCCCCGTGCCGGTCGCAACGACCACCACTCGGAACGGCGCCATGACGATAGCCAGCCTCATGGCGAAAACGCGCACCTGGGAACGCAACTGGGACGCATGGGCATGGAGCCGCGACGCAACACCCGAGGCAGCGGTGGCCAGCCGGATCCGATGCGCACGAGCGCGGATCTCATGGGCCAGCACGGCCGGCGCGGCGCGCCACGCGGCAATCGCTCGCGCGGCCCACGCGGCGGTGGCTATCCGGCCTGAAACGCGCGCACCCCGAAGGCCGCCAGAACACTGTCGCCTTCGGGCTCACGGCTTTGTGGCAAGCTATCGGGGCCTTTCATTTTCCAGAGCCACCCATGAAGCTGCTGCCAAGGCCGTGCGCCGCTCATCCCCGCCGATCCACCCGCCTGGCCCGCCGCTGGCTGGTTCCAACCAGCGTCGCTGCCGCGTTTTTTCTTGCGGCCTGCGCCAGCACGCCCTTGCCACCATGGCCGTCGCAAAGCGCCCGGGTCGTTTCTCCCCCGCATTCCAGGTCGCAGGTCGCGCAGCCTGACCGTCCCACCGACCAGGCAAGCACCGGCCCGATGGTGACTCCCGTTGCAGGGCCCGAAGCTCAACCGGGTGCCGCCACGCTCGTCGAGAGCGCCGCAGTCGCCGCGCACTTCCCCGATCCGCCGGTGCGCTACGACACCCCCGGTCTGCAAACGCAGCGGCGCGCCTGGACAACCAACGCCGAGCTCTCCCAGTGGCTGGACGAGCTGGC
>JAIOIA010000040.1:0-4479 GCA_019912745.1 Comamonas sp. | reverse complement strand
CCATCAAGCGCTAGCAGCTATCAAACGAAGAGTCGAAAGGAAGATGCAATGACACGTCCCTTCAAGGTGCTGGGTATTCAGCAGGTGGCCATCGGCGGCACCGACAAGGCGGCGCTCACGCGCCTGTGGGTTGATCTGCTGGGCCTGGTGCCTGCCGGCAACTTCCAGAGCGAGCGCGAGAACGTCGATGAAGACATCGTCACACTGGGGCAGGGCGCGCACAAGGTCGAGGTCGATCTGATGCAGCCGCTCGACGCCGCTAAGAAGCCGGCCGTGCACATCCCGCCGCTGAACCACATCGGCCTGTGGATCGACGACCTGCCCGGGGCGGTGCAGTGGCTCACCGCACAGGGCATGCGCTTCGCGCCTGGCGGCATCCGCAAGGGCGCCTCGGGCTACGACGTGTGCTTCGTGCACCCGCGCGGCAATGAGGAATTCCCGCTGAGCGGCGAGGGCGTGCTGCTGGAGCTGGTGCAGGCGCCGCCCGAGGTGGTTGCGGCGCTGGGGTGAGGAGGCGCGGGCGCACCCCTGCACGCCGTGCCGGGTGCGCAGCCGGCGCATCTCGTGGTCCTGCCCCCGTCAGGCGAGTAACAGGCCCTAAAACGACGGCGGCACGTGCGCCGGATCGAGGCGGATGTCGATCAGCACCGGCCCCTTGCCGCTGCGCTTCGTGATCGCCTCGCGCACGGCATCCAGATCATCCAGCGTTTTCATGGTCACCCCCACGCCGCCCAGCGCTTGCGCGACGGGGGCGAAGTCCGGCCACTGAAAGAGCGCGATCGACGGATCCATGCCGCGCGCCGTGAACTGCACGTACTCGGCGCCGTAGCTGGCGTCGTTGAGCAGCAGCACGACGATGTCCATGCGCTCGCGCACGGCGGTGTTGAACTCCGTCAGCCCCCCGAGCATGAAGCCGCCATCGCCCACCACGGCCACGGTGGGCAGCCTGGGCTCGGCCGCCGCCGCGCCGATGGCGTGCGACAGCCCCAGGCCGATCGCGCCGAACATCGTGGTGTGCACGAAGCGGCGCGGCTCGCTCACGTGGAAAGCGTCCCACGCGTGCGCCATGTGGCGCCCGCCGTCGGTCACCAGCCGGTACTCGCCCCCCATCATGTGGCTGATGGCCTGCAGCACCTGGTGCACATTCATCGCTTCGGCGGTGGAAGGCTGCCGGATCGGCCGCGGCAGCGCCACGGCGGCGGCGGCCTCGCGCACGCGCGCTTCGCTGGCAAAACCGGAAGGGGCGATCTCCGCCTCGTCCAGCCAGTAGACCATGCGCTCGGCGGTCGAGGCGCAGTCGCCCAGCACGTTGGCGTCGGCCACCATGTGCTTGCCGAACTCCTGCGGATCGTCGTTGACGAAGACGACGCGCTTGTCCTTGACCAGCGCGCCCAGCGCCGTGGTGATGAAATTCAGGCTCGCGCCGAAGGTGACGATGCAGTCGGCCACGGCCATCGGGTCCAGCGCCTCCTCGCGCGCCGAGATGCCGAGAATGCCCAGGTTCAGTGGGTCGCCATGGAACAGGTCCTTGGCCCGCAGCGTGGTCAGCAGCGGCGCATCGAGCCGCCGCGCCAGCTGCAGCACCTGCTCGCTCGCCTCGCCCTTCACCACGCCCAGTCCGGCCAGAATCACCGGCCGCCTGGCCGTGGCGACCATGCCGATGGCGGCATCGAGCTCGTCGCTGTCGGCCACGCGGCCCACGCGATGCGGCTGCACCAGCCGCGCATGGCGTTCGGGCACCACGTCCTGCCACTGGAAGTTGTGCGGCGGCATGTTGAAGACGATGGGGCGCTGCTCCACCGCCGCGCGGCGAAAGGCGTTGACCAGATCGTCGGCCACGCTCTCCAGGCTGCTCGCGCCTTCGTACCCGGCGCCCGTGGCCACCACCAGCTCCTGGTGGTTCGCTTTCTGGAAGTGATACTTCTGCGACGAGGGCGCATCCCCGGTGATGAGCACGAGCGAAGTGCGCGCCTTCACCCCCTCGATCAGCGCCGTCATCGTGTTGGTGAGCCCGGGCCCGCAGGTGACGGTGGCCACGCCGATCCGCCCCGAAACCGATGCATGGCCCAGCGCCATCAGCACCGCGCCCATTTCGTTGGCCGCGCCGATGTAGCGGCCACCCGCCTTGATGTAGGCGTCGACCACGAAGAGGTTGGCGTCTCCGATCAGGCCGAACAGCGTCTGCACGCCCAGTTCGCGCAGCGTGCGGGCCACGGCTTCGTTGATTTTCATGGGGCGCTCCTTGCCGGTGGCGTGTGCTTTGTGCGCGACGCACGGTGCGACCGATGATAGTCATGCGCCAAGCATGAAAAGTGCTATCCGATGGGGCAAGACGCAATGGATCTGATCAGAACCCATCCACCGGCGCGTAGCCCACGATGTTGAGCCGCGCGTCCAGCAGCGCCACCCATTCCTTGACCTTGCCGCTGGTCAGCGGCAGGTAGCGCAGTTCATCGGCGCCCAGGCCGGTTTGGGCAATCGCCGCTTGCAACACGGATGCGACTTGCGGGCGGCGTTGCAGCAGTTCGGTGACTGGCTTGGCCTTCGCTTGCATGGCGGGTTGGGCGCTGTCCCAGGGCAGCCACCAGCCGGGGCGCATGGTGGGGCTGATACCTTTCAGGCCCACTTCCACGCTGCGCATGAACTCGTTGCTGTCGGTGGGCTGGCGCGTGCTTACCCGCAGCTGCCCCCACCAAGGCAGGCGCCGCATGCCTGCGGGCGCCTGCGGCAGCTCTTCGAGCTGTACCTCGGAGGCGGTCACGACCACCAGGCGGTCGGTTTCAAAGCCCAGCACCACCGGGCGCGCCAGCCACAGGCTGTGCAGGCCGTAGAGCAGCGCGGCCAGTTGCACCAGGCCAATCAGGGAAAAATCAAGCCAGCGTTCGCGCACGCTTTTGGCGGGGCTGGCCAGAATCAGCGTCAGCAGCGGGCCGCACGCCACGTCCACGGCCAGCAGCAGCAAAAAAATGTGGCCCACGCCTAGCAGGTTTTGCAGGGGTGGCGGGTACAGCAGGCCGAAGACCAGGGCGGCGGACGCGCCGGCCACCACGGCCGAAATCAACAGGTGGCGTAGCGCATAACGGGCGGCAAAGCGGGGGCGCGGTGGGTGGCTATGCATGCAAGGATCGTAGCGCGGCAGCCCCTGCGGGCATACCACAGCCGGTTCAATGGCATTCCGCGGGTGTGTACTTGGAGAGAAGTATTTTCAGTTCCGTGGACAGACCACGATGGCCGGCTGTGGTGTTGGTAGTGAATGCTGATTTGATGGGCTGTTTGGCGTAGATTGCCCCTATTTCTCTGTGCAGCAGTTCAGACGACTAAGGGCGCCATTTGGCGCCCTTTGCTGGAAAAAAGAGAGCTGGTAACCCAGCCCTCATTTATCGATCAGCGGCACTCGGAAGGAGCGTACTTGGCGGGCATGGTGCCAGTACCGACAGCAGTGAGTCCGCGGGTGCCGGCCGTCGTCTGGGTCGTCGAACCACAAGACCAGTCGATGGCGCCGGTCACGCCAGCAGCGATGGCCGCCTTTTGGACATTGGGCGTGAAGATCAACGTCTTGCCAGCGGCGTCGGTGGGTAAGCCAGCGGCGGCCACGGTGCCGCTGGTCACAGTGATGGCGCCGGTGGCGTCATCAATGACAATGCCGGCGACGTATTTCGATGTTTTCTCAGCAGCACCACGTGCGTTGTATTCGTCCGCTGCGGCCTTCACGCCGGCCGTGCCGTCAGACTGGAAGGCTTCGCTCACCAAGGCCTTGGGCGAGGATGCTGCAATGAGCAATTCCGACACTTTGGAACGCACGGTGTAATCCTGATATGCCGGCAAAGCCACCGCAGCCAGAATACCAATGATGGCCACCACGATCATCAATTCGATCAGGGTGAAACCTTGTTGCGCTTTCTTCAAGACTTGCATGTCAATTTCCTTCGAGTGGGTAGTGAGACCTTGGAGACACATAGTGCGCCACCGCACGACCAACATGCACGCAGTTTGCGTGCCAGCTTGGGGCGCACACTTGGTCCGCAGGCGGACGCGGGGGTTGCCGGGCAAGCGAGGGACTTTTGTCGACCTCAATGGGTGACAAATGGCTCGCATGAAGGGGGTGTCGCCGTTTTTTGCCGACAACTTGGCATGAACTCTAGAATCTCCGCATGTCCGTTACCTGCTCCATCATCGTTTTGAGCTTGAATGCCGCCGCCGCGCTCTCGGGGCGCAGCGTGCGCACGTGGCAGCGGCGCGCCGAGGAGGGCGTGGTGCAGCGCCTGGCCGATGGCAGGGCGCTGGTGCCCGCAGATACGCTGCAGCCGTTGGTGCTGGTGGCGTTGGGCGACGATGGCCTGCAGTGGCTGGAGCCCGCGGATGGCGGCGATGCGCAGGCGCAGGCGCAGGTGGGGGCGCTGCTGGCGCTGGCGGCGCTGCAGCCCGACGGCCACGGTGAGCACGACGAGCGGGCGCGCGCCTGCCTGGTTCAGGCGGCGC
>JAIOIA010000039.1:0-3116 GCA_019912745.1 Comamonas sp. | reverse complement strand
GCCCAGCAGCTCGCCGCGCGCCAGCGCCGTGACGGCCGCCTGCACGGAGCTTTGAAGCGTACCGTCGAGCATCATGGCTCAGAAGGCGTCGATGCCGAGGATGCGCGCGGCTTGCAACGCCGTGGCGCGCGCCGCCTCGGGCGTGGCGCCGGTGAGAGTGAGATGCCCCATCTTGCGCCGGCGCCGCGCCTCGCGCTTGCCGTACAGGTGCAGGTGGGCGCCAGGCAGGCGCAGCACCGCGTCCCACGGCGGCGTGGCGGCGCTGGCCGAGTGCGCGAACCACAGGTCGCCCAGCAGGTTGAGCATGACGGCCGGGCTGTGCTGGCGCGGCGCCGCGAGCGGCAGGCCGGTCATGGCGCGCACCTGCAGCTCGAACTGCGAGACGTCGCAGCCGTCGATGCTCCAGTGCCCGCTGTTGTGCGGGCGCGGCGCGATCTCGTTGACCACGAGCGAGCCGTCCTGCAGCACGAAGAATTCAACGCAGAGCACACCGACATAAGCCAGTTCTCGCGCTACTGATTCGGCAGCTGACAGCGCCTGTTGGACAATGGTTTGAGGCAGATTTCCATCAAAAACCTCGGTCACCGCGAGAATGCCGTCGCGGTGCAGGTTGCGCTGCACCGGCAGGCTCACCATGGTGCCATCACGCCCCCGCGCCAGCACCACCGAGCATTCCAGCGACAGTGGCAGGCGTTTTTCGAGCACGCAGGGCACGCGTGCGAGTTGTTCCCAGGCGGCGGCGAGCTCGGCGGGCGTCTGCACGCGCGCCTGGCCCTTGCCGTCGTAGCCCAGCGTGGCGGTCTTGAGGATGCCGGGCAGCAACGCTTTGGCCGCGGCCGCGAGCTGTTCGGCGGTTTCGATCACCGCATGCGGCGCCACCGGCACACCGCAGTGCACGAAATGCGCCTTCTCGCGCGCGCGGTGCTGCGCCACGGCCACCGCATGGGCGTCGGGCGAGACGGCGACGCGCTGCGCTAGCGTGCGCAGCGCGCTCGCGGGCACGTTCTCGAATTCGGTGGTGACGGCGGCGCACAGCCGGGCGAGTTCGTCCAGGCCCTGCGCGTCTTCGTATTCGGCGCGGATGTGGTGGTGGCTCACGCGCCCGGCGGGACTGTCGGCATCGGGGTCGAGCACGGCGGTGAAGTAGCCCAGGGTCTGCGCCGCGTGCACGAACATGCGCCCGAGCTGCCCGCCACCGAGCACGCCGAGCGTGGCGCCCGGCAGGATCACGCCTTGCGTCATGGCGCGGCCGGTGGCAGCCGCATGGCCTGCGCGGCCGCGGTCTGCTCGCGCCGGTAGGCCTCGAGCCGCTCGCGCAGCGCCGGTGCTTCGCCCGCCAGCAGTGCCACGGCGAACAGCGCCGCATTGGCCGCCCCGGCCGGTCCGATGGCGAAGGTGGCCACCGGCACGCCCTTGGGCATCTGCACGATGGAGTACAGCGAATCCACACCCTGCAGGTGGCGGCTGGCGACGGGCACACCCAGCACCGGCACCGTGGTCTTGGCCGCGAGCATGCCCGGCAGATGCGCCGCACCGCCGGCGCCCGCGATGATGGCCTTGAGGCCGCGCGCCGCCGCCTGCTCGGCGTAGGCGAACATCTCGTCGGGCATGCGGTGCGCGGAGACCACGCGCGCCTCGTGCGCCACGGCGAAGTGCTGCAGGATGGCGACGGCGTGCTGCAGGGTCTCCCAGTCGCTGGAAGAACCCATGACCACGCCGATCTGGATGGGATTCATGGGGCTTGGCGCGGCGTGGCGCGCCCGGGCTGTCGACGAGCGCCGATTTTACGAGCGTGCCGGTCGCACCGTCGGCGCCGCGGCCCGTGCGCCCGTGTGGAACGTCCTGGATGCCGGACAATCGACGCATCCTTCCCGGCATGCCGTGTGCCGGGAGCGTTCTTCAGGAGCATAGCCATGATTGACGTCACCGTATCGAGTTTCGAAGCCGAGGTGATTGCCGCATCCAGCGAGGTGCCCGTGCTGGTGGATTTCTGGGCCCCGTGGTGCGGCCCGTGCAAGACGCTGGGCCCCATCCTTGAAAAGCTCGAGACGGACTACGCCGGGCGCTTCAAGCTGGTGAAGATCGATTCCGACCAGGAGCAGCAGCTCGCGGCGATGTTCGGCGTGCGCAGCATCCCCACCGTGGTGCTGATGATGGACGGCCAGCCGGTTGACGGCTTCATGGGCGCGCTGCCCGAGAGCCAGGTGCGCGCCTTCCTGGACAAGCACCTGCCCCCGGCCGATGAGCAGCCCGGGGACGGGGGGGAGCCCGAAGCGCCCGAGCCGCTGGACGACGCCAGTGCCCTGCGGAAGCTGCAGGACGCCGTGGCGGCCGACCCGGCCAATGACGACGCGCGCTTCGACCTCGTCAAGCTGCTGTTGCAGCGCGGCGAACTCGATGCCGCCAAGGTGGCGTTCGCGCCCGTGGCCGCGAAGGTGGAGATCTCGCGGCGGCTCGCGGCGCTGCAGTTGTGGATCAATGCCATTGACTTCCTCGCGGCCCAGCCCGGGGGCGAGAGCGCCATCGTCGCGCTCGATGGCCGGATCGCGGCCAACAAGCGCGATTTCGAGGCGCGGCTGGACCGCGCGCGCATCCTGCTGGCCGTGCACCGCTTCACGGACGCGATGGATGAACTGCTGGAAATCCTCATGCGCGACAAGGGCTGGAACGAGGGCGCGGCGCGCAAGGCCTACGTCGCCATCCTCGACCTGATCGAGCCGCCCGAGGTCAAGGTGGCCGACGGCCAGATTCCGCCGCAAGACCCTGTGGTGGCCACTTACCGCAGGCGGCTGTCCAGCGTCGTGCTGAGTTGATGTCCGCGCGCCGGGCAGGCGCCGGGGCGCTGCTCGCGGCGCTCTGGCTCGTTGGCTGCGCGAGCGTGCCATCCCCCGATGCGTGGATCACGGGCGCGGCCGTCACGCGCCAGCCGGTCGCCCTCCCTGCGCCCGTCGTCTTCGAGGCGGCGCTGCTGCGCTGGGACGGCGACGGCGCACCGCCCACGGTGCTCGCGCGCCAGCGCCTGGATGACGCGGGCGCACCGCCCTATGCGGTGCGTCTGGCGTATCGGCAGGCGCAGATCGAGCCCGGCGCGCGCTACCGTGTGCGCGCCAGCGTGT
>JAIOIA010000038.1:0-17017 GCA_019912745.1 Comamonas sp. | reverse complement strand
TCGGATCCTCTTCATGATCCCCATCGTCTTCTCGCACGCCAACAGCTTTCCAGCAGGGACCTACCGTATCCTGTTCAACGCACTGCGCGAACGTGGTTTTGAAGTTCATGCCATCGAGCGCTACGGCCATGATCCGCGCTACCCGGTCACGAACAACTGGATCCACCTCGTCGAGCAGCTCGCCGACCACGCCGCAGACTTGCAGCAGCGCACTGGCGAGCGCGCCTTTCTCGTAGGCCACTCTCTCGGTGGCTACCTGAGCATCATGGCCGCAGCCAGACGCCCCGAACTCGCGCGCGGGGTGCTGCTGCTGGATTCACCGCTGGTGGGCGGCTGGAAGGCGGGCGCCGTAGGCGTAGCCAAGCAAGTGCAGGCGATCGGGGCGCTCACCCCCGGCCGTATCAGCCGCGCCCGCCGTGACTCATGGCCGAGCCGGCAGGAAGCGCTGGAGTACTTTCAGCGGAAAAAGGCGTTCATCCACTGGAAGCCAGAGGTGCTGCAGGACTACATCGCCAGTGGCCTGACGCAGGAGCAGGCGGGGGGCTGCACCCTGGCCTTTGACCGCAAGGTGGAAACGCAGATCTACAACACGCTGCCGCACAATCTCGCCCAGCTGTTTCGCCGCCATCCACTGCAATGCCCCGTTGCATTCATCGGCGGCAGGGCGTCGCACGAGGCGCACCAGGTCGGTATGGCCATGACCGAGCGGATCACCCAAGGCCGGATCATGATGCTCGACGGCAGCCACCTTTTCCCCATGGAACAACCCCTGGCCACTGCCGCCGCCATCGAAGCAGCGCTTCTGAACCTGCGCACACAGACGCCTGCGTGATTCCGCGCCAATGAAAAAGGCCTTCCATGTCCTGAAGGCCTTTTTCTGCAATTTTTCTGGGGTGGCTGATGGGGCTCGAACCCACGACAACAGGAATCACAATCCTGGACTCTACCAACTGAGCTACAGCCACCGCAGCTGTCCATTATAGTTGGTATTCCCCGCACGAAACCTGCCCGACTACTCCTGATCGTCAGTTTGCGTCGCAGGGCGTTCCACCTTGATCTGCGCCTTGTAGCGCTGCTTGAGGACATCGTAATAAGCGAGCGCTTCCGCCTGCGTCCACGCCTGCAGATACTGCTGCTGCATGGCCCTTTGCTGCGCATCATCGTCGCTGCGCGGCACGATACGCTCGATCTTCGCAATGGCGTAACCCTGCGGCCCGAGGTCGACACCGGCCCACGCGGGCAGTTGTTCGGCCGGAGCACCCAACACCGCGCTCACCAGCTTGGGCGGCTGCCCCTGGGGTTGATCACGCGAAATCGTGATCGCCGGGGCCAATCCGCTTGCGCTGTCAGGCGACTTTTGCCACTGCGCCAGCTTCGCCAAGCCATCGGCACGAGCAAGATCGGCCGATTGCTGCGCGACGTAGGCACTGCGAACCCGATCCTTGGCCTTGTCGAAAGGCAAGGCCTCGGCCGGCTGATACGCCGTGATCCGGCCGGCTACCAGCACGTTGCTGCCGATTTCCGTGGCTTCGGTGTTGCGCTTGCTCTGGATCGACTCCGGTGCGAACAGTGCCTCGAGGAAACGCGGATTGGCCAACGCTCCCTTGGCGTTCGCCTGCGGCTTGCGCATCACGCCCGTTGCCGTCTGGATCTTCAATTTCAGCTTGTCGGCTACCGGCTGGAGACTATCGGGCTGCTCATAGACGAGATTGGAGAACGTTTCGGCCACTTCGGCAAACTTGCGTTGCGCCTGTTGCTGGCGCAGTTCGGCCTCGAGCTTCGGGCGGACTTCATCAAAGCTCGGTACTTTCGGCGTCTTGACGTCGGTCAGCTTGATGATGTGGTAACCAAAATCGGTCTCCACCACATCGCTGATATCGCCCTTCTTCATCGCAAAAACAGCATCCGCGAAAGGTTTGACCATGGCGTCGCGCGCGAAGAATCCCAGATCGCCGCCCTGCGGTGCGGAACCCGGATCCTGGGAGTACTTCTTGGCCAGTTCGGCGAAGCTGGACGGATCCTTGCGCACCTGGGCAAGCAGTTCCTGGGCCTCCTGCCTGGCCTTCTCCCGCTCGGCAGCCGGTTCATCCTTGGGTGCATTGATAAGGATATGGCTGGCGCGTCGCTCCTCCTTGCCCGCCAGCCGATCCTGGTTTTCCTTGTAGTACGTGCGCAGGTCGTCTTCGTTCACCGACAGGCCATTCTTGATGGCGTCCAAGTCCAGCACGACGTACTCCACGGACGCCTCTTCGGTCTGACGGAACAACTCCGGGTGCGCCGCGTAGAACGCCTGCATCTGTGCATCGTCCACCGTCACCTTAGCGACATAGTCCTTCGCATCAAAACGCGCGATCTGGATTTCGCGGCGCTGCAAAAGCGCATCCAGCCCCAATTTGCTTTCCACGGGGCTGGCAAAGGAAGTGGACACGGCCCCGCCAAGCACCTGATTGACGGAAAGCTCATTGCGCAGTTGCGCCTCGAACCCTTCCGGAGTCAGGCCCTGCGCGGCCACCAATGCGCGGTACGCCTGCGTGTCGAGACTGCCATCGGGCTTGCGCAACTGCGCGATCGCCGGAATTTGCTGGAGCTCGCGAGCCAGCTGCGCGTCGCTGGCCATCAGATGCATGTGCCGTGCAGCGGCTGAAAGCACCCGATCACGCACGAGCTTTTCCAGCGTGGCATAGCGCGCCTGAGGCGAATCGAGCAGCTTGCCGTCGATACCCGGCTGCTGGGCACGGATCCGGTCGCTCTCGGCGCGGTGGGCGTTGTCCCACTCGGTCTGCGTTATGGCCTTGCCATCCACGCTGGCCACGGTTGCGCTTTTCTCGGTGAAGTAGTTGCCATCGATTCCGAAGAGCACGAAAGAGGGGATGATCAGCAAAAACAAGATCCCCATGACGACCTTGGAGTGCTTTCGGATGGCTTCAAACATGGACTGGTTTCTCGTAACGACAGCAAAACAAAAGGCGAACCCGATGTTCGCCTTCGCGTTGTGATTGGTGGGTGCTGACGGTCTCGAACCGCCGACCTACGCCGTGTAAAGGCGCCGCTCTACCAACTGAGCTAAGCACCCTTGCATCAATCGACCATCAGTTCAAGGCATCCTTCAATGCCTTGCCGGGACGGAACTTCGGCACCTTGGCTGCCTTGATTTTAATCGTCGCGCCGGTGCGGGGATTGCGGCCCGTGCGCGCAGCACGCTTGCCCACGGCAAAGGTTCCGAACCCGACGAGCGACACCGTTCCACCTTTCTTCAGCGTCTTCTTGACGGCGTCGATGGTGGACTCCAGCGCCCGCGTGGCGGCCGCCTTGGAGATGTCAGCGTGGTTTGCAATGTGCTCGATCAGTTCGGTTTTGTTCACAAGGAGCCTCTCAGGGAAAGGATGAATGAAATAGTTGATTCTGTCTCATGCCCACACGCCAAACCGAAGCCAGCTCCGGGTGCGCCGACGAGTGAAGCACCAGCGGCTGCATCCGGCAGCCGCACCCATTAAAACCGCCGCACTTTCAGGTGTCAATCCGTCTGAATCCTGATTCGCGACCGGGCAAATTCTAGTCGCATTTCTCGCGGTCACGCAGGCCCGGCGCCATGCCCCCGCTTACTTGGCCCGCGCCCGGATTTCCGGCAGGGCACGCTGCAGGTAGTACGCCATGGACCACACGGTCAGCACCGCCGCCAGCCAGATGAGCCATGTTCCCCAGGCGCCCGTGTCTACCCAATCCAGAATCCGCCCGTCGTACAACAGAAAGGGAATGGCAATCATCTGCACCGTGGTCTTGAGCTTGCCCAGCATGTGCACGGCCACACTTCTGCTGGCGCCGATGTGCGCCATCCACTCGCGCAGTGCGCTGATCGCGATTTCACGCCCGATGATGATGAGCGCGACAAACACGTCCACGCGATGCAGGTGCACCAGCACCAGGAGCGACGCACTCACCAGGAACTTGTCCGCGACCGGGTCGAGAAACGCGCCAAACGCGGAGGTCTGATCAAGTTTGCGCGCAAGATAACCATCGAACCAGTCGGTTGCCGCAAAGACGACGAACAGCACCGTCGCCACTTCGTTGCGCGTCCCGCTCGCCAGGGGCAGATAGAACACGCCGACGATCAATGGAATGGCAACAATGCGCGCCCAGGTCAGCAGGGTGGGGATCGTCAGAAACATCGTCTCGGTATGATGAATGTGTGGCGGCTGTTGGCAGGCAAGGAAACGATGCGGAATCAGCTTGCACGCTGCCCCAACTGGAACATCTTCATTGCCGACGTGATCAGGGCAGACACCTCCGTCATGTTGCTCGGCACGACCAGCGTGGTGGTCGCTTCCGATGCCACGCGGCTGTAGGCATCCACGGCTTTTTCTGCCACCTTGAGCTGCACCGCCTGGTCGCCCGCCGGCAGGCGGATGGCCGCCGCGACGCGCTCGATCGCCTCGGCGGTGGCGACGGCCACCGCCGTGATGGCGGAGGCCTCGCCCTCGGCATTGTTGATCTGCGCCTGCTTCTCACCCTCGGACTTGGCAATCGCGGCCTGCTTCTGGCCTTCAGCCAGGTTGATTTCTTCCTGACGCTTGCCTTCGGACGTGGCGATCACCGCGCGTTTTTCGCGCTCTGCGGTAATCTGGGCCTGCATGGCGCGCAGGATTTCGGCAGGCGGCGTGAGGTCCTTGATTTCGTAGCGCAGCACCTTCACGCCCCAGTTGAGCGCCGCCTGGTCGATGGCCTGGACAACCTGAGCGTTGATGATGTCGCGCTCCTCGAAGGTCTTGTCCAGTTCGAGCTTGCCGATCACGCTGCGCAGCGTAGTCTGCGCCAGCTGCGTGATGGCGACGACGTAGTTGCTCGATCCGTAGCTCGCCCGCATCGGGTCGGTCACCTGGAAATACAGCACGCCATCGACCTGCAACTGCGTGTTGTCGCGCGTGATGCAGACCTGGCTGGGCACGTCCAGCGGGATTTCCTTGAGGCTGTGCTTGTAGGCCACCCGGTCGACGAACGGAATGATGAATTTCGGTCCCGGCGCCAGGGTGCCGGCGTACTTGCCCAGGCGCTCCACGACCCAGGCATGCTGTTGTGGAACGATTTTCACCGCACGAACGATGAAGATCACGGCGATGATGAAAATGGCAATGGCGATTTCCACGGTCAACTCCCCCTATCGGTGTTTCAATTTCGGTATTCGGCCGCGCTAGACGGGTTCCAGCATCAAGCGGTTGCCGACCAGTTCGACCACGCGATGCGGCCCTGGCACGGGCGCGACATCCGGCCGGTGGATGGCCGTCCAGTTGGCGCCGCGGTATTTCACCATAGCGGTTCCATCGGGTTCCCATGCGTCCACCTGGATCCGTTCTCCCACGTCAAGGTTGACGCTGCGATCCGCACGCGCGGGTGGGTCGCCCGGGCGGTGGCGCTTGACCCAATACGCCGCGAAGACGGCCCCCGAGCCGATCACCGCGCACACCACGATCTGCGCCACGCCCGCCAGCCCCAGGTGCGCCGCGATCGCCCCGGCAGCCAGGCCGATGGCCAGCATCAGCAGATAAAAGGTGCCGCTCAGCAGCTCGACGATCACCACCACTCCCGTGGCCAGCCACCAGAGCGTGGCAGCGTTCAGTTCCATGGCAAAGTCTCCGTATTTCTCGAAACGCAGGCCCGAGGGTAGTCGCATTCTGCGTCAAGGTCGGCGCGCACAACGCACCCGCCCGCCTTTTTTCATACACTTCGCGCCGTTTGGTCACCCAGAGCTTGCCGGAGGCAGCGCATGAAATTTCGTTTTCCCATCGTCATCATCGACGAGGACTACCGTTCCGACAACACCTCGGGCCTGGGCATCCGCGCGCTCGCGCAGGCGATCGAGGAGGAAGGCTTCGAGGTGCTGGGCGTCACCAGCTACGGCGACCTCACGCAGTTCGCGCAGCAGCAAAGCCGGGCCAGCGCCTTCATCCTGTCGATCGACGACGAGGAGTTCACGCTAGGCGCGGGACAGGATCCGATCGTGCACAGCCTGCGCTCCTTCATCGGCGAGGTGCGGCGCAAGAACGTGGACGTGCCGATCTACATCTACGGCGAAACCAAGACCAGCCGCCACCTGCCCAACGACATCCTGCGCGAGCTGCACGGCTTCATCCACATGTTCGAGGACACGCCGGAGTTCGTCGCGCGCCACATCATCCGCGAGGCCAAGAGCTACCTGGAGACCATCCAGCCGCCCTTCTTCAAGGCGCTGCTCGACTACGCTGAGGACGGCTCCTACTCTTGGCACTGTCCGGGGCACTCGGGCGGCGTCGCCTTCCTGAAAAGCCCCATCGGCCAGATGTACCACCAGTTCTACGGCGAGAACATGCTGCGCGCGGACGTGTGCAATGCCGTCGAGGAGCTGGGGCAGCTGCTGGACCACGACGGCGCGATCGGCGAGAGCGAGCGCAACGCGGCGCGCATCTTCAACGCCGACCACTGCTTCTTCGTGACCAACGGCACCTCGACGAGCAACAAGATGGTCTGGCACCACACGGTGGCGCCGGGCGACGTGGTGGTGGTGGATCGCAACTGCCACAAGTCCATCCTGCACTCGATCATCATGACGGGCGCGATTCCGGTGTTCCTCAAGCCCACGCGCAACCATTTCGGCATCATCGGCCCGATTCCGCAAAGCGAATTCGAGCCCGCCACCATCCAGGCCAAGATCCGCGCCAACCCGCTGCTCAAAGGGGTGGATGCGAAGAAAGTGCGCCCACGCATCCTCACGCTCACGCAGTCCACCTACGATGGCGTGCTCTACAACACCGAGACCATCAAGGGCCTGCTCGACGGTTATGTGGACAACCTGCACTTCGACGAAGCCTGGGTGCCGCACGCGGCCTTTCACCCGTTCTATGGCAACTACCACGCCATGGGCAAGAAGCGCGCGCGGCCGAAAAAATCAGTGGTGTACGCGACGCAATCGATTCACAAGCTGCTCGCGGGCATCAGCCAGGCGTCGCACGTGCTGGTGCAGGACAGCCAGACGACCAAGCTCGACCGGCACCTGTTCAACGAGGCCTACCTGATGCACACCTCCACGAGCCCGCAGTACAGCATCATCGCCAGCTGCGACGTCGCCGCCGCGATGATGGAGCCGCCGGGTGGCACGGCGCTGGTGGAGGAGTCGATCCTGGAAGCGCTGAACTTCCGTCGTGCGATGCGCAAGGTGGAACGGGAATTCGGCAAGGACGACTGGTGGTTCAAGGTCTGGGGGCCGGAAAAGATCGCCGAGGAAGGCATCGGCCGCGCCGAGGACTGGATCATTCGCAGCGACGGCAAGGGCCGCAAGAACGGCAGCAAATGGCATGGCTTCGGCGACCTGGCCGACGGCTTCAACATGCTCGACCCGATCAAGTCGACCATCGTCACGCCGGGACTGGATCTGGACGGCAAGTTCCATAAGGTGGGCATTCCCGCGAGCATCGTCACCAAGTACCTGGCCGAGCATGGGGTGGTGGTCGAGAAGACGGGGCTCTACAGTTTCTTCATCATGTTCACCATCGGCATCACCAAGGGCCGCTGGAACACCATGCTCACGGCGCTGCAGCAGTTCAAGGACGACTACGAGAAGAACCATCCGATGTGGCGCATCCTGCCCGAGTTCTGCCAGCAGCACCGGCGCTACGAGCACATGGGCCTGAAGGATTTGTGCCAGCACGTGCACGAGCTGTACGCACGCTACAACGTTGCACGCCTGACCACCGAGATGTACCTCTCGCCGCTGACCCCGGCGATGAAGCCGAGCGACGCCTTCGCTCACATTGCCGCGCGCAAGACCGAACGCGTGGAGATCGACCAGCTCGAAGGGCGCGTGACCACGAGCCTCATCACGCCCTACCCGCCCGGCATTCCGTTGCTCATTCCGGGCGAGGTGTTCAACCGCAAGATCGTCGATTACCTGAAGTTCGCGCGCGAGTTCTCGCGCCTGTGTCCGGGGTTCGAGACCGACATCCACGGCCTTGTCGAGATCGAGGATGAAAACGGCACGATGCGCTATTTCGCCGACTGCGTGGCGTAAAACGGCGATCGGGCTAAAATCAACGCTATTTCGAGCAACAAGGGCGAGAAAGGCATCATCGGTTATGACACCGCGAACTACCACGCCAAAGGATTTCGGCCCCCAGGGCTGATGGTTCGCGCCTGCTTCAAATCTCCTTGCCCCAACTTGCCAGCGCGGACCCTTGTTCCGCGCTTTTTTGTTTTTCGAACGCTCTATTTCCAAGGATCACGCCATGGTTCAGATCACTCTCCCCGACGGTTCGCAGCGCCAGTTTCCGGGGCCCGTCACCGTCGCCGACGTTGCCGCATCGGTCGGAGCGGGACTGGCCAAGGCCGCCATCGCGGGCAAGGTGGACGACAAGGTGGTCGACACCAGCTTTTCCATCGCTTGCGACAGCCGGCTCGCCATCCTCACGGCCAAGGACGCCGAGGGCTTGGAAGTCATCCGCCATTCCACCGCTCACCTGCTGGCCTACGCCGTCAAGGAGTTGTTTCCGGACGCGCAGGTCACGATCGGCCCGGTGATCGAAAACGGCTTCTACTACGACTTCAGCTACAAACGCCCTTTCACACCTGAGGACCTGGCCGCGATTGAAAAGCGCATGGCCGAACTTGCCGCGAAGGACGAGCCCGTCACGCGCCGCGTGCTGCCGCGTGACGCCGCCGTGGCGTATTTCAAGGGGCTGGGCGAGCACTACAAGGCCGAGATCATCCAGAGCATTCCGCAGGACCAGGAGGTGAGCCTGTACCGCGAAGGCGGCTTCGAAGACCTGTGCCGCGGCCCGCACGTGCCGAGCACCGGCAAGCTCAAGCACTTCAAGCTGATGAAGGTGGCCGGGGCCTATTGGCGCGGCGATCATCACAACGAGATGCTGCAGCGCATCTACGGCACGGCCTGGGCGAGCAAGGACGACCTTCAGCAGTACCTCACGATGCTCGAAGAGGCCGAGAAGCGCGACCACCGCCGGCTTGGGCGCGAGCTCGATCTGTTTCACATCGACGAGCATTCGCCGGGCACGGTGTTCTGGCACCCGCGCGGCTGGTCCATCTGGCAGGAGGTGGAGCAGTACATGCGGCAGGTGTACCGCGACAACGGCTACCAGGAAGTGAAGGCGCCCCAGATCCTGGACAAGACGCTCTGGGAAAAGACCGGGCACTGGGCCAAGTACCGCGAGAACATGTTCACGACGGAGAGCGAGAAGCGCGACTACGCACTCAAGCCGATGAACTGTCCGGGCCACATCCTGATCTTCAAGCAGGGCGTCAAGAGTTACCGCGACCTGCCGCTGCGCTACGGCGAATTCGGCCAGTGCCACAGGAACGAGCCCACGGGCGGCCTGCACGGCATCATGCGCGTGCGCGCCTTCACGCAGGACGATGGGCACATCTTCTGCACCGAGGATCAGATCCAGAGCGAGGTGCTCGCGTTCACGCGCGTGCTGCAGAAAGTCTATGCCGACTTCGGCTTCCAGGACATCATCTACAAGATCGCCACGCGCCCCGAGGCGCGCATCGGATCCGACGCGGTCTGGGACAAGGCCGAGGCGGCGCTGATCGAGAGCCTGGACGCCTCGGGTTGCCGTTACGAACTCTCGCCCGGCGAAGGCGCGTTCTACGGCCCCAAGATCGAGTACACGCTCAAGGACGCTATCGGTCGTCAGTGGCAGTGCGGCACCATCCAGGTGGACTTCTCCATGCCCGAACGGCTCGACGCCGAATACGTGGGTGAAGACGGCGCGCGCCACCGCCCGGTGATGCTGCACCGGGCGATCGTCGGCAGCCTGGAGCGCTTCATCGGCATCCTGATCGAGCAGCATGCCGGTGCCCTGCCGGCCTGGCTCGCTCCGGTGCAGGTGGTGGTGCTCAACATCACCGACGCCCAGGCCGACTACTGTCGCAAAATCGCCGAAAAACTCAAAAAAGTATTGCCGAATCAAGACCTTAGAGTAGTGACCGCGCTCGGCAACCAAAAGATTACGTATAAAATACGTGAGCAGGCGCTGCAAAAGCCCCCGTATATCCTCGTCGCGGGCGACAAGGAGAAGGCGGCTGGCGCAGTCGCGGTGCGTGCCCGGGGCAATGTGGACCTGGGCGTGATGTCTCTCGACGCTTTCGTCGAACGGATCGCACGGGACATCGCCTCCAAGGCTTGAATGATTGTGGTCAAACCATGCTTTGGTGCACGCCGGACGTGCGCGAGCGGCTACGCTTTTCGTAGTCAAATTGAACAGAGGTGAAAACCATCGCTACTGAATACCGTGACCGCCGTCACCGCGAGGAACGCAAGCATCGGCTCAATCGTGAAATCATGGCGCCCGAAGTGCGTCTTTCCGGGCCGGACAACGAAGCCATCGGCATCGTGAGCCTGCAGGAAGCCCTGCGCATGGCGGGCGATCTGGACGTGGACTTGGTGGAAATTGCCGCCACGGCCAACCCGCCGGTCTGCCGCCTGATGGATTACGGCAAATTCAAGTACCAGGAACAGAAGAAGGCGGCCGAGGCCAAGGCCAAGCAGACCGTCATCGACATCAAGGAAGTCAAGTTCCGCCCCGGTACCGATGATGGCGACTACAACATCAAGATGCGCAACATCCGCCGCTTCCTGGCCGATGGCGACAAGGTGAAGGTGACGCTGCGCTTTCGCGGTCGCGAAATCACGCACCAGAACCTTGGCCTGGACCTGCTCAATCGCGTGCGTGACGAGCTGGCCGACACCATCTTGGTGGAGCAGTTTCCCAAGCTCGAAGGCCGCCAGATGATCATGATGATCGCCCCGGCGCGCAAGAAGCCGGGCGCCGCCGCCAAGGCACCGGCGCCTGCGCCAGCCAGCGGCACGACGGCCACGGCGCAAGGATGAAGGAATGTGGCGCGTCGGCCTGCCGGCGTGCCAACAGGCAGTGTGAACGCACCGCCGCACGGGCAGCGCCGCAAGGCCTGTCCGTTCAAAAGTGGCTCGGGGCCTGCAAGGGTGCGCAATGGTGCGCAAACGCCTCACGAGCACAAATAAAGGGGGAGCATGCAAATGCCCAAGATGAAGACCAAGAGCGGCGCGAAAAAGCGTTTCCGCGTTCGTCCAGGGGGCACCGTCAAGCGGGGCCAGGCGTTCAAGCGCCACATCCTGACCAAGAAGAGCACCAAGAACAAGCGCCAGTTGCGTGGCATGGTCGCGGTGCATGACGGAGACATGGGTTCCATCGCCAAGATGATGCCCATGGCCGGTCTGTAATTCACTGACGAACAAGGAGAAATCACATGTCTCGCGTCAAACGTGGTGTTACGGCTCGTGCCCGTCACAAAAAAGTCCTCGCTCTTGCCAAGGGTTTTCGCGGTCGTCGCGGCAACGTCTATCGCATCGCCAAACAGGCGGTGATGAAGGCGGGCCAGTACGCCTACCGTGATCGCCGCAACAAGAAGCGCGTCTTCCGTCGTCTGTGGATCACCCGCATCAACGCCGCCGTGCGTGCGCAGGGCCTGACCTACAGCCAGTTCACCAACGGCCTGAAGAAGGCCGCGATCGAGATTGACCGCAAGATGCTGGCCGACCTCGCGGTGCACGACGAAGCCGCCTTTGGCAGCATCGTGGAGCAGGTCAAGGCCAAGCTGGCCGCCTGAGTCCGCGAGCGGCGACTATCGCTTCGATAGCTGCCAGCGCGCCACCCACGAGGGCCAGAGCTTGAAAAGGCACTGGCCCTCGTTTCTTTTGCATGAATACCGCCATGAACGATCTCGATACCCTGGTTGAAAGCGCCCGCCAACAATTTGCCGCCGCGGCCCAGCCTGCCGAGCTGGAAAACGCCAAGGCGCAATACATCGGCAAGTCGGGGCGCCTGACCGAGTTGATGAAGGGCATGGCGCAGCTCTCCCCCGAGGAAAAGCGCACGCGCGGCGCGGCGATCAACGCGGCCAAGCAGGCGATAGAGACCTTGCTGGCCGAGCGCCGCCAGGCGCTGCAGGACGCGGAGCTGGCGCAGCACCTGAAGGCCGAGGCGCTCGATGTGACGCTGCCCGGACGCATGCACGGGCGCGGTGGCCTGCACCCGGTGACGCTCACGATGGAACGCATCGAGGGCATCTTCGGCTCGATGGGTTTCGACGTGGCCGACGGCCCCGAAATCGAGACCGACTGGTTCAGCTTCACCTCGCTGAACAACCCGCCCAACCACCCGGCGCGCTCGATGCAGGACACCTTCTACATCGACGGCCAGAGCGCCGACGGCCTGCCACTGAACCTGCGACCGCACACCAGCCCGATGCAGGTGCGCTACGCCCACGCCCACATCCGCAAATACGGCCACGGGATCGACCCGCGCTCGGGCCAGCTGTACGGCGGCGCCATGCCGGACATCCGCGTGATCGCGCCGGGGCGCACCTACCGCGTCGATTCGGACGCCACGCACTCACCGATGTTCCACCAGTGCGAAGGCCTGTGGCTGGGCGAGAACGTGAGCTTCAGCGATCTCAAAACCATCTTCACGGGCTTTTGCAGGACCTTCTTCGAGAACGACGACCTGGTGCTGCGCTTTCGCCCGAGCTTCTTCCCGTTCACCGAGCCCAGCGCCGAAATCGACATCCAGTTCCCTTCGGGGCCGCTGGCCGGCAAGTGGCTGGAAGTGGCGGGCTCGGGCCAGGTGCATCCCAACGTGGTGCGCCACATGGGGCTCGATCCGGAGCGCTACATCGGCTTCGCCTTCGGCATGGGGCCCGATCGCCTGACCATGCTGCGCTATGGTGTGAATGATCTGCGGCTGTTCTTCGATGGTGACATCCGCTTCCTGTCGCAATTCCAGTAAACAAAATGAGAGCTATCAGCGCCCGTCATGGCTTGATTTCAAAATAATTCATATTTGAATTTCTTATCCATCAAGCGCAGCAAGCTACTCATTCAAGAGCATCCCCGAGAAACCGAACATGCAATTTCCTGAATCCTGGTTGCGCGAATTCTGCAATCCACCCCTGAGCACGCAGGAGCTGGCCGACACGCTCACCATGGCGGGCCTGGAGGTGGAAGAGACCCGGCCGGCCGCGCCGCCGTTCTCCGGCATCGTCGTGGGCGAAATCAAGCAGGCCGAGCCCCACCCGAATGCCGACCGCCTGCGCGTGTGCCAGGTCGATGCGGGCGGCCCGCAGCTGCTCACCATCGTCTGCGGCGCGCCCAACGCACGGGTGGGCATCCGGGTGCCCTGCGCGCTCGTCGGCGCCGAGCTGCCGCCGGGCGAGGACGGCAAGCCGTTTCACATCAAGGTCGGCAAGCTGCGCGGGGTGCAAAGCCACGGCATGCTGTGCTCGGCGCGCGAGCTCCAGCTCTCTCAGGATCACGGCGGGCTGCTGGAACTCGCGGCCGACGCGCCCATCGGCCAGGACATCCGCGAGCATCTCGGGCTCAACGACACGCTCTTCACGCTCAAGCTCACGCCCAACCTCGGGCATGCGCTGAGCGTCTACGGCGTCGCTCGCGAGCTGGCCGCGCTCACCGGTGCGCCCCTCAAGACCCCGCAGTTTCCGAAGGCCGCCACGGCCATCGACGAGCACCTGGCCGTGCACGTCGAGGCCACCGACCTGTGCGGGCGCTTTTCCGGACGCATCGTGCGCCACATCAATCCCGGGGCGCAGACTCCGCAATGGATGGTCGAGCGCCTGGCGCGCTGCGGCCAGCGCAGCGTCTCGCCGCTGGTGGACATCTCCAACTACGTGATGTTCGAGCTGGGACGGCCGACGCACATCTTCGACCTGGACAAGATCGAGGGCGGGCTCACCGTGCGCTGGGGCCGCGCGGGCGAGACGCTCAAGCTGCTCAACGGCAATACCGTCACGGTGGATGAACAGGTGGGCGTGATCGCCGACCGCCACGGGCTCGAATCGCTCGCGGGCATCATGGGCGGCGACGCCACGGCCGTCAGCGACGACACCCGGCACATCTTCATCGAGGCAGCGTTCTGGTGGCCCGATGCCATTGCCGGGCGCTCGCGCCGCTTCAATTTCGCGACCGACGCCGGCCACCGCTTCGAGCGCGGCGTCGACCCCGATTTGACGCTGCAGCACATCGAGCGCATTACCGAACTCGTGCTGCAAATCTGCGGCACGCCTGACACGCGCTGCGGCCCGATCGACGACCAGCAGCCCAACATGCCCGCGCCCGCCCCGGTGGTACTGCGCGTGGCGCGCGCGGCCAAGGTCATCGGCATGGCGCTCACCCAGGCGCAGTGCGTGGATGCACTCACGCGCCTGGGCCTGGCGCCCACCGAGCACGATGGCGTCATCAGCGTCACACCGCCCAGCTACCGCTTCGACCTGCGCATCGAGGAAGACCTGATCGAGGAAGTCGCGCGCCTCATCGGCTACCAGAAGCTGCCCGCCGACGCGCCGCTGGGTCGCATCACGCCGCGCCTGCGCGCGGAGAGCGAACGCAGCCGCTACGCCGCGCGCCGCGAGCTGGCCGCGCTCGGCTACCAGGAGACAGTGAACTTCAGCTTCGTCGAGGAACGCTGGGAACGCGAGCTCGCGGGCAACGACGCGCCGATTCGCCTGCTCAACCCCATCGCCAGCCAGATGAGCGTGATGCGCTCCAGCCTGCTGGGCTCGCTGATGCAGGCGCTCAAGTTCAATCTGGACCGCAAGGCGGCCCGCGTGCGCATCTTCGAGGTCGGCCGCGTGTACCGGCGTGATGCCAGCGTGCAGGACACCGACACCACCGTGCAGGGCTATGCCCAGCCAGTGCACATCGCGGCGCTGGCCTATGGTGCGGCGGCGCCGCTGCAATGGGGTGAAAAAGAACGCCCGGTCGATTTCTTCGACATCAAGGGCGACGTGCAGGCCTTGCTCGCCCCCCTGCAGCCCACGTTCGAATCCGCAGAGCACCCCGCCATGCACCCGGGGCGCTGCGCCCGCGTGCTGCTGCAGGGCCGGGCCATCGGCCACGTCGGCGAGCTGCACCCGCGCTGGCGCCAGTCCTGGAACCTGCCGCATGCGCCCATGCTCTTCGAGCTCGATTTCGATGCCGTTCTCAAACGCCCCATACCGGCCTTCACGCCGGTGGCGCGTCTGCAGCACGTCGAGCGCGACATCGCCATCGTCGTGGCCGAGCGCGTCACGCACCAGCAGGTCATGCAGGCCGTGCAGGGCACGTCCGCCCTGCTGCGCTCGTGCGTGCTGTTCGACGTCTTCCGGCCCCAGGCCGGTACGGCGTCGGGCGGCCTTGCCGCCGGAGAAAAGAGCCTGGCCTTGCGCCTCACGCTGGAAAGCGGCAGCGCCACGCTGACCGATACCGACATCGACGCCGCCGTCAGGCAGGTGCTGCAGGCACTGGCGCAACACACAGGAGCACGATTGCGATGAGCGAGAGCCCTTCCCCCTTCGAGATCGAGCTGGCCGTCGAAAGCCTGGAAACACCCGCGCTCACCAAGGCTCACCTGGCCGAGATGCTGTTCGAGCAGATCGGGCTGAACAAGCGCGAAGCCAAGGACATGGTGGACGCATTCTTCGACCTCATCGTTACAAGCCTCACGCGTGGCGAGGATGTCAAGCTCTCCAACTTCGGCAATTTCCAGATCCGCACCAAGGCGCCGCGCCCGGGGCGCAACCCGCGCACGGGCGAAGTCATCCCCATCGAGGCACGGCGCGTGGTGACGTTTCATGCAAGCAACAAACTCAAGGAGCAGCTGCAGGAGTGATCTCCCAATGCCCGCCGTCGCTTCCCGCGCACGCGTCGCTGCGGTAACCTGTATTGTTTGGGGTGCATTTTCCAGATTCGACCACCATGAGTGCCACGCTGCCCGCCATCCCCGCCAAACGCTACTTCACCATTGGTGAGGTGGCCGAGCTGTGTAGCGTCAAGGCGCACGTGCTCCGTTATTGGGAACAGGAATTCACGCAGTTGCGCCCCATGAAGCGCCGCGGCAATCGGCGCTATTACCAGCACCACGAGGTTCTGATGATTCGCCGCATCCGCGAACTGCTGTATGAGCAAGGTTTCACCATCAGCGGCGCGCGCAATCGGCTGCTGGAGTTGGGGCACGCAGGCGGCGGCGCCGATCTCGCACACACCGCGCACTCGGGCGTGGCCGAAGCCGCGCAGGTGACGGCGCCACCGCTGACGAGCGCACAGCTGCGCTCGGAGCTCGAAGATATCCGCGCGCTGCTATTGAACGCCTGACAAGCGCGCTACAATCGCTCGCTTCGGCGTGTAGCGCAGCCTGGTAGCGCACTTGCATGGGGTGCAAGGGGTCGCGAGTTCGAATCCCGCCACGCCGACCATTTATATCAAGGACTTAGCTTCGCAAGGGGCTAAGTCCTTTTTCTTTTCTGTGGAAATAGCCCAACAAATAGCCCAACAGTTTGATTTGCTAGGAGGGGATCATGAAGAGGTTCGTACGCTGGTTGCGATACGTGGGTCTCTGGGTGCGTAGGATGCCAGTCGCGCCGTACTACTGGTGGGCCGTTGCCGTGGTAGTGGTGTCCGTCGTCACCACATGGTTGTGTGGGTGGTCGGAGAGGGCTTTCCGTCTGACTGGGATGCTCCTGCAACTCGGTGGTGTGTTGACCGTGGTGTGGGGCATCCTGAAGACGCGGGCTGACTTTGGACAGCCGACCGTGAGGTCGCAGTTCCAACGATGGATCAAGGAGTTCCCCTCGTATCATCCGCGCGTCATCGAGGCTTCCATGAATGGGATGTTCCCCAGCATGGTTGGCGAGGCATACGGATACTCAACTCATGGCCCATCGGCTGATCAAACGGTTGAAGGTCGTTTGAAGCACTTGGAAAAGATCATCAAAGAGTTGGAGGAAGCCCAAGGGAAGACACACATTGCGGTTCTTCAAGCTGAGAATAAGGCACAAAAAGCGCTGGATGTGCAGGCTAGACAGTTCGCCGGACTGCTTGCCGATGTCTCAAAGAAGATCGAGACAACCGCTACAGGTGGTGTCCATATATCCGCCGTAGGCGTTGTCCTGCTCTTTGTCGGCACTATATTTGGTGGTGCTGCACCTGAGCTTAGCGGCCTTCAGA
>JAIOIA010000037.1:0-3170 GCA_019912745.1 Comamonas sp. | reverse complement strand
GCCGGTGGCAAAGGGAGGCATGTTGTAGTGGAACAGGAAACGGTCTTCGTACTCGCCCGCCAACGCATCGATGCGCTGCGCGTCGCGCTCGGTCCCCAGCGTGGTCAGCACCAGGGCCTGCGTCTCGCCGCGCGTGAACAGTGCCGAGCCATGGGTGCGCGGCAGCACGCCGGTGCGGATTTCTATCGGTCGCACGGTGCGCGTGTCGCGTCCGTCGATGCGCGGCTCGCCCGCGAGAATCTGGCTGCGCACGATGCGCGCTTCCAGTTCGAACAGCAGGTTGTCCACACCGACGGAATCGAACTCGACACCCTGCTCGGTCAGCCCCGCCTTCACCGCCGCGTAGGCTTCGCGGCAGGCCTGCGTGCGCACCTGCTTGTTGCGGTGGTGGTAGGCGGCGCGCAGCTTTTCCTCGCCCAGCACATTGACCTTGGCGATCAGCGCCTCGTCCTTGGGCGCGGGCTGCCAGTCCCACACCGGCTTGCCGGCGTCGCGTACCAGTTCATGGATGGCGTTGATCGCAATCCGGCCCTGCTCGTGGCCATAGACCACGGCACCCAGCATCACGTCCTCGGGCAGCTGCTGCGCCTCGGACTCAACCATCAGCACGGCCGACTCGGTGCCCGCGACGACCAGGTCAAGCTGGCTGCTCTTGCGCGCCGTCTGTCCGGGGTTGAGCACATACTCGCCGTTGATGTAGCCCACTCGCGCCGCACCGATCGGGCCATTGAACGGAATGCCGGAAACGGCCAGCGCCGCACTCGTGGCGATCAGCGCGGCAATGTCGGCGTCCACCTCGGGATTGAGCGAGATGGTGTGGATGACCACATGCACCTCGTTGTAGAAACCCTCGGGAAACAGCGGGCGGATCGGGCGATCGATCAGGCGACTGGTGAGCGTCTCATGCTCGCTGGGCTTGGCTTCGCGCTTGAAGAAGCTGCCGGGGATCTTGCCTGCGGCGTAGGTCTTCTCGATGTAGTCCACCGTCAGCGGAAAGAAATCCTGCCCGGGTTTGGCGTTCCTCGATGCGACCACCGTAGCGAGCACCACGGTGTCGTCGATGCGCACCAGCACCGCGCCGCTCGCCTGGCGGGCAATCTCGCCGGTTTCCATCGTGACGGTGTGCTCGCCCCACTGGAAGGTCTTGGTTGTCTTGTTGAAAATGGTCATCGTTTGCTCCAATGAAAATAGCTGCTTGCGGTTGTGCAGCCTTTGTTTCCAGGTCAAACAGATCGCGATGCCATTCCAGACGGGCGCTGCATACTCTTAAAAAAGGAGTCAACGCCCACTTGGAATGACACAGCTTCGCTCTGTCTGGTGCCTGCCGAAAAAGAAGAAAACGCCTGGGCCAGAATATCCAGCACAGGCGTCATCCTGCGGACCGGCGCTTACTTGCGCAGGCCGAGCTTGGCGATCAACGCCGTGTAGCGCTCGGCATCCTTGTCCTTGAGGTAGTCGAGCAACTTGCGACGGCGGCTCACCATGCGCAGCAGACCGCGGCGACCATGGTGGTCCTTCAGGTGCTGTTTGAAGTGCGGCGTGAGTTCATTGATGCGCGCCGTGAGCAGTGCCACCTGCACCTCGGGGCTGCCCGTGTCCGCGGCGGAACGGGCATTGGCCTTGACTACCTCGGCCTTGGCTGTGGAAGAGATCATGGTATTTCCTTCAGTGGGAACACCTGCGACAGGGGTCTCTGTTCAAAGACCGGCCTGGAGGGCCCCGAGTTACTTGCGCCAGCGGCTGGAACGGCCTCTGGCGTGCGTCTTGCACCGTGCAAAACTTGCCGATTATAGAGCCCCGCGCCGTGGCTGACTATGGGCGCTTGCCCTGAGCCCGCAAGACACCGCCCGATGTCACGATCACGGCCACCCCCCTTCAGCCGCTTAGCCCACGCCATGACCAGCCGCTCTCACCGGGTATTTTCTCTCGCACGCCCCATCAGGCTGCTGGCCCTTGCACTCGCCGTCAGCAGCCTGATGCTGGCGGCACCGAGCACGCACGCGGCAAAAAAGAGCAAGAAATCCACGAACGCTGCACACGTCACGGTCAAGAAGCACGGCACCAGGGTCAAGCCTTCGCAAAACAATTCGGGGGAAACCACCGCCGAGCGCGAGAGGCGCCTGTACCGCGAGTGCCGAGGCATGCCCAACGCGGGCGCCTGCCTGGGATACACGAGACCGTGATCGGAAGTTCAAATTGGGCGAAAAAATACGCTATACTTGTGCGCTTCGCGGCTGTAGCTCAGCTGGATAGAGTACTTGGCTACGAACCAAGGGGTCGTGGGTTCGATTCCTGCCAGCCGCACCAAAAAGTCAACGGGCCAGTCTCCTCGGAGGCTGGCCCGTCTTGATTTCAGCGATCGCTGGGCACAGGGTGCACCAGGCTCCGCGCAGCGCGCACCGGCATTGAATTTACGCCGTCCGGGATATCGCCGATGATGCAGCGCACACCCACAGGTTCAAACGGTCGACGCACATGACACTGGCCCTGATTGAAGGAGCGGCCCTTTTGCTGGCGCTGTGCTTCGTGCAGAGCATCATTGCCCGCCTGCCCTCGCGCCATGAGCAGGTCCAGCGTATCCTGTCGGGCGTGCTGTTCGGTGCGATCTGCATCGTCGGCATGGTCAAGCCGCTGCAATTGGCGCCCGGCGTGATCTTCGACGCACGCTCGGTCGTCCTGAGCATGGCGGCCCTGTTCGGAGGCTGGGTGCCCGCGGTCATTTCGGCGGCCATGGCGGCCGCTGCGCGCATTGCCCTGGGCGGCAATGGGCTGGTCGTCGGCACCCTGGTCATTCTCGCATCAAGTGGGCTGGGGCTGCTGTACCGCCGGGCCTGCCAGCGTGGCCTGGTCTCGATCGGCTTCCTGCGCCTGCTGCTCTTCGGCCTGCTGGTGCATGCCGTCGCGCTCGGGCTGTTCCAGGCGCTGGAGCCCGCCACGGTCGCTCACATCAATCGCACGCTCGCCCTGCCCTACCTGCTGGTGTTCGGCCCGGCAACGGCCCTGCTGGGCTGGCTGCTGCACGACATCGAGCAACGACTGTCCACGGAGACCTCGCTGGCCGAGACGGCCGCGCACCTGAAAGCGGTGACGGCATCGGCACCCGATCTGCTGATGCTGCTGAGCGCGGACGGCACCTACCTGGAGGTCATGTCCTCCAATGCGGCGCTGGC
>JAIOIA010000005.1:0-9711 GCA_019912745.1 Comamonas sp. | reverse complement strand
CGCCAGGAACTTCTCGAACTCGTCGTAGACGATCTGAAACACATTGCTGCCGGTCTCCGGGTACTGCTCGACCACCTGGACCACGCGGCGGATTTCCTTTTCCAGCGTACTGCCGTTGATGGCATTGGCGTCGAAGCCCAGGACACACGACCCCATGCGGTCGATCAGCTTGCGCGCCGGATGATCCGCCTTGTGGAAGAACTCCGGCTCCGCCAGCGCCACGCGCAGCACCGGCACCTGCAATCGCGCAAACCAGACGCGCACCGAGGGCGGTATGCGATCTTCATCCAGGATGCTCTGGAACATCAGGGCAACGATCTCGATGATCGCCTTTTCGCTGGCTGTTTCGGCCTTTTCCTTGAGTTCCGTTGCGCGCTGGCGCACCTCCGTGGCCGCCTGGGACACGGCAATGGGGGTATAGGCGGAAACCAGCACGCGCGGTCCGCCGCCGCCATAGAAGGCATTGGCCTGCACCTGCATCGTGCCCAATGCCTGAGTCAGCGCCATGGTCGCCGGTGGCGCCTGCACCGGATTGAACCCGGTGGATGTCTGAACCAGAAGATGCTGCAGCTGCAGCATGACCTCTTCCGCGCGCTGGCGCGTCATGTCCAGCTGAGACCAGCCATAGGCCTGGCTCGGCGCGGAATCCACGGCACCGCCCACACCCTGCGCCATGGCAGAAGGCACGTACATGCCGGGCCCGCCGTGCATACCCTGCAACCCGCTGGTCAAGGCACCAGGGGCGGATACCATCTGCTGTGAGCCCGATGCCGCACCGGCCAATCCGCGCTGCCCCCCCCCCGAAGGACGCACCACCCGGGTCCGCAGTGCCGCAAGATCAGGGATCTGGTGATCGTCATAAAGGCGGCCCACCTCTTCATAAGCAGGGACGATGGCGGCAATCAGCACGCCTTCGAGCTTGTCGAACACCAGATCGAGCTCATCACGGGTCAAGCCCGCCTCGAACCACTGGTCGACAAGGGCCAGGCATGCCACCTCAGGCAACAGAATGTCGTCCGAGTCAAGCTCCCGTCCTTGAAGATACTTGGTGCGCTGGCGAACCGCCTCCAGCGCACTGTCCGCCTTGGCGGCGATGGCCCGCGCAAGACGTGTTCCGAGAAGCCGGTTTTCGACGGCCTCCTCGCTGACGAGCTGAAGGCCGTCCAGCTCCGCATCGGCCAACCGACCTGGCCGGGCCGCATCGCCCCGGAGTGCTTCCGCTTCGCTGGCGCGCCACGCTTTCGTGACCCCGTCGATCCATGCCTGCCGGTGCGTGCGGTAATGCAGCCAGGTGTCGCGTCGGCGTTGCATGACCTGGTGCATGGCCACCTCGCTGACGAGTTCATTCAATGCGCCGTACAGCGATTTGTCGATCCCCGGAAGGCTTTCGCACAGGCTCTGCACGAAGCGCTGGCGCGCGGTCGTCGCAAGTTCCCGGGAAGGATGGTGCGTCTGCATTGGAGCCATGGAACTCACATGTTAGCCGTTCAGCGGGGGAACCGGCGCCAGTCGTCGAGTCACGCAGATGACACCCGTCAATCAGGCATCAGACAACGGCACCGGCGTTCGGGTCGTTGGAATCGCCATCCTTGCGTGTATGCATCTTGGCGAGATCCTCGCGCTTGACGCCCAGCCACATGGCAATGGCCGCTGCAACGAAGACCGACGAATAGATGCCAAACAGGATCCCGATGGTGAGCGCCAGGGCGAAATAGTGCAGGCTCTGCCCTCCGAAGAAGAACATGGAAAGCACCATGGCTTCGGTGGAGGCGTGAGTGATCACGGTGCGGCTCATCGTGCTGGTGATGCCGTGGTCGATCACCTCATGTGGCGTGAGCTTGCGGAATTTGCGGAAGGCTTCGCGGATCCGGTCGAAGATCACCACCGATTCGTTGACCGAATAACCGAGCACTGCCAGCACGCCCGCGAGCACCGAGAGCGAGAATTCCCACTGAAAGAACGCGAAGAATCCGAGGATGATGACCACATCGTGCAGGTTGGCGATGATGCCCGCGACGCCGAACTTCCACTCGAAGCGGATCGACAGGTAGATGACGATGCCCAGCACCACCATGCCCAGCGCCATCAGGCCACCATGCACCAGTTCATCGCCCACCTGTGGGCCGACGAATTCGGTGCGCCTGAGCTGCACCTTTGGCTCCTGCGCGCGCAGGGCCGTCATGACGCTTTCGCTCTGCTGCGCGGACGTCACGCCCTTTTGCACCGGCAGACGGATCATCACGTCACGCGAGGTGCCGAAGTTCTGCACGATGACGTCCTGATAGCCCAGCGAGGAGACCGCGTCGCGTACCTTGCCGATGTCGGCGGTTTGTTCATAGGCCACCTCCATGACGGTGCCGCCGGTGAATTCCACCGACAGGTGCAGCCCGCGCGTGAACAGGAAGAAAACGGCCAGGGCAAAGGTCACGAAGGAAATCACGTTGAAAATCAACGCGTATTTCATGAACGGGATGTCCTTGCGGATGCGGAAAAACTCCATTTTTTATCCTCTATCCAGAGTTCTCGGCGGAAGTCCACATGCGCACGGCGCATGTGGAGATGGAGCCAAAAATTCCATGGTGCGTCTACCCCAGCTCAATTGTTGTAGCCGCGGCCGGCCACGGAACGCAGTTCCGAGCCATCTTCCGGCTTCCAGATCTGGCCGATCGAGATGCTCTTGAGCTTCTTGCGCCTGCCATACCAGAGGTTGACGATGCCACGTGAAAAGAACACCGCCGAGAACATGCTTGTCAGGATGCCGATGCAGTGCACCACGGCGAAACCGCGCACCGGGCCGGAGCCGAAGGCCAGCAGCGCCAGGCCCGCGATCAGCGTGGTGACATTGGAGTCCAGGATGGTGGCCCAAGCATTTTCATAGCCCGCGTGAATGGCCGCCTGGGGTGAAACGCCGGCGCGCAATTCTTCGCGTATGCGCTCGTTGATCAGCACGTTGGAGTCGATGGCCACGCCCAGCGCGAGCGCCATGGCGGCAATGCCCGGCAAGGTGAGCGTGGCCTGCAGCATCGAGAGGATGGCGATCAGGAGCAGCACATTGACCGACAGCGCCAGCGTGGAAAAAACACCGAACAGCAGGTAGTACACGCACATGAAGATGGCGATGACCGCCATGCCCCAGACCACGGAGTGGATGCCACGTTGGATGTTGTCGGCGCCCAGGCTCGGACCTATGGTGTATTCCTCGATGATCTCCATCGGCGCCGCGAGCGAGCCGGCGCGCAGCAGCAGAGCGGTATCGTTGGCCTCCATCGTCGTCATGCGGCCCGAAATCTGCACGCGCCCACCCCCGATTTCGGTGCGGATCACCGGCGCGGTGACCACCTCCCCCTTGCCCTTTTCAAACAGGATGATGGCCATGCGTTTGCCGACGTTGTCGCGCGTGACGTCCTTGAAGATGCGTGAGCCCTTGGCATCGAGCGTCAGGTTCACCGTGGGTTCCTGCGTCTGGCTGTCAAAACCGGGTTGCGCGTCGGTCAGGTTTTCACCCGTGAGGATCACCTGCTTCTTGACCACCACCGGCTGCTGGTTGCGGTCCAGGTATTTCTCGTCGCCGAACGGCACGGGGCCATTGCCAAGCTCGGCGGCACGCCCTTCGGTGCTTTCATCGACCATGCGGATTTCCAGTGTCGCCGTGCGTCCGAGGATTTCCTTGGCCTTGGCCGTGTCCTGCACGCCGGGCAGCTGCACCACGATGCGATCCAGCCCCTGCTGCTGGATCACCGGTTCGGCCACGCCCAACTCATTGATGCGGTTGTGCAAGGTGACGATGTTCTGCTTGAGCGCCTGTTCCTGCACCTTGCGCAGCGATTCCGGCTTGATCGTCGCAGTCAGCAACTGGCCGTCCCCATCAGGGCTGCTGGCGGCCTGCAGATCGGGGAACTGGTCGGCAATCAGGTTGCGCGCGGCCGTCACGGCCGCTTCGTCGCGCAGTCGAATGCGTATCGTCTGGCCTTCACGCGTGATGCCGCCGTGGCGGATACTCTTCTCGCGCAGCGAGGTGCGCAGGTCTCCCGCATAGGACTCGGCCTTCTTCGTGAGCGCGGCCTGCATGTCCACCTGCAGCATGAAATGCACGCCGCCGCGCAAGTCCAGTCCCAGGTACATCGGCCGAGCATTGATCGCGGTCAACCAGTCGGGCGAGCGCGAGACCAGGTTGAGCGCGACGATATAAGGCGGATCGGAAGGATCCGGGATCAGGGTCTTCTCGATCGCGTCCTTGGCCTTGAGCTGGTCGTCGGGCGTGTCGAAACGCGCGCGCACCGAGGTGCCTTCGATGACCACCGAATCCGACGTCAGGCCCGCTGCCTTGATGGCCTGCTGCACGCGCTCGAGCACCGCGGAATCGACCTTGATCGTCGCCTTGGCCGACGACACCTGCACCGCGGGCGCCTCGCCATAAAAATTGGGCAACGTGTACAACGCCGCAACAAGCAGCGCGACCACGATGATCACGTACTTCCAAGCCGGGTAACGGTTCATTTCGTGCTCTCATAGCGTGGCCAGGCCACGCAGCGCCAAGGTGGCGCGGCTTACTTGATCGTGCCCTTGGGCAGGACTTGCGAAACGGCGCTGCGCTGCACCTGCACCTCGACGCCCTCGGCGACTTCCACATGCAGGATGCTCTCGTTGATGCGCGTGACCTTGCCCAGCACGCCACCGGCCGTCGCCACCTCGTCGCCCTTGGCGAGCGCCTCGATCATCGCGCGGTGCTCCTTTTGTTTCTTCATCTGCGGGCGGATCATGATGAAGTACAGCACCACGAACATCAGCACCAGGGGCAGCATGCCCCCAAGCGAGGACATGAGATCGCCGCCACCGGCGGCGGGGGCGGTTTGGGCGTAAGCGGAAGAAATCAGCACGGGGAAGCTCCAAAATGGGCAATGGGGTGCCGACACACGGGCCTTGCCGGACGGGCACGGCGCGTGGCGGTGAGCTGGTGATTGTATTCGGCGCTCGCCCACGGACCGCCACGCCGAGGTCAGCCACGCGGCGATGAAATCCAGATTTTTAACAAAACTTGGTTTGAAGCCTTAGCTGGAGCGTGCTATCCGCTCTTGTTTTTGTACTCCCATGGCGCCGCGCCACTGCGTCATCAGCGCCTCCCAACGAACGCGAGCGCCGTGCAGGTGGCGGGCCTTCACGTGGCCATAGCCGCGGATGTCCTCGGGGATGCGGGCAATGTGCAGCGCCAGCTCACGCCGCTGCGGGGCCAGGCCCTCGAGCAGCTCCTCGATGCACTCGCGGTATTGCGCGATCAGCGCCCGCTCCATGCGCCGCTCGACCGTCAGGCCAAACGGATCGAGCGGCGTGCCGCGCAGTCCCTTCATGCGCGCGAGCACGCCAAAGGCGCGGCGCACCCAGGGGCCATAGGCGCGTTTGACAAGCTCGCCCCTGGCATTCTTCTTCGACCACAGCGGCGGCGCGAGGTGGTGCACCAGCTTGTAATCACCCTCGAAGCCCTCGGCGATTTTTTTCAGAAAGCCTGCATCGGTGTGCAGTCGCGCCACCTCGTATTCATCCTTGTAGGCCATGAGCTTGAACAGGTTGCGCGCCACCGCCTCGGCCAGCGGCGTGCCCTGGCCCAGGGCGCTCTCGACCCCTCGCACCTTCTCGACGAAAGCCCGGTAGGCGGCGGCGTACGCGGCGTTCTGGTAGGCGGCGAGAAAGCCGGCGCGGCGCTCGACCAGTTCATCGAGCGTCGGCGCCCGGGCCGCGTCGATCGCCTTGCGCGCGGCAAACAGCGCCTGCACGGCCGCGAGATCGTGCGCGCACTGGCGGCCCCATTCGAATGCCGCGAGGTTGTTTTGCACCTGCACGCCATTGAGCTCGATCGCGCGGCGCAGCGCTACGCGCGAAAGCGGCACCCAGCCCTTTTGCCAGGCAAAGCCCAGCATCAGCGGGTTGGTGTAGATGCTGTCACCCAGCAATGCGGCGGCGGCGCGCTCGGCGTCGAGCAGGTGCAGGCGCTCCTTGCCGACCGCGCCCTCGATCGCCGCCTCGCAGCCGCCGAGCGGAAACTGCCAGTCGGGGTCATGCACGAAGGCGGCGGCCGGCGTGCGGTGCACGTTGAGCGCGACGAAGGTGCGCCCGGGCTGCATCACCGCGAGCGTCGTCTTGTTCGCCGTCACCATGCCTTCGCAGCCGATGACCAGATCGGCCTGCGCGGTGTCCACGCGCGTGGTGTGGATCGCCTCGGGGCGCTCGGCCAGTTGCACGTAGCTCCAGGTGGCGCCGCCCTTTTGCGCCAGGCCCGCCGCATCCTGCGTGACCACGCCCTTGCCTTCCAGGTGCGCCGCCATGCCAAGCAACTGGCCGATGGTGATGACGCCGGTGCCGCCCACACCGGCGACGACGATGCCCCAGGCGGCGTCGCACGCGGGCAGCAGCGGCTCGGGCAGCTCGGGCATGTTGGCGAGGTCGCCTTTTTTCTCGCGCTGCGGCTTCTTGCGCTGGCCGCCTTCCACCGTCACGAAGCTCGGGCAAAAGCCCTTGACGCAGGAGAAATCCTTGTTGCAGGTGTTCTGGTTGATCTGGCGCTTGCGGCCGAACTCGGTCTCCACCGGCTCGACCGAGAGGCAGTTCGATTGAACCGAGCAATCCCCACATCCCTCGCACACCAGCTCGTTGATGATGACCGTTTTGGCCGGCGTCGCCATCGTGCCGCGCTTTCTGCGGCGGCGCTTTTCGGTGGCACAGGTCTGATCGTAGATCAGCGCGGTGCAGCCCTTGATGTCGCGCAGCTCACGTTGGATGCGGTCGAGTTCGTCGCGGTGAAACACCTGCACGCCCGGCGGCAGGTCGTTGAGAAGCTCCGGATGGTTGGCGCGCACGCCGTCCGTCGGGTGGATGCGGTCATGGTATTTCTCGGGTTCGTCGGTCACCACCACGGTTTTCACTACGCCCTCGGCGCGCAGGCTGTGCGCGATCTGCGCCACCGAGTGCCCCTCGGGGCGCTCGCCCACAGGCTGGCCACCGGTCATCGCCACCGCGTCGTTGTAAAGGATCTTGTAGGTGATGTTTACGCCCGCGGTCACGCTCTGGCGGATCGCCAGCAGCCCGCTGTGAAAGTAGGTGCCGTCGCCCAGGTTGGCGAAGATGTGCGCGTCGGTGGTGAACGGCGCCTGCCCGACCCAGCTCACGCCCTCGCCGCCCATCTGCGTGAAGGTGGAGGTGGCGCGGTCGGGCATCCAGGTGGCCATGTAGTGGCAGCCGATGCCCGCCACCGCACGCGAGCCCTCGGGCACGCGGGTGCTGGTGTTGTGCGGGCAGCCGCTGCAAAACCAGGGCGTGCGCTCGCCGGTCTCCGCCTGCTGGCGCGCCAGCGCCTGCTCGCGCGCGTCAAGCTGCGCCAGGCGCCGGTCCATGCGCGCGACGATGTCGGCGCCCACGCCCAGGTGCTTGAGGCGCCGCGCGATCGCCCTGGCGATGAGCGCGGGCGAAAGATCGGCCTTGGGGCGCAGCAGCCAGTGCGCGCCGGGGTTGGGTGAACTCCACTCGCCACCCTCCTCGTCGAACTTGCCGAGCACGCGCGGACGCACGTCATCGCGCCAGTTGTACAGCTCTTCCTTGAGCTGGTATTCGATCATCTGGCGCTTTTCCTCGACCACCAGGATCTCCTGCAGGCCGCGGGCGAAATCGCGCGTGATCGTCGCTTCCAGCGGCCAGACCACGCCCACCTTGTGCACGCGGATGCCGAGCTGGCGGCAGGTGGCGTCATCGAGCCCCAGATCGACCAGCGCCTGGCGCATGTCGTTGTAGGCCTTGCCGCTGGCGATCAGACCGAAGCGGTCGTGCGGCCCCTCGACCACGTTGTGGTTGAGCCGGTTGGCACGCACATAGGCCAGCGCGGCGTACCACTTGTGGTCCATGAGCCGCGCTTCCTGCACCAGGGGCGGATCGGGCCAGCGGATGTGCAGGCCACCCTCGGGCATGGCGAAGTCCTCGGGCAGCACGATGCGCACCCGGTCCGGGTCGATGGACACGCTGCTGCTCGATTCGACCACCTCCTGGATGGTCTTCATGCCCGACCACAGCCCGGCGAAGCGGCTCATGGCGAACGCGTGCAGACCCAGGTCGAGGATCTCCTGCACGCTCGCGGGGAAGAACACCGGCGTGCCGCAGGCCTTGAAGATGTGGTCGCTCTGGTGCGCGGCGGTGGAGCTCTTGCTGATGTGGTCGTCGCCCGCCACCGCGATCACGCCGCCGTGGCGCGCGGTGCCCGCCATGTTGGCGTGCTTGAACACGTCGCCGCTTCGGTCCACGCCCGGCCCCTTGCCGTACCAGATGCCGAAGACGCCGTCGTGCTTCTTGCTCTCGGGATAGATGTCCAGCTGCTGCGTACCCCAGACCGCGGTGGCCGCGAGCTCCTCGTTCACCCCGGGCTGGAACACGATGTGCTGTTCGGCCAGATGCTTGCGCGCCGCCCACAGCGCCTGGTCGTAGCCGCCCAGCGGCGAGCCGCGATAGCCGCTGATGAAGCCCGCCGTGGAAAGCCCGGCAAGCGCGTCTCGCTGGCGCTGCAGCATCGGCAGGCGCACCAGTGCCTGCGTGCCGCTCATGAAGGCACGGCCTTGCGCCAGCGTGTACTTGTCGTCCAGGGTGACGGTTTCGAGCGCATGGCGCACATGGTCGGGCAAGGGGGCGTTCATGAATGTGTCTCCTGTCGTTCACGGGTGCATTGGCGATGCAGGCCAGCGCCTGCCGAGCCTACCGCGCGGCGGCCCGTCCTGCCAGTCGCCGACGCGGCAGCTTCAGCCGGCCGGGGGCGGCTGCGCGTTGAGCGCGGCGAGGCGCTCGGGCGTGCCTACGTCCACCCAAGGGCCAGGGTAGAACTCGGCGCTCACGCGGCCCGCCGCCATCGCCCGGCGCAGCAGCGGCGCCAGCGGCGCGCGCACGCCCTGCGGATTGCCGGCGGGAATCTCGCACCACGGCGGGGCAAACAGGGCACCGCGCAGCAGGGCGATGGTGCTGTAGGTGTAGCGCGGTCGCGGATCGCCCGCTGGCGGATCGATCGCCAAGCCCCCGTCCGACAGGCCAAAGTCGCCCTGCGGATGCTGCGGCGGGTTGGGCACCAGCCACAGATGCGCCAGCGCGTTGCCTGCGGCAAAACGCCGCACGGCCCGCGCATCGAAGCCGAACTCCGGCGCGAACACGTCGCCCGCGACGAGCCAGAACATCGGCCCGAGCCCCGGCAAGGCCCGGGCGATGCCGCCCGCGGTCTCCAGCGCAGCGCCGAAATCCTCGCCCTCGTTCGAGTATGAAATAGAGAGCTGTTCGCGCTTGTACCGCAAGGGTTCAGACACGAAAACATCGCCAAATTGGTGACGAATCCGCTCACCCAGCCAGGCGGTGTTGACGCACGCCTGGCGCACGCCCGCGCGCGCCAGCGCCCGCAGATGCCAGGCCAGCAGCGGGCGCCCGTGCACCTGCAGCAGGGGCTTGGGGCAGGTGTCGGTCAGCGGGCGCATGCGCTCGCCGCGCCCGGCGGCGAGCAGCATCGCGGGGACTTGTGCGCAGGATTCGGTCGCCATCGCGGGCAAGTGTAGGGCGGGCGCGGGGCGGGCACAGCCGCAGTACGATGCGTGCATGACGTCCATCCACGCGCAGCGCCGCGCCCACCTCGCCGCCCTCCTCGGGCCCGGTGGCATCGCCATCATCCCCACCGCACCCGGCGTCGCACGCAACCGCGACAGC
>JAIOIA010000036.1:0-1710 GCA_019912745.1 Comamonas sp. | reverse complement strand
GCAGCGCCAGCCACTGGGGGTGATCGGCGTCATCTCGCCGTGGAACTATCCGGTGCAGCTCGCCCTCGGTCCCGCGATCGGGGCGCTCGCGGCCGGCAACCGCGTGCTGCTCAAACCCAGCGAACTCACGCCGCACACCTCGGCCAAGCTGGCCGATCTGGTCGCGCAGTTCTTCGCGCCTGACGAATTCTGCGTGGTGCAGGGCGGTGCCGACGTGGCCGCGCAGGTGGCGTCGCTCCCGCTCGATCATCTGGTGTTCACGGGTTCGACGGCTGTGGGTCGCAAGGTGGCTCTGGCCGCCGCCGCCCACCTCACGCCGACCACGCTGGAGCTCGGCGGCAAGTCGCCCGCCATCCTCGACGCCGACTGCGATTTGCGTGACGCGGCCACCAAGATTGCGCACGGCAAGCTGCTCAATGCCGGGCAGACCTGCATTGCGCCCGACTATCTCTTCATTCCCAAGGGCAGCGAGGCAGCCTTTGCCGAGGCGTACCGCGCGGCCGTGGCGAGGCTTTTCCCGTACTTCGAGGGCAACCCCGACTACGCTTCCATCATCACGCCGCGCCACCTCGCGCGTCTGCGCGACCTGCTGCGGGAGGCGCGCGAGTTGGGCGCCGACGTGCAGGAGCTTGGCGCCGTCCCTGGCTCGCCCGCGGCGCCGCAGCAAAGCCTGGGCGACGGCATCGCCCGCCAGATGGCGCCGGCGCTGGTCTTCGGCGCCACCGACGGCATGCGCCTCATGCAAGAGGAAATCTTCGGCCCGGTGCTGCCGGTGATCGGCTACGAGGCGCTCGACGAGGCGGTCCACCACATCAACGCGCACCCGCGCCCGCTCTCGTTGTACTGGTTCGGCAACCGCCAGGCGGTGCGCGACGAGGTGCTGGCGCGCACCGTGAGCGGCGGCGTCACGGTGAACGACACGCTGCTGCACATCGCGCACGAGAACCTGCCCTTCGGCGGCGTGGGCGACAGCGGTTGGGGCGCCTATCACGGCGAGCCGGGTTTCGTGCGCTTCAGCCACGCCAAGCCGGTGCTCGTGCAGTCGCGCTTCAGTGCCGGGGGGGCGCTTTATCCACCTTACGGCGCGCGTTTCGACCGCGTCATGAGCGTGCTGCGCAGACTCCTGTAGCCTTCATCCGGGGCGCGACGCCGCACTAGCACAAAACTTCGTTTCGCCTTCGTAAGGCAGATAAAAGTTTTTGCGCGAGAATCGCGGCCTTCTCACGTTTGTGTTTGCGTTTTCATGTCTCGTATTCAGGTACGCCCCGCCACGTTGCGCGATGCCAAGGCCATCGCCCAAGTCCACACTTCCGCCGCCCTGCAAGTCTACAAAGGCGTCGTCCCCGACGAGCAGCTCAAGGTCATGTCTTCCCCCGAAAAGCGCCAGGCCTACTGGCGCGAAGCCATCGACTACTGCGAGCCGCAGGTGCAGGTGGCCGTGGAGGACGACAAGATCGTCGGCTTCGTCGGCTTCGACCGCTCACGCGACCCCAAGACCCGCCCGACCACCGGCGAGATCTGGGCCATTTACGCCGACCCGGGTCACTGGGACCAGGGCGTGGGTCTGGCGCTGTGGGACGCCGCGCGCGAAGGCCTGGCCGAAGAAGGCTGCACCACCGTGACCGCCTGGGTGCCGCTGCGCAACGAGCGCGCGCTGCGCTTTCACGAGGCAGCCGGTTTCAAGCGCGAGATGAGCACCGCCAAGACGGC
>JAIOIA010000035.1:0-3694 GCA_019912745.1 Comamonas sp. | reverse complement strand
GCAACAAATGCTCCGAACCTTTTCCGACACGCAGCGCGATTTCGCCTGCCGCGATGGCGGGCAGACGCAGGTCGGCCAGTGTGCGGTTGACCGCCGCGCAAAAATCGCCCAGAGTGTCGACCAGCGTTCCGTCGAGGTCCGACATGACCGCGTCGACGCGCTGCGCGAGCGCTTCCGGATGACGAAGCGCAAGGGGCTTCGATTCGGTTTCATTCATATACATATATCTCAACAAAAAAACCTCGCCAAGCATCCAACGGGCAGCTTGCACCCGTTTGTTGCGGTGCACAAGGAGGATTTTGATCATGCTGTCGTCACGTTCTTCACTTCTGGCCTCGGTCGCCCTGCCGCTGGCATCGCTGCTCTGGGGCGCTCCGGCCCTCGCCGCATCCGCGGACGCGGTCGCGGCGTGTGCGGGCGAGCCGGCAGCCAGCCGCGCCGCCTGCGTGCGCGAAATGGGCGCGGCCGCCCAGGCTGCGCGCGCGGGTCAGCTCACCAGCGATGACGCCGCCACCTACGAGCGCAACGCGCTGGCGCGCTGCGCCGTCTTCAAGAACCCGCAAGACAAATCCGACTGCGCCAAACGCATGGGCCCACGCGCCCAGCTCAGCGGTTCGGTGGACGGCGGCGGCATCCTGCGCGAGGAAACGGACACCTACATCGTCAAGTGAACGATGCGTGACGCGCCGCGCATGCCTTGCGGCGCTCACCCGGCCAGACGCGCGCGCATGGCGTCGATGACGGCCTTGTAGTCCGTCTGGCCGAAGATCGCGCTGCCAGCCACGAAGGTATCGGCCCCCGCATCCGCCACGGCGCGGATGTTGGCGGCCTTGATGCCGCCATCGACTTCCAGACGGATGTCGCGGCCGCACGCCTCGATTCGCCGCTTGGCCTCCTGCGTCTTGCGCAAGGCGCTGTCGATGAAGCTTTGTCCACCGAACCCCGGGTTCACGCTCATAATGAGAACGAGGTCGATGTCCTCGATCACCCAGTCCAGCACATCAAGCGGCGTCGCCGGATTGAACGCCAGACCCGCCCGGCAGCCCGCGGCCCGGATGGCCTGGATGCTGCGGTGCACATGCGCGGTGGCGTCAGGGTGAAAGGTGACGACGCTGGCGCCCGCCTGGGCAAAGGCCGCGGCCAACGCATCCACGGGCTGCACCATGAGATGCACGTCGATCGGCACCGGCGTGCCGTCGCAGCGCACGGCGTGGAGCTTGAGCGCCTGGCACACCATGGGGCCGAAGGTGAGATTGGGGACGTAGTGGTTGTCCATCACGTCGAAATGAATCCAGTCGGCCCCGGCGGCGACGACGTTTTTCACCTCTTCGCCCAGACGGGCGAAGTCGGCCGAGAGGATGGACGGGGCGATGCGGTAGGTGCGGCTCATGGGCGCCGATTGTCGCAGCCGCCACGGCTCGCGGTATTCTTGTCTCGCGCAGACGGAAGGATTGCCGATGGATGGATGGATGGATATCTGGGTCCAGTGGGCGGCCCTGCTGGCCGCCGCCGCAGCGGTGGGCTATCTGGTGCAGCGCCACGTCGGCCTGCCCAAGGTGGTGGGCTACACGCTCGTGGGCACCGTGGTGGGGCTGCTGGGCTTTGGCGGCACGGTGTGGCCGCTGGCTGGCACGGGGCTCTTTCTCATGGAGTTTGCCGTGGGTCTGGTGCTGTTCGAGTGCGGCGGCCGCCTGCCGCTGCGCTGGCTCGCGCGCAACCCCATGGTGCTGGTGCAAAGCGTGGCCGAATCGCTGCTGACGTGGCTCGCGGTGTACTCGGTGATGCGCTGGCTCGGGGTGGCGGCGCAGCCGGCCGGCCTGCTGGCGCTGGTGGCCACCGCGGCGTCGCCCACCGTGCTCGTGCGCGTGGTGGCCGATACGCGCGCGGCGGGCGCGGTCACCGAGCGCGCCATCGTGCTGTCCACGCTCTCGTCGCTGTACGTGCTGGCGCTGGGCGCGGCGGGCGCGCAGCTGCTCGTGCTGCCCGAGGGCGGCATGCCGCAGGCCTGGGAGGCGATTCTGAAAGAGCTCGTCACCACCGTCGGCATGGGCGCCGCGCTCGCGCTGGCCTTGCGCCTGATGCTGCGCCTCATGAGCCCGCTGAGCGAGAACACCGCCATCGTGGTGCTGGGGCTGATCGCCACCACCACGGCGCTGGCCGCGCACGTGGGTGGCTCGCCGCCACTGGCGGCGCTGCTCGCGGGCGTGCTGCTCAAGCACTTCTACCCCCGCCCCTGGGCCTGGCCGCGACAGGCCAGTTCGGCCTCCACGCTGCTGGCCATCTTGATGTTCGTGCTCGTCTCCACCGTGGCCGCGCAGTCGCCGTGGAACGTGGCCGTCGCCGGCAGCGTGCTGGCGCTGGCGGCGGTGCGCCTGGCGGCCAAGGCACTGGGCGTGGGGTTGGCCAGCCCCGGCAGCGGCGCGAGCTGGCGCCAGGCGCTGTGGACGGGCGGGGCAATGACACCGATGTCCGGTGTGGCGCTGCTCGTGGCCTCGGGCTTCATGGTGGCCTCGCCGGAGACGGGCACGCTCATCGCGCAGATCGCGCTGCCCGCCATTTTGCTCATGGAGGTGCTGGGCGCGGTCATCACGACGTTCGCGCTCTACGGCGCGGGTGAGAGTCTCAAGCCCTGGACGCCGCAAATGCGCGAGCGCGCCATTGAACGCGAGAGGGATGCGTCATGAGCCTGGAAGCCTTTCATGACTCCGAACCGCTGACGCTGGGCGTGGAGCTGGAGCTGCAGCTCGTGAACACACACGACTACGACCTCGCGCCCTACGCCGAGGACATGCTGCGCCTGATGAGAAAAGAGCTGCTCCCCGGTTCGGTCGTGCCGGAGATGACCAGCGGCATGATCGAGGTCTCGACCGACGTGTGCCGCAGCAGCGCCGAGGTACTGAGCCAGCTCACGCAGATCCGCGATGCGCTCGTGAAAAGCGCCGACAAGCTCAACATCGCCGTGACCGGCGGCGGCACGCACCCGTTCCAGCAATGGCACGAGCGGCGCATCTACGACAAGCCGCGCTTCCAGGAGCTGTCGCAACTGTATGGCTATCTGTCCAAGCAGTTCACGATCTTCGGCCAGCACGTGCACGTGGGCTGCCCCGATGCCGATGCCGCGCTGCTGATGCTGCACCGCCTGAGCCGCTACATCCCGCACTTCATCGCGCTCTCGGCCTCCAGCCCCTACGTGCAGGGGCACGACACGCAGTTCGATTCGGCGCGGCTCAATTCGGTGTTTGCCTTTCCGCTGTCGGGGCGCGCGCCCTGCGTGCTGACCTGGGCCGAGTTCGAGGACTATTTCGACAAGATGACGGGCACGGGCGTGGTCAGGAGCATGAAGGATTTCTACTGGGACATCCGGCCCAAGCCGGGCTTCGGCACGGTGGAGGTCCGCGTGTTCGACACGCCGCTCACCATCGAGCGCGCGGCGGCGCTGGCGGGCTACGTGCAGTCGCTCGCCGCCTGGTTCCTCGCCGAGCAGCCGTTCACACCGCGCGAGGACGACTACCTCGTCTACACCTACAACCGCTTCCAGGCCTGCCGCTTCGGGCTGGAAGCCGAATACGTCGAGCCCGTCACCGGCGAGCATCTGCCGCTGCGCGAGCACATCCTGCGCACGATAGCGCGCATCGCGCCCTTTGGCGAGGCGCACGGCGCCGCGGGGGCGCTCAGCCTGCTGCGCGGCGAAACC
>JAIOIA010000034.1:0-43199 GCA_019912745.1 Comamonas sp. | reverse complement strand
GCCCCTAGCCGTTCTCGAAAAGAGTTACTAAGCGCCCCCTGCCTGCTTCAAGAAGCGCTCCAGCTCTTACCTGGAGCGCTTTTTCATTGGAGAAAAAATCTCCTTCAGGAGTTATCGGAAGCCCTCGGAGGTTCCGGGGCTTGTCCTGCACGCGCGGAAAGTGAACCTTCGTCGAGCCCCGTTGCTGTCTGAAACACACAATCCCAGGGCCGAAATCGACGGGTCCCTCATGAAAAATGCCCTCCGGGTTATCCGAGAGGACGTTTGATTGACATAGAGCGTCTTTGCCGTTCTTACCAACTCTTTTTCAGAACGGCTAGGGCATTGCCCGGGGCTTTTTCATGGTACGGGGCCCTTCGGCCTCGGCTCGCGCCGCAGCGCTTACTTGCTCGCTGCCTGAGCGGCCTTGTCCGCGGCTTCCTTGGCTGCCTGTGCGGCATCCTTGGCGGCGTCCACGGTGGCGTCGCCGGCAGCCTTGGCGGCATCACCCGCGGCGGTGGCGGCCTCGGAAGCTGCCTGGGTGGCTTCCTTTGCAGCTTCCTTGGCGGCGTCCACGGCGTCCGTTGCCGCCTCTGCTGCCGGCGAGGGCGCGGCGGCAGGGGCCGTGGCGGGAGCAGGAGCGGCGGCAGGCGCCGGAGCAGATTCCTGCTTGTCACCGCAAGCCACGAGTGCGCCCGCTGCGAGCAGCGACGCCAGAACGACGGAATATTTCATGGTCAATCCAGAAGAATGAAACGCAGGTATGTCAATGTGAAATGCCCCGCCATCCGGGAATTTCCTGCACCCGAACCACAGGGTTCATCTGCCGCGAAATCCGGCAACAATGAATTCAATGTTAATTCTAGGCATTTGGGTCAATCCTGATTAACCCTTATCGCAAATATTTGTCACAGGCCCAGCACCGACGACGGAAAACCCGGCGCGGAGCGACTTTGTATCCACTCGGCGAGCTGCTCTCGCTGCCATGTCAGGCGCTGCGCCTCGCGCGAGCTGGCACCGTTGCTGCGCACGGGGTCGCGCCGCTGCAGCATCCACGTCGGCGACCACAGAACGCTGGGCATCTCCTCGCTGCCAATCGCACTGGCCTTGCGCGCCACCACCACATGATCCCAGCGCACGCGCCAGTGCACGAAACGCGGATGCAGGCGCGCCACGGCATCGAAATTGCCCGCCAGCATGGTCAGGCGCCTGCGATGCCCGGCCCAGCGGTGCAGACTCTCCACCACCGCTCTTTCGCCCAGCGGCCAATCCGCAAAATCAAAATCGCTGAGCACCAGTTCGGGCCAAGCCTGGCTCGCGGCGCTGGCCAGGGCATCGCGTACCAGTTGGCGAAATGCCTCGCGCCCCGCGAAACGCCCGACGGGCAATGGAAATTCGAGATCGTCGGACTGCATTGCTGGACTCCGTATGTGCGACTTCTTCCCCACGGCAAACTGCTGCGACAATTCTCACCTATGGACATCACCGAACACTGCGTCGTTGCGCTCACCTGGGTCTTGCAGGACACCCTGGGCGAAGAGCTGGATGTGCTGCGGGAGCCCGTGGAGTTTCTCGTGGGTGGAGACGACCTACTCGCGCGCCTGGAGCAGGCGCTGCAGGGCCACGGCACGGGTGCGGAACTGGCGCTGCATCTCGAACCCGAGGAAGCCTTCGGCGACTACGACGAGAACCTGCTTTTCCTCGAACCGCGCTCGGCGTTCCCCGAGGCGCTCGAAGAGGGCATGATCATCGAGGACACCGGTCTCGCACCCGAGATAGCGGCGAAACTGCCCAGCAATCACTTCTTCACCGTCTCCCAGATCTACCCGGATCACGTGGTGCTCGACGGCAATCATCCGCTGGCCGGCATCGCACTGCGCCTCACGCTCAAGGTGCACGACGTGCGCGAAGCCACTCCCGAGGAAACCGGGCGCCGCAGCGCGGGCGCCGGCTTCTTCAAGCTGCACGCATAAGCGTACCGACGCGCTACATGCGCGTGATCTGCCCGCGATAGAACCGCACGCGCTCGCCGCGTCGCAGCCCCCCCAGCGCAGGCACGCTGAACACCTCCTGCGCGCCATCGTCAAAACGCACGGTGACGGTGTACGGGCCGGTGCTGCCCTGGTTTGCATTGGCCTCGATGGCATTGCCCGCCACCGCGCCACCCACCGCGCCCGCGATGGTGGCCAGGGCGCGGCCGGTGCCGCCACCCACCTGGTTGCCGAGGACACCGCCAATGACACCCCCGGCCACCGCGCCCGCGCCGCTGGTGCCGCGGCTCGTGCGTTCGCCCTCGATGCCAACCACCGTTCCGTAACGCGTGCCCTGGGGATCGGTCTGTGCCTGGTAGACCTGCGCAGGCTGACTGGCGTAACGTGAGGCGGGATAGGGCCTGGGCTGGCTGCTCGCGCACCCGGCCAGCAAACTCGCCACAGCCACGCCGGCCACCGCGGTGGCCATGGAAACAATTCGCTTCATCCTCATTCCTTCATTTCAATCGGCTCCACGCCATGCGGGCCTTCATTGACGCCCGGTGGAGCCATAGCCGTTTCGACCACGCTCGCTAGCCACAAATTCCTGCACCACGCGAAATTGAGCCTGTACTATGGGAACGATGACCAGCTGGGCCAACCTCTCCAACGGCTGCACGACGAAGGGCGTTGACGAGCGGTTCCAGCAGCTGACCATGAGTTCCCCCTGGTAGTCGCTGTCGATCAGGCCGACCAGGTTGCCCAGCACGATGCCGTGCTTGTGCCCCAACCCTGAGCGCGGCAGGATGAGCGCGGCATACCCCGGGTCCTTCAGATGAATCGCCATGCCGGTGGGCACCAGCTCCCACTGCCCCGCGCCAAGATCGAGCGGCGTCTTCAGGCACGCACGCAAATCGAGCCCCGCGCTGCCGGGCGTGGCGTACGTGGGCATCTGCGTGCGCAGGCGTTCATCGAGAATTTTCAGATCAACATCCATGATGCAATGACATTCAACGACCCTTGTGAGCGCCGACCCAGCGGATCACCGCTGAAACCAGCAGCGCGCCCCCGAAAACCAGCGCCGGAACGATCAGGCGCGGCATGAACACCATGGCCAGCACCACCATGGCTGCGGCCACCCCTGTCTGCAACTTCAAATAGGCCCCCGGGCTGCCAGGGCGTGCCGGGTCGTCCGGACCCTTGGCCTTTCCGCCCCGGTGGGATACCGCCTCGGGGCGCGCAACCTCGCCTGGGGAAGTGTCAAGCGCACCGGGCGAGGACGAGGAGGGCGGCACGCCCGCCTGCGCCGCGGCGCTGGTGAGCTGCTCGACGTAGCGCGCGAAATCCCCGTCACGCGGACCTTCCGTCATGGGCAGCGTCATGCGCCACCTCCAGCCGATGCCGACGCGCGCGCCGCCGCGAGCCTGCGTGAGAGCTCAGCCACCAACTGCCGGCCGAGCTCGCGCTTGCTGGCCCGAGGCAGTTCCCGCGTGCCCGCCTCATCGACCAGCAGCAGGGCGTTGTCGTCCTGGCCAAAGGTGGCCGGGCCGATGTTGCCCACCAGCAGCGGCACGCCCTTGCGCTCACGCTTGGCCTTGGCGTGCTCTGCCAGCCGGTCGCTTTCGGCCGCGAAGCCCACGCAGTAGAGTTCACCGCGCCGGGCGCGCTCGCTCGCCGCCACGGTGGCGAGGATGTCGGGGTTTTCAAGGAACGACAACTGTGGCGCCCGCCCCGAACCGTCCTTTTTGATCTTGTGCGCCGCCGCCGTGGCGGGGCGCCAGTCCGCCACCGCTGCCGTGGCGATGAATACATGCGCATCGCGCACATGGTGCTCGACCGCCCGCAACATGTCCTGCGCCGACTGCACGTCGATGCGCATGACGCCGCGCGGCGTCGGCAGCGCCACCGGTCCCGCCACCAGCGTCACCTCGGCTCCAGCCTCGCGCGCCGCCAGCGCCAGGGCGAATCCCATCTTGCCGCTGGAGCGGTTGGTGATGCCCCGCACCGGGTCGATGGCCTCGAACGTCGGGCCCGCGGTGATCAGCACGCGCTCGCCGCCAAGCAGCTTGGGCGTGAAGAAGGCCTCCAGTTCCTGCACGATCTCGGCAGGCTCCAGCATGCGCCCGTCACCCGTCTCGCCGCACGCCTGTGCGCCGCAGCCCACTCCGAGCGAGACGGCGCCGTCGGCCACGGCTTGTGCCAGATTGCGCTGCGTGGCCGGGTGGGCCCACATTTCGCGGTTCATCGCCGGCGCCAGCAGAAGTGGCACCTTGTCCATGGGGCGTGCCACGCACAGCAGCCCGAGCAATTCCGTGCATCGCCCCCGGGCCAGCTGCGCGATGAAGTCGGCGCTGCAGGGCGCGATCAGCATCACATCCGCTTCGCGGCTCAGGTTGATGTGCGGCATGGCATTGGCCTCGCGTCCATCCCACTGGGACGTGTACACGGCGCGCCCGCTCACGGCCTGCATCGTGGTGGGCGTGATGAAATGCTCAGCCGCCTCGCTCATCACCACCTGCACCGCTGCGCCCGCCTTGGTGAGCAGGCGCGCGAGCTCGGCGGCCTTGTAGCAGGCCACGCCGCCAGAGAGCCCGAGAATGATGTGTTTGCCGGATAAGACGCTCATGGCGGGCAATTTAGCAGACTACCCTGCCCCGTGGTGCTCAGCCGCCGGGCGCCAGCAACGGCGGCGCATGCGCGTCAGCCCGTGGTTGCAGGCGAAATTGCGCCGCCATGTCCGCGAGCTGGCGGGCCTGATCCTGCAGCGAACCCGACGCCACAGAGGTCTCTTCCACGAGGGCCGCGTTCTGCTGCGTCACGCCGTCCAGGTGCGACACCGCCTGGTTGATCTGCGCCAGCCCCAGCGACTGCTCGCGGCTGGCCGAGGCGATCTCGTCCACGATCCGCGCAACGCGCTCGATGCCGGCGACGATCTCCTGCATCGTCGTGCCGGCCTGGGCCACCTGCTCAGTCCCGACATCGACCTTGGCCACCGACGCGGTGATTAGGTCCCTGACCTCGCGCGCCGCGCCAGCGCTGCGCTGGGCCAGCGCGCGCACTTCGCTCGCGACCACCGCGAAACCGCGCCCCTGCTCACCCGCACGCGCTGCTTCCACGGCGGCATTGAGCGCGAGGATATTGGTCTGGAACGCGATGGAATCGATCACGCCGATGATGTCCACGATCTTGCGCGACGAGGTATTGATCGCCTCCATCGTCTGCACCACCTGCCCCACCACCTGCCCGCCGCGCTGCGCGATCTGGGTCGCCTGCGCCGCCAGTTGGTTGGCCTGAATCGCGCTGTCGGCGTTGTGCTGCACGGTGCCGGAGAGCTCCTCGGTGGAGGACGCCGTCTGCTCCAGTGCACTGGCCTGCTGCTCCGTGCGCGACGACAGATCCATGGTGCCCGCCGCCACCTGGGTGGACGCCCCAGCAATCGCCTGCGCGCCTTCACGCACCTGACCGATCATCTGGTTCAGGTTGCCGCGCATGAGCTCCATCTGGGTGAGCATGGCGGCGATCTCGTCCTTGCCTTCGGCCTTCACGGGTTGTGTCAGATCACGCGCGGCGATGGATGCCGCGGTGGCGTTGGCCACGCGAAAGCCGCTGAGCAGCCGCGACAACAGCAGCAGGCCCAGCAGCGAAGCCGGCAAGCCCAGGAAAAGCGCCGACAGGACGAAGACCACCAGACCGGTCCTGAAGCGGCTCTGCGCGCCCTGGACGGCCTGGTCGGCCTGGGCGATCTGTTCCGCGCGGAAGTCGCGTGCCGCGCCGATCAGGGCTTCACCCTGAGTGCGCCCCGCTTCGACAAATGCCAGCATCACGGCGGGCGAGAAATCGCCCTTGGCGACGGCGTCGGTCGCCTTGTCCAGCTGCGCCACCCAGGCCACGCGCGCCACCTGCAAGGCCTGGGCGAGCCCCTTCTCATGGTCACTGGATGCGGCCGCCACCAAGGCATCGATCTGCTGCGCCACCCTGGCGCGATTGGCCTTGACGGCATCCAGATGCTCCTGAATCGAATGGCCGTGCAACGACGCGAGCGGCGAGTCGGGCGCGTGCTGGAACGCCAGCAGCACCTGCAGCCGGTTCTGCACCGTCAGATCGGCGGCATCCGCGGCATGCAGGGCCAGGGTCATCGCATGCTCGTGCACCGCCTTGAGGCCGTCACGGGCCGACGACAGCCCCCAATAGCTGACGGCAATGATGACCACGCCCGAGAGCCAGCAACCGCACAGGACCAGCAGGAACCGTTGGGTGATACGCAGGTTGTTCCACATGAAAGAGCTCTGAAAGTTTCAAGAAGGCATTTCCGCAGCGCAACATCGGACGGAAACGAACCGCGCATGGTAACTGGAGAAGGCAGATGTTTTGTCACAAGAATTGCACAAACGCACAACCACCCTCCAGCACAGCGGCGCCTGTGGCGAGGACGCGGCGAGGGCACCGGAGCCGCTCCCTATAATCAGCATTTCCACCCCAAGCACGGCATGACCAAATTCGTCTTCGTCACCGGTGGTGTGGTGTCTTCCCTGGGCAAGGGAATCGCCTCTGCCTCCCTCGCCGCGATCCTGGAATCGCGCGGCCTGAAAGTCACCCTCGTCAAGCTCGACCCCTACATCAACGTCGATCCGGGCACGATGAGCCCGTTTCAGCACGGTGAAGTCTTCGTCACCGACGACGGCGCTGAAACCGACCTGGATCTGGGCCACTATGAACGTTTCATCGAAACGCGCATGCACCAGGCCAACAACTTCACCACCGGCCGCATCTACCAGAGCGTGCTCGAAAAAGAGCGCCGCGGCGATTACCTGGGCAAGACGGTGCAGGTGATTCCGCACATCACGGGCGAAATCCAGGAATTCATCAAGCGCGGCGCCGGCATAGGCACCAGCGATGCGGTCGATGTGGCGATCTGCGAGATCGGCGGCACCGTGGGCGACATCGAATCGCTGCCTTTCCTGGAGGCCGCGCGGCAGTTCGCGCTCAAGCTCGGACCGAACAACACCGCCTTCGTGCATCTCACCTACCTGCCGTGGATCGCGGCCGCCGGCGAACTCAAAACCAAGCCGACGCAGCACACGGTGCAGAAGCTGCGCGAGATCGGTATCCAGCCCGACGCGCTGCTGTGCCGCGCCCTGCATGCGGTGCCGGCCGAAGAGCGCGAGAAGATTTCGCTCTTCACCAACGTGCCCGAGTGGGGCGTGATCAGCATGTGGGACGTGGACACCATTTACAAGGTGCCACGCATGCTGCACGAGCAGGGGCTGGATGGTCTGATCTGCGACAAGCTGCGCCTGAACACCCGCCCCGCCACGCTGCAGCGCTGGGACGATCTGGTCTATGAATGCGAACATCCGCAGGGCGAGGTGCGCGTGGCCATGGTGGGCAAGTACGTCGAGCTCACCGATGCCTACAAATCGGTGAACGAGGCGCTCAAGCACGCGGGCATGCAAAACCATGTGCGCGTGAACATCACCCACCTCGACTCCGAAACCATCAGCGACGCCAACGCGGCGCAGCAGCTCGGCGGCTTCGACGCCATCCTCGTGCCCGGGGGCTTTGGCTCGCGCGGCATCGAAGGCAAGATTTCGACGGCACGCTACGCACGCGAGCACAAGCTGCCCTATCTGGGCATCTGCCTTGGCATGCAGGTGGCCACGATCGAATACGCGCGCCACGTGGCGGGCATGGCCAAGGCCAATTCGACCGAATTTGACGCCAACACGCCCTACCCCGTCATCGCCCTGATCACCGAATGGAAGGATGCGGACGGCAGCATCAAGACGCGCGACGAGCATTCGGACCTGGGCGGCACGATGCGCTTGGGCGCGCAGTCTTCGGACGTGCAGCCCGGCACGCTCGCGCACCGGATCTACGGGGATGTCGTGACCGAGCGCCACCGTCATCGCTACGAAGCCAACGTGCAATACCTCGATGCGCTGCGCAAGGCGGGCCTCGTGATCTCCGCGCTCACGCAGCGCGAGCACCTGACGGAAATCGTCGAGCTGCCGCAGAACGCGCACCCCTGGTTCATCGGCGTACAGTTTCACCCCGAGTTCAAATCCGTGCCGTGGAGTGGGCACCCACTGTTCAATTCCTTCATCGCCGCGGCCATCGCCCAGCAACGGAGCTGAACGCCATGCGCCTGTGTGATTTCGACATCGGACTCGATCACCCCTTCTTCCTGATCGCCGGACCCTGCGTGGTCGAGAGCGAGCAGTTGCAGATGGACGTGGCCGGACAGCTCAAGGAGATCACCGCCAGCTTGGGCGTGCCCTTCATCTTCAAGAGCAGCTTCGACAAGGCCAATCGGTCGAGCGGCGACAGCTTTCGCGGGCCGGGCATGGAAAAGGGCCTGGAGATCCTTGCCAAGGTGAAGAAAGCCATTGGCGTGCCGGTGCTCACCGACGTGCACACTGAGGCCGAGGTGGCGCCCGTCGCCGCCGTGGTCGATGTGCTGCAGACACCCGCCTTCCTGTGCCGCCAGACCGATTTCATCCGCACCGTGGCGCAGTCGGGTCGGCCGGTGAACATCAAGAAGGGCCAGTTTCTCGCGCCGCACGACATGGTGAACGTGATCGCCAAGGCGCGCGCCGCGGCGCGCGAGAAGGGCCTGCTTGAAGACAACTTCATGGCCTGCGAGCGCGGCGCCAGTTTTGGCTACAACAACCTGGTGAGCGACATGCGCTCGCTCGCCATCATGCGCGAGACCGGCGCGCCGGTGGTGTTCGACGCCACGCACAGCGTGCAGCTGCCCGGCGGCAACGGCACGAGCAGCGGCGGCGTGCGCGAGATGGTGCCGGTGCTCGCGCGCGCGGCGGTGGCCGTAGGCGTGGCGGGCCTGTTCATGGAAACCCATCCCGACCCACTGCACGCGCTCTCCGACGGCCCCAACGCCGTGCCGCTCAAGCACATGCGCGCGCTGCTCGAATCACTGCGCGAACTCGACGAAGCGGCCAAGCGCCGTCCCTTTCTTGAAAACGACTTTGGAGTCTGAACCATGCCCTGTGGCTACATCATCGCGTCGGTAGACGTGACCGACCCGGACGCTTACGACGTCTACAAGAAACTCAGCACCGAGGCGATGCGCGTGCACGGCGCCGAGGTGCTGGCGCGTGGCGGCAAGGTGGAAACGCTGGAAGGCGGCTGGAACCCCGGTCGCACCGTGATCCTCAAATTCCCCAGCGTCGAGGCGGCCAAGACCTATTGGGATTCGCCCGAGTACCGCGCCGCGCGCGCCGCGCGTGAAGGCGCCTGCACCATGCGCATGGTCGTGGTCGAAGGCGCATAAACTCTATATTTGATAGCGCGAGGCGCTTGATGGACAATCGCCAGCACACTGTTTGAACCCTATTCAGAGCGTCATCGCACTGACAGCCCACAGAAGGACCCCCATGAGTGCCATCGTTGACATCGTCGGCCGCGAAATCCTGGACAGCCGCGGCAACCCCACCGTTGAATGCGACGTCCTGCTCGAATCGGGCGTGATGGGCCGCGCGGCCGTGCCCAGCGGCGCCTCCACCGGCTCGCGCGAGGCCATCGAACTGCGCGACGGCGACAAGAGCCGCTACGGCGGCAAGGGCGTGCTGCGCGCGGTCAACCACATCAACACCGAGATCTCCGAGGCGGTGCTGGGCCTGGACGCGTCCGAACAGGCCTTCCTGGACAAGACGCTGATCGATCTGGACGGCACCGAGAACAAGAGTCGCCTGGGCGCCAACGCGCTGCTGGCCGTCTCCATGGCGGTGGCGCGCGCCGCGGCCGAAGAGGCGGGCCTGCCGCTGTACCGCTACTTCGGCGGCATGGGCGGCTGCCAGCTGCCGGTACCCATGATGAACGTGATCAACGGCGGTGCGCACGCCAACAATGGCCTGGATGTGCAGGAATTCATGATCATCCCCGTGGGGGCGGATTCCTTCCGCGAGGCGCTGCGCTGGGGTGCCGAGGTGTTCCACGCGCTCAAGAAGATCATCAATGACAAGGGCATGAGCACCGCCGTCGGCGACGAGGGCGGTTTTGCCCCGCGCGTGGAAAACCACGAGGCGGCGATCGGGCTCATCCTGCAGGCGATCGAGGCGGCGGGCTACACCGCGGGCGAGCAGATCGCGCTGGGCCTGGACTGCGCCTCCAGCGAGTTCTACAGGGATGGGCACTACGTGCTTAACGGCGAAGGGGGCCTGAAACTGAGCGCCGAGCAATGGAGCGACATGCTGCGCACCTGGGCCGACAAGTACCCCATCATGAGCATCGAGGACGGCATGGCCGAGGGCGACTGGGACGGCTGGAAGCTGCTGACCGAGCGCCTGGGCCAGAACGTGCAGCTCGTGGGCGACGACCTGTTCGTGACCAACACCAAAATCCTGAAGGAAGGCATCGCCAGGGGCGTGGCCAACTCCATCCTCATCAAGATCAACCAGATCGGCACGCTGACCGAGACCTTCGCCGCGATCGAGATGGCCAAGCGCGCGGGCTACACCGCCGTAGTGAGCCACCGCTCGGGCGAAACCGAGGACAGCACCATCGCCGACATCGCCGTGGGCCTGAACGCCGGGCAGATCAAGACCGGTAGCTTGAGCCGCAGCGACCGCATCGCCAAGTACAACCAGTTGCTGCGCATCGAGGAAGACCTGGGCGATGTGGCCGAGTACCCGGGCCGCGCGGCGTTCTACAACCTGCGCTGAGCCTGCCGACTGCCTTTGCCGCTGGTTGTATCTTGGGCTCGCGTACCGTCGCCCTGCTGTTGCTGCTGTTGCTGCTGCTCGTGCACGTGCGGCTGTGGAGCGGACACGGCAACCTGGGCGACGTCGCGGCAATGCGCGCGCAGCTCACCGAGCAGCAGGCGGCCAATGCCAAGGCGCGCCAGGCCAACGAGCAGTTGAGCGCCGAGGTGCGTGACCTCAAGCAGGGCCTGGACATCGTCGAGGAAAAGGCGCGCAGCGAGCTTGGCATGGTCAAGCCCGGCGAAATCTACGTGGAAGTGCTGCCCGGACGGGCTCCGCGCCCCTGAGCTCAGGCCTGCGGCGCGGCGGCGCCCGATGATGGTTGCGTGTCCTGCGGCCGCTGCCCATCACGGCACTTGAACGCCTCGGCAAACGCATCCAGCTGCGTGAGCAGCACGCGCAGCGCCGCGCTGTTGTGGCGCCGCTGCATGTACGCCGCATAAAGCCACACGTTGGACGGCGAAAACGGCTCGAGCGCACACTCGAGCGCACCACTGTCGATCCACTGCGCCAGCGCGCGCCGCGGGGCCCACATCACACCCAGGCCCTGCGTGGCCAGCGTGATGAGCGGTGCCGCCAGCGTCGCATTCACCCGTGGCTGCAGGGCCAGCTCGAACGGCTTGCCAGCCACCTCGAAATGCCAGCGCGGCGCCTGCCCGTGCAGGCTCCAGGCCAGCTGCGCATGGGTGCACAGCTCGCGCGGATGCGCGGGCTTGCCATGCGCTCTCCAGTACGCGGGCGCGGCCACGGCCACGAAATCCAGGGGCAGCAGACGGCGCACGATCAGGTTCTGGTCCTCGATGGGTCCGACGCGAAACGCCAGGTCCACGCCCTCTTCGGCCAGCCCCACCACCCGGTCGGTCACGGACAGATCGAGATCCACCTCCGGATAGCGCAGCAGAAAGTCACCCAGCATCGCCGGCAGGTCGGTGTGCACCAGACCATAGGGCATCGTGACCGTCAATCTGCCGCTGGGCCGCGTGGCGCGTTCATGCAACTCACCCTGTGCCAGGTCCACGAGTTCGAGCAGCGCGCTGCTGCGTTCGAACAGCAACTGCCCGGCGTCGGTCAATGACACCTTGCGCGTCGTCCGATGGAACAAACGCAGGCCGAAACGCGTTTCTAGCTGTGCGATGGCCTTGCTGACGCTCGCAGGCGAGACGCCTTGCGCAGCGGCGGTGGCCGAGAAACTGCCGCGCCGCGCCACCTCGCGAAAAATTTGAATGAGATCAAGGGAGTCCATATGTGAATTATTTCCTATAACGAAACAATCAAATTCATTTTCAAGTCTTTTTTTAACCCAACAACGCCCCGAAACTATCAGCCATCGAAGGACACAACACAAGCCCTTCGAAGAGAAAAGGTCAGGCTCACAACGTAGCCGCCGTTTCGACAAGTGCCTTGTTCAACCGTTTTACTTCAGGAAAAATCATGATCCGCATCAACACCACCCTCTCCGCCATCGCCGCCGCCCTGCTGCTGTCGGGCACCGCCTTCGCCACCGACCTGCAACCCGCCGCCGGCGAAGCCCCGTTCGCCCTCTCGCAAGCCACACCGGGCACCAGCATGGTCAAGCGCGCCGATGTGCGCACGGCCGCCGCAAGCCAGGCGCCTGTGGCAGGCAACCTGCCCGCAGCTCAGCCCACGTTCGAGCCCGGCACGTTGACCCGCGCCCAGGTGCGCGAAGCCACGCGTGACGCAATCGCGCACGGCTACCGCGTGGCCAGCGGCGACCTGTCGTGAAGCCCGCGCGTTGAACGTCGGCGCAAGCCGATCGCTCACATTCAAGGACAAGGCACGCAGCCGGACTGCGTGCCTTTTCCATTTTGTGCCGGGCGTCGTGACCCACGCATCCAGCGGCAAACCCCCGATTGCCAACCCGGTGGGATCGTGTGTAATCTGTCCTTACCCATCCACCCGACAAGGCGGCCCGTACTCACGAGGTCAGTGCCGCGGTCACCACCGGAGAACAAAAAAATGAATCTGTCCCATTGGCGCGTCAGCACCCGGCTGACGGTGGGCTTCGGAGCCGTCTGCGCGCTCCTCGTCGTCTGCGTGATCACGGGGGTGCTGACCTTGCGCGCCATTACCAAGGATCTCGGAACGATCGTGGTCGAAAACCTGCCCACCGTGGCGGCATCCAACCGATTGCTGGCGGATACCGACAGCATCGCGATCGCGCTGCGCAACATCATGATCAGCACCAAGAAGGAAGACCGGGAGGAGCAGATCAAGCTCATCGAGCAGGCCCGCAAATCCAGCGACCAGTGGCTGGGTGAACTCAAGGCCCTGATGAGCTCCGGTGAGGAACGCGCCGAGTTCGACAAGATCGCAAAGCTGCGCGACACATACTTCAACGGCGACAAGGAACTGCGCAACCTGATTTTCAACGATACGGTGGCTTCCGCGCGCAACTATCTGAACGACGAACTGCGCCCCACGCTGGCTGCGTACCGCACATCGATCAACGCCATGATCGATCGGACAACCCGGGGCGCGAACGAGAGCGGCAAGGCCGCGCAAGCCGACGCCCGGGCGGCCGTCAGTGCGCTGATCGCCCTGGGCGTGATCGCGCTATTGATGGCCGCGGCCCTGGGCTGGCTGATTGCCCGCGGCCTGGTGCGCGAACTGGGCGGCGAGCCAGCCACGGCCGCGCGGCTGGCCACGGCCGTGGCCAATGGCGACTTCACGCAGTCGATAGCCGTGAAGGCGGGCGATCACAGCAGTCTGATGGCGCAGCTGCACCTCATGAAGGAGAACCTGGCCAGGGTGGTGGCCCAGGTGCGAGGCAGCTCCGACAGCGTGGCCGTGGCGGCCAGCGAGATTTCCCAGGGCAACCAGGATCTCTCCGCGCGCACCGAAAGCCAGGCCAGCGCGCTGGAGGAAACAGCGGCCTCCATGGAGCAGCTCGGGGCCACCGTGCGCCAGAACGCCGACAGCGCCGGCCAGGCCAATCAGCTTGCGCGCAACGCATCGGACGTGGCCGTGCGCGGTGGCGACGCGGTGGGCCAGATGGTGCAGACCATGAAGGGCATTCACGAAAGCTCCACGCGCATTGCCGACATCATCGGCGTGATCGATGGCATCGCCTTCCAGACCAACATCCTCGCGCTCAATGCGGCGGTGGAGGCGGCACGCGCCGGTGAGCAGGGCCGGGGTTTTGCGGTCGTCGCCAGCGAAGTTCGCGCGCTCGCCGGCCGTTCGGCCGAGGCGGCCAAGGAGATCAAGCAGTTGATCCACGAAAGCGTGGAGCGCGTGAATCAGGGCAGCCTGCTGGCCGATCAGGCGGGCGAGACCATGACCGAGGTGGTGCAAAGCATCAACCGCGTGACCGACATCGTCGGCGAAATCAGCGCGGCCAGCAACGAACAGGCCAGCGGCGTGGCGCAGGTGGGCGAGGCCGTGACGCAGATGGACCAAGCGACACAGCAGAACGCGGCGCTGGTCGAGGAAATGGCGGCGGCCGCCAGCAGCCTGAGCACGCAGGCGCAGGAGTTGGTGCAGGCCGTGGCGATCTTCAAGCTGGCGGGCACGGCATCGGCGCCGGCGCGCGTGTCCGCGCCGGCAAAGCCGCCCACAAGCCCCGCGCCCCGACCCGCACCGGTGACTGCGCCTATGGCCGCCGCCGCGACTCGCAAACCCAGGCCCGCAGTCGCCGAAGCGCCCAAGGCAGCGCCACGTCTTCCCTCGGCCGCGCCCAGGGCCACCGCAAAGGCAGACGAAGGGGACTGGGAATCGTTCTGAGGACGACCGCCTGAAATCGGGCGGGCAACCCGCTCACTGCATGCGCGATGGCGGCGGTGGCTGGTTGCCCGGCGCGGTGAAGAGTTGCGCGGCATCCACGGGATCGAACCGGTATTGCAGACCGCAATACTCGCATCCCACTTCCACCTCGCCGCGCTCGTGCACGATACCTTGCACCTCCGCTTCCCCCAGGCCGCGCAGCATGCCCGCCACACGCTCGCGTGAGCAGGTGCAGGCAAAGCGCGGGCCCTGCGCGCCCGACAGCGGCGCAAAGCTCATGAGGTTTTCCTGCCAGAACAGGCGGTGCAGCACGGCCGAGGGCTCGAGCGCGAGCAGCTCCTGCGGCGTGAGGCTCGCCGCCAGCAGGGCGATGCGTTCGTAGTCGGCCTCGGGATCCTGCGCACGAGGACCTAGCTTGCCCTCGCCCGCCAGCGGCATACGCTGCACCAGCAGCCCCGCCGCCGCCTCCTCGTTGGCCGCGAGCACCAGCGTCGTGGGCAGTTGCTCTGAGCGCTCCATGTAGTGCCGCAGCCCCTGCGCGAGACTCGCGAACGGCACGCCCGCATCATCGGTGAGCGAGACGATGCCCTGGTAGGGCTGCTGACCCGCCTGGCGCTGCTGCGGGTCAAGCGTGATCGCGCAGCGCCCCGTGCCATGACGGTTCACCAGCTCGGGCAGGCGCGCATCCTCGGCCACGGCAACGCCCGCGGTCGCCGTGGCTCGCACCCGCAGCTGGCCGTCGACCTGCGCGACGGCCAGGCGCACCGGGCCGTCGCCCGAGATCTGAAGAATGAGCGTGCCGTCGAATTTCACATGCGCGTGCATGAGCACGCCAGCCGCGAGCATCTCGCCCACCAGATGCGCCACGGGGGCGGGCCAGGCCCCCGTCTCGGTGTTGGCGGCGCGTCGGCGCAGCACCTCCTGCCAGGCATCGGTCAGGCGCACGATCGCGCCGCGCACCGGCAGGCCATCGAAGAGAAAACGCTGCAGCTCGGACACGCGAGGCCCCGCTCAGCCAATGCGCTTGAGCCCCGCTTGGAAGCGGCGCGCATTCTCGATGTAGTGGCGCGCGCTCCAGCGCAGTCCCTCGATCTGCTCGGGCGTGAGCGTACGCGCCACGCGCGCCGGGCTGCCGATGATCATTGAGCCATCGGGAAACTCCTTGCCCTCGGTCACCAGGGCCCCGGCGCCCACCAGGCAGTGCCTGCCGATCTTCGCGCCATTGAGCACCACCGCACCGATGCCGATCAGCGACTCGTCGCCGATGGTGCAGCCGTGCAGCATCACCTTGTGGCCCACGGTCACGTGCCGGCCTATGGTGAGCGGCAGGCCTTCATCGGCATGCAGCACGCTCGCGTCCTGGATGTTGGAGCCCGCTCCGATGGTGATGTGGGCCGTGTCGCCGCGCACCACGGCGCCGAACCACACGCTGGCATCGTCTTCGAGTGTGACGCCACCCATCACCTCGGCGCTGTCGGCAATCCAGCTCGTCGCCGCCAGTTGCGGCGCCACGCCGTCGAGTTCATAGATCGCCATCGCGCTGCATCTCCCGTCAGGCCGAAAATTACAATTGTAGAGATGGAGCTTCGCGCACGCGCCCTCGAACTGCTGGAACTGCCGGATATTGATGAAAAACCGGCTCAAACGATTTATCTGCAAGCGCAAGCAGCTACGCTTGAAATAGCACTTGATGCGACCTTCGCCGCCACTCGCGAGCTGCCCGGCCACCCCGAACGGCCGCCCCTGCTGCCCCACACGCAGGTCCGGCGCCGCTCACCCGCCACGCTCGAGGGGCGCGCCGTCCTGATCCACGCGATCTGCCACATCGAATTCAACGCCATCAACCTGGCGCTGGACGCGATCTGGCGCTTCGCGGGCATGCCGCCGCAGTATTACGTCGACTGGCTGCACGTGGCGGCCGAGGAAGCCGGGCACTTCACGCTGCTGCGCGAGCACCTGCGCCGCCACCTCGGGCACGATTACGGCGACTTTCCCGCGCACCAGGGACTGTGGAGCATGTGCGAAAAAACCGCGGACGACGTCACCGCGCGCATGGCCCTCGTGCCACGCACGCTGGAGGCACGCGGCCTGGACGCGACCCCGCAGATCCAGCACAAGCTGCGCCAGGCTGGCACGTCCGACGCGCTTGCCGCCTGCGCCCTGCTGGACATCATCCTGCGCGAAGAAATCGGACACGTGGCCATCGGCAACCACTGGTACCGCTGGCTGTGCGAGCGTCAGGGCCTGAACCCGCTGGCCCACTACGACGCGCTGACCCGTCGCCACGACGCGCCTCGGGCCAGGCCGCCGCTGAACACCCACGCACGCCGCGCGGCCGGGTTTACCGAAGCGGAGCTGGTGTGGCTCGATTCGCCCGCCGACTGAACGGATCGTTGCCTACAATGTCCTCCAGATCGATTCCCCTTGCGCCGCCCTGGCAGCGTCAGTGTTTATGAGCGACACCTCTGCAGCCACCTCCGCACCTCATGAATCCCTTGCCGGCGCCATGATCGCGCGACAGGCCATCATGAACGGCGAACAGGCCGTCGTGGGCTATGAGCTGCTGGACCGCAGCCATGGACGCTCCAGCCACACGGCCGCCAGCGACGTGCTGGTGATGTTCAGCGCGCTCTCGCACGCGGGCGCCGAAGAGCTCGTAGGCAAGACCTTGCTGTTCGTCAACTGCACTCACGAAAGCCTCTCGGGCGGGCACCTGGAACTGGTCAACCCGGAAAAGATCGTGCTGGAAATCCCGCCGCTGACCATGCCGGACGCCCAGGAAGTCGCGGCCCGCCAGCCGATGCTGGCACAGCTGCGCGAGCACGGCTTTCACCTGGCGTTCAACCAGACGGTGCTCGAATCGGCCTACGCGCCCTGGTTGCCGCTGGCCGATTTCATCAAACTCGATCTCTCGGTTCTGCCGGTCGATCAGGCCACCGTCCTGATCAACTACGCGCAGCGCTCGAGCAAGGCCGAGCTGATCGCCGAAAAGATAGAGACGGCGCAGCAGTACGACATGGTGTCCTCGCTGGGCGTGGCGATGTTCCAGGGCTACTGGTTCGCGCGGCCCGCGCTGGTGCAGACCAAGCTGCTGAACCCGGTGCAGGCGCACATCGTCGAGCTGCTCAACCTGGTGCGCAAGCAGGCCAGCACCGACAAGATCGAGGAAGTGCTCAAGAAGGACGCAGGCCTGGCGTTCAACCTCATGCGCGTCATCAATTCCGCGGGCCTGGGCCTGACGCACGAGATCACCTCGTTTCGCCAGGCCGTCATGCTGCTGGGCCTGAAAAAGCTGTTTCGCTGGGCCGCGCTGCTGCTCACGGCCTCGCGTCATGGCGGTCCGCCCCCGGCCGTGGGACAGACCGCCGTGGTGCGCGGGCGCTTCATGGAGCTGCTGGCCAGGGAATTCCTGTCCGCCGAGCAGGCCGACGAGGCCTTTCTCGTCGGCATGTTCTCCATGCTCGACCAGATGCTGAACCTGCCGTTGGACAAAGCGCTGGAACTGCTGGATCTGTCGGGCGAGGTGCTGAGCCAGATCACGCGCCACGACGGCACCCTGGGGCAGTTGTTGCAACTCGTCAAGGCCTGCGAGACCAACGACGACTCCGATTTCTACACGGTCTTGCAAAACACGCCACTGACCAGCCAGCAGGTGAACATGGCCCACCTTCAGGCCCTTGCCTGGTCGGACCAGATGTGCGAAATCTGACCGCTCCCGGTATCTTTCAATGACCGACTCCACCGATACCCCCGCCGCTCCCGCGCCCGACAACCTCGTCGTCATCGCCCGCCAGGCGATCCTGGACGCCAAGCGCGCCGTGTACGGCTACGAGCTTTTCGATCGCTCCACCACCGCGCACGAGCACACGGCCACCACCGATGCCGCCGTGCTGTTCAATGCGCTGGCCTACGCGGGCGCGGAGACCCTGATCGGGCGCAACACGGTCTTCATCAACTGCACGCACGAGAGCCTGGTGGGCGCGCATCTGGAACTGATCCACCCCGACAAGGTGGTGCTCGAGGTTCCGGTGCTCGGGCCCGATGCGTCGGCCGAAGAGATCGAAGGCAAGGTCGGAGTCTTGCAGGCGCTCAAGGACCGGGGCTTTCGCATCGCCCTGGACCAGAACGCCATGAAAAAGGCCTATGTGAACTGGCTGCCCCTGGCCAGTTTCATCAAGCTGGACATGCTGGCCTTCAAGCCGGAGCTGGCCGAGCCGCTGGTGAAATTCGCGCGCTCGCAATGCCCCAGGGCCACATTGGTGGCCGAGAAGGTGGAGAGCCCGCAGCAGTACGAGCGCATGGCAGGCATGGGCGTGACGCTGTTCCAGGGCTACTGGTTTGCCCAGCCCACGGAGGTCAAGGCGCAGACCATCCGCCCCTCGCAGGCGACGATCCTGCAGCTCATCGACCTCGTGCGCAAGCAGGCCGACGTCGACGAGATCGAACAGCTGCTCAAAAAGGATCCGACGCTGTCCTTCAACCTGCTGCGCTTCATCAACTCCTCGGGCTTCGGCCTGTCCATGGAAATCACCTCGTTTCGCCATGCGGTGATGATCCTCGGGCTCAAGAAGCTGTTTCGCTGGGCCGCCCTGCTGCTCACCACCTCACGCAACACTGGCACGCCGCTGGCCGTCGGGCAGACCGCCGTGGTGCGCGGACGCCTGATGGAGCTGCTGGCGGCCGAAATGCTGCCCCCCGAAGAAAGCGATCACGCCTTCGTGGTCGGCGTGTTTTCGCTGCTGGACGTGATGCTGGGCGTGCCGCTCGACCGGGCACTGGAGAGCGTGTCCCTGCCCGAGTCGGTGGTCGACGCGCTGCTGCGCAACCAAGGCGTGTTCGCACCTTTCCTCGAACTCACGCGCGCCTGCGAAAGCGGCGATGAAACGGCCTTCGCGCGCGCGGCGGAGCAGCTGCACATGTCGGGCCACCAGATCAACATGGCGCACATGCAGGCGCTCACCTGGGCCGACGATTTGCTGGCCGGAGGCAACTGAGCGTCACCCGCGCGGGTGATGCCTGGCGTGCAGCTGCTTGAGGCGCTCGCGCGCCACGTGGGTGTAGATCGTGGTCGTGGAGATGTCGGCATGACCCAGCAGCATCTGCAGTACGCGCAAGTCGGCGCCGTGGTTGAGCAGGTGCGTGGCGAAGGCGTGGCGCAGCGTATGGGGCGACAGCGGCGCCGTGATCTGCGCGGCCAGCGCGTATTTCTTCACCAGCATCCAGAACATCACGCGCGTCATCGCGCTGCCGCGCCGCGTCACGAACAGATCCTGCGTCTGCTGCCCGGCGAGGATGGCGCCGCGCGCGTCGGCCAGATAACGCTGCAGCCACTCGCACGCCACCTCACCCATGGGCACGAGCCGCTCCTTGCCGCCCTTGCCCAGCACCCGCACCACACCCTCGGCCAGGCTGAGCTGGAACACCTTCAGGCCCACGAGCTCGCTCACGCGCAGGCCGCTCGCGTACATGAGTTCGAGCATCGCCCTGTCGCGCAAACCCAGGGGCCGGGCCACATCGGGTGCGGCCAGCAGAGCCTCGACCTGCGCCTGCGTGAGCGTGCCTGGCAGGCGCGGGTGCTGGCGCGCGGCGAGCAGGCGCAGGGTCGGGTCCTGCGCCACCATGCCTTCCTGCAAGGCCCAGTGGTAAAAGCGCCGAAAGACCGTGAGCCGGCGATTGGCCGTGGTGGCTTTCGTGTGCTCGTGCCGCGCGTCGAAATAGCCCCCGAGCAAGCCCTCGTCGGCCTGCAGCAACCCAGCACCCCGCCCAGCCAGCCATTGCGCCAGCGCGCTCAGGTCACGCCGATACGCCTGCAGCGTATTGGCCGCCAGGCCATCGCGCAGCCACGCGGCATCGGCAAATGCGTCAACGAGCCGCGCATCGGGTTCGGAAATCAGGGAGGTGGCCATGGCAGAAAGTCGGGATTCAGGGAAATCCCTGCCGCTCTTCGTTGCGGTTTGATCGTTCAGACACCCGCTCTTGCGCTATTCTGCCTGCTTCCATCCAAACCATAAGGAGACACCCCCATGCGCTGGATACGCACGCTTTGCTACAGCCTCGGCCTGAGCGCCGCCTTCATGGCATCGGGCGCCATGGCGCAACAGACCTTCATCAACGTGCTCACAGGCGGACAAAGTGGCGTGTACTACCCGCTCGGCGTATCGCTGGCACAGATCTACGGCAAGTCCATTCCCAACGCCCGCGCCACGGCGCAGGTGACCAAGGCCTCGGCGGAAAACCTGAACCTGCTGCAGGCCGGTCGCGGCGAGATTGCCTTCACCCTGGGCGACGCGCTCTCGGACGCCTGGAAGGGCGACGCGGACGCGGGTTTTACCAAGAAACTGGACAAGCTGCGCGGCATCTCGGCCACGTACAACAACATTATCCAGATCGTGGCCAACGCCGACTCAGGCATCAAGACGCTGGCGGACCTCAAAGGCAAGCGCCTGTCGGTGGGCGCGGCGCGCTCGGGCACCGAACTCAACGCCCGCGCGATCCTCAAGGCCGCGGGCCTGACCTACCAGGATCTGGGCAAGGTCGAATACCTGCCGTTCGGCGAATCGGTCGAGCTCATCAAGAACCGCCAGCTCGACGCGACGCTGCAGTCCGCGGGCCTGGGCGTCGCCTCGATCCGCGACCTGGCCACCTCGGTGAAGATCGTGGTCGTTCCGGTGCCCGCCGACGTGGTGGCCAAGGTGGGTGATCCGGCATATCAGCCCACCATCATCCCGGCCAACACTTACACCGGCCAGACCGAGGACGTGGCGACGGCCGCGATCCCGAACTTCCTCGTGTCGCACTCGGGCGTGTCAGACGAGCTCGCCTACCAGATGGCCAAGCAGCTCTACGCGAACCTCGATACGCTGTACGCCGCGCACAACGCCGCCAAGGCGATCAAGCTGGAAAATGCCGTGAAGGGCATGCCGGTGCCTCTGCACCCGGGCGCCGAGCGCTACTACAAGGAAGTGGGCGTCATCAAGTAAGCTTGGCCTGATCCAAAACCAGCCCCCGCTCCGGGGGCTTTTTTGAGACTGCACCCTCCATGAGCGACCCCGACATCGAACACGTGCCGCTGCGCGGCGCCGCCTTCTGGGTGGCGGTGCTGTTTTCCTGCTTCCAGATCTGGACGGCGGCATTTCAACCCTTCTCCAGCCAGGTGGTGCGCGCGATCCACGTCGGCTTCGTGATCTGGATGGTGCTCATCCTGTACCCGCCATTCAAGGGCAGCAGGCCGAGTCTTGCTCGCATCGGCCGCGTCGCGGGCTGGGCGCTGGGCCTGCTCGGCTTCGCCTGCAGCTTCTATTACTGGTTCTTCGAAGCCGACCTGACGGCGCGCGCGGGCGAAATCGTCGGCGCCGACTGGTTCATCGGCATCGTCATGCTGGCGCTGGTGTTCGAGGCCACGCGCCGCGCCATGGGCTGGGGGCTGCCGGTGATCTGCGGCATCTTCCTGCTCTACGGCCTGTTTGGCGAGCACCTGCCCGGCGTGCTCGCGCACCGCAGCTACGGCACCGACCAGATCCTGAGTACGCTATCCTTCGGCACCGAGGGGTTATTCGGCACACCGACCTACGTCTCGTCCACCTACATCTACCTGTTCATCCTGTTCGGCGCCTTCCTGGAACAGGCCGGGATGATCGACCTGTTCACCGATTTCGCCATGGGCACCGTCGGCCACACGCGCGGCGGGCCGGCCAAGGTGTCGGTGATTTCCTCGGCGCTCATGGGCACGATCAACGGCTCGGGCGTGGCCAACGTGGTGACGACGGGCCAGTTCACCATCCCGCTGATGAAGCGCTTCGGCTACGCGCCGGCGTTCGCCGGCGGCGTGGAAGCCACCGCCAGCATGGGCGGGCAGATCATGCCGCCGGTGATGGGGGCCGTGGCCTTCATCATGGCCGAGACCATCAACGTGCCTTACGTGGAGATCGTCAAGGCCGCCGTGATTCCGGCCATGCTCTACTTCTTCACCGCCTTCTGGATGGTGCACCTCGAAGCCGGCCGCAAGGGTCTGATGGGCCTGCCCAAGGACGAATGCCCGAACCCGTGGAAGGCGGTGCGCGAGCGCTGGCATTTGCTGCTGCCGCTCATCGGCCTGGTGTGGCTGCTGTTCGCCGGCTACACGCCGATGTTCTCGGGCACCATCGGTCTCGCGCTCACCGTGGTGCTGATCTTCGGTTCGGCCGTGCTCACGGGCGTCAGAGGCACACCGCTGCGCGCGCTGTTCTGGGCGCTGCTGGGCTTTGCCTGCGCGGGTTTCTTCGTGTTCGGCGTGGGCACCTTCTTTGTCGTGACGGCGCTGCTGGTCGCACTCACCTACGTGCGCCGCACCGGGGGCGATGCGCGCCAGCTCGCCATCACGGCGCTGGCCGACGGTGCGCGCCACGCGCTGCCCGTGGCCGCGGCCTGCGCCATCGTGGGCGTGATCATCGGCGTGATCAACCTCACCGGCGTGGCGGCCGAGCTGGGCGGCCAGGTGATCGCCATCGGCAAGGACAGCATCTTCCTCGCGCTCTTCTTCACCATGGTGATCTGCCTGATCCTGGGCATGGGCATCCCGACCATACCCAACTACATCATCACCAGTTCGCTCGCGGCGCCCGTGCTGCTCAAGCTCGGCGTGCCGCTCATCGTCTCGCACATGTTCGTCTTCTACTTCGGCATCATGGCCGACCTCACGCCGCCGGTGGCGCTCGCGGCCTTCGCGGCCGCGCCGATCGCCGGAGCCAGCGGCCTGACGATCGGCTTCAACGCGGTGCGTATCGCAATTGCCGGTTTCATCGTGCCCTACATGGCAGTGTACGACCCGGCACTGATGCTGCAGGGCGACAGCCTCGCCGCCACCGCCTGGGTGACGTTCAAGGCGGTCGTTGCTGTCTGCATGTGGGGGGCGGGCGCGATCGGCTACCTGCGCGGACCACTGAACTGGGCCGAGCGCATCTTCGCCGTGGCCGCGGCCTGCCTGCTCGTGGCTGCCGTGCCTTGGACCGACGAGACGGGCATGGCGGCGTGCGCGGCCTTCGTGATCTGGCACGTCTGGCGCACGCGCTCGCCGCAAGCGGCGGGCGGCATGAGGGCGTGATGCTCGGCATCTGCCTGGCACTGGCGGCGGCCGCCGCCGGTACCCCTGCCGTGTTCGTGCCGGCCGAGCACTTCACGCTGGCATGGACGCATTCGATCGAAAAGCAGCGCTGGGAAGAAGACTATGCCGTGCTGCCGGGTCAGCCACCCCGGCTGCAGGCCCTGGCCGCGCGCATCCGGGGCTCGGGCGCGGGCATGGAGCCGCCCGATGACGCGGTGTTCGTGGACGGCTGGTACGTCTACCACCCGGCCACCTGGCCAACGACGCCGCTGCGCCTCACGCGTTCGGAATTCACGGCGGACTTCGACCTGTGCATCGACGGGCGGTGCCGCACCATGGCCCATCACCTGCCGTCGGATCACGGCATCACGCTGCTCTCGCCCTGCACCCGTCCCCGATGAACATCGCCGCACTGCTGCTGCCGGATTTCTCGCTGATCCTGGCGGGCTGGCTCATCTGCCGCTTCACGCCGCTTGATCGCGGCGTCTGGCATCCGCTGGAGCGGCTGGTGTACTACCTGCTCTTTCCCATACTGCTTTTCCTCTCCATCGCCAAAACCCCGATCCACGTGGGTGAGGCCGCGAGTCTCATGGCGGGCGGGCTGCTGCTGAGTTGCGGCGGCATCGCGCTGTCGTGGGCGCTGCCACGCCTGCCGCTGCTGGCGCGCCACATCGATGTGCGCGACCATGCGGGAGCGGCGCAGGTGGCGTTTCGCTTCAACTCCTACATCGCCCTGGCGCTCGCGGCGCGCATCGCCGGGGAAGCGGGCTCGCAGGCCGTGGCCATCCTGATCGGCGTGTGCGTGCCGCTGATCAACGTGGCGGCGGTCTGGCCCATGGCGCGGCACAATGAAAGCCACGTGCTGCGCGAGCTGGCGCGCAACCCGCTCATCATCGCCACCGTTTCGGGCCTGGCGTTCAACCTCGCGGGGCTCACGCTGCCCGCCTGGCTGACGCCGTCGCTGCAGCGCGTGGGCGCGACCGCCGTGCCACTGGGCCTGATGGCCGTGGGCGCGGGCATGCAGTGGGGGCAGCTGCGCAGCAGCCGCCTGCTCACCACCGGCGTGCTCGCCATCCGTCACGTGCTGATGCCGCTGTGGGCCTGGGCGCTGGCGCGGCTGCTCGGGCTGCCGCCCGTGCAGGCCACGGTGCTGCTGGCCTTCGCAGCGCTGCCCACGGCATCGAGCTGCTACGTGCTGGCGGTGGAGATGGGCTACCGTGGCCCCTACGTGGCCGGGCTGATCACGCTGTCGCACATCGTGGCGCTCGCGAGCCTGCCGCTGGCGCTGGGCCTGCTCTCCTGAAACGAGAGCTGGCCGCGCTTTACTGACAAGCGTTCAGGCCGGATTTTGCTCCAAAGCCCAGACGACGTGCTCGTGCACGAGGTCGCTCGGGAAATCAAGCCGCGCACGCAAGGCCCCGCGGATTTTCGCTGCCTCTTCGCCGCTGGCCTGGCGCAGCGCGTTGCCCAGCGCCACCGCCACGTTGCGCAGCCAGCGTTCGTGGTTGATGCGCCGGATCGGGCCGCCCTCGGTACGCTTGAGGAAAGTCTGCTCATCCCAGGCGAACAGGTCCACAAGCTGCTGGCCCACGAGTGGCGAGCGTTCGTCGAAATCCGCAATCTCGGTCTTTTGCGCGTACTTGTTCCACGGACAGATGGTCTGGCAGTCGTCACAGCCGTAGATGTGGTTGCCCATGAGCGCTCTGAGCTCCACCGGGATCGCGCCCTTGTTCTCGATCGTGAGGTAGGAGATGCAGCGGCGCGCATCGACCACGCCGGGCGCGATGATCGCCTGCGTCGGGCAGACGTCGATGCAGGCGGTGCAGGTGCCGCAATGGTCCGTCACCGCCGCGGTGGGCGCGAGCTCGAAGTCGACGTAAATCTCGCCCAGAAAGAACATCGAGCCCGCATCGCGCGAGAGGATCAGAGAATGCCTGCCCTGCCAGCCCTCGCCGCTGCGCCGCGCCAGTTCTTTTTCGAGCACCGGAGCGGAATCGGAAAACGCACGGTGGCCGAACGGTCCGACGACCCCGGCGATGCGCTCGCACAGCTTGTTCAGGCGAGAGCGCACCACCTTGTGATAGTCGCGCCCCCGGGCGTAGAGCGAGACCACGCCCTCGCCCGGGCGGGCCAGGCGGGCCCGCTCGCGCGCGGCCCAATCATCGGAGGTGTCACGCGGCAGGTAGGGCATGCGCGCGGTGATCACGCTGAGCGTGCCGGGCAGCAGCTCGGCCGGCCGGGCGCGTTTGAGGCCGTGCTGCTCCATGTAGTGCAGACTGCCGTGGTAGCCCTTGGCCAGCCAGTCGAGAAACCCCGGCTCGGCCGACGACAGGTCCACGCCCGAGATGCCGATTTGGGAGAATCCCAGCTCCCGCGCCCAGTCGCGGATCTGTTCCAGCAGTTGATCACTGTCCACCATCACGCGATTGTAGAAATGCCCGATTTGCCTGCCGCAGAACGTCCGTTGGAACTGCATTGGCACTGCGAAGCCGATACCGAATGCTTCGCCCGGCGGCTGGCCCGGGCGCCGCAGCTTGCCCACGCCTTCATCGCGCTGCACGGGGACCTGGGCGCGGGCAAGACCACGCTGGTGCGCCACCTGCTGCACGCGCTGGGCGTCACGGGCCGCATCAAAAGCCCGACCTACGCCGTGGTCGAGCCCTATCAGGTCGGAAACCTCGCCATCTGGCACTTCGACTTCTACCGCTTCAGCGATCCACGCGAGTGGGAGGATGCCGGACTGCGCGATATCTTCGCCAGCCCCGGCCTGAAACTGGCGGAATGGCCACAAAACGCCCAAAAGTGTTTGCCTGATGCAGACTTGGAGATTGAAATTCAGGTGGATGATGACGAAAATAGGCGCGTCACTCTGCGCGCCGGCTCGCCTCTGGGCAGCGCGTTGCTGAGTGCGCTGACCCATCCATGCCCGAAAACCTGAGTCCATCGCCGCTGCATCGCCGCACCCTGCTGCAGGCAGGCTCGCTCGCGCTGCTGCTGGGCACGCAGCAGATCGCGCGCGGGGCCTCCATCGTGGCCGTGCGCATCTGGCCCGCGCAGGACTATTCGCGCGTCACCATCGAATCGGACACGCCGCTCACCACCAAACAGCTCTTCGTGCCCGAGCCACCGCGCCTGGCCGTGGACATCGAAGGCATGGATCTGAACCCGCAGCTGCGCGAACTGGTGGGCAAGGTCCGGCCGGACGACCCCAACATCGCCTCCATCCGCGTCGGCCAATACCAGCCGGGCGTGGTGCGCATGGTGCTCGATCTCAAGCGCGAGGCGCGCCCGCAGGTGTTTTCGCTGGCGCCGGTGGCCAACTACCGCAACCGCCTGGTGCTGGATCTGTACCCGGCGACGCCGCCCGACCCGCTGGCCGCCTTGATCGCCGAGCGCTCGGGCGGGCCAACAGGCCCGGCGCCCGCCACCACACCGGCCCCGCACGCGAGCATGCAGGACCCGCTGGAGGCACTCATCAACCACCGCCTGCAGACAACAGACACCCTCGCCCGGCCCGAATCCCCTGAGCCACCCAAGGCCGCCGTGGCACAAACGCCGGAGCCGCCAGCCGCGCCAGCCCCATCAGACCCGCCGCGCCCCGCCATCCACCGCGGTACCGACCGCATCATCATCGTCGCACTCGATCCGGGTCATGGCGGCGAGGACCCGGGCGCCAGCGGTCCCCAGGGCACGCACGAAAAGGACGTGGTGCTCAAAGTGGCCTACCTGCTGCGCGATCGCATCAACGCCACCCGCATCGGCGGCAATCCCATGCGCGCCTACATGACGCGCGACGCCGACTTCTTCGTGCCCCTGGCCACGCGCGTGGCCAAGGCGCGGCGCGTGCAGGCCGATCTCTTCGTTTCCATCCACGCCGACGCGTTCAGCAACCCCGATGCGCGCGGCGCGAGCGTCTTCGCGCTGAGCCAGAGCGGCGCCTCCAGCTCGGCCGCACGGTGGCTTGCCAGCAAGGAAAACGAGGCCGACCTGATCGGTGGCGTGAACGTGGGCGCGCAGGACCAGCACGTGCAGCGCGCCATGCTCGACATGAGCACCACCGCGCAGATCAACGACAGCCTCAAGCTCGGCGGCGTGCTGCTGGGTGAGATCGGCGCCATGGCCAAATTGCACAAGGCGCACGTGGAGCAGGCCGGTTTTGCCGTGCTCAAGGCGCCGGACATTCCCAGCGTGCTGGTGGAAACCGCGTTCATCAGCAACCCGGAAGAAGAAGCGCGCCTGCGATCGAGCGCCTACCAGCAGCAGCTGGCGGATGCGCTCATGCGCGGCATCGTGCGCTATTTCGCCAAGAACCCGCCGCTGGCACGCAGCCGCTCGGTATAGCGAGCGCCGCCCGGCCTATTCACCCGACTGCGCCGTGGCCTGCGCCATCCACTGGCGCGGCGACATCCCGACCTTGGCCGCGAAGGCGCGCGACAGCGCCGACGGGTTGGCGTACCCGAGCTCGTCGGCCAGCAGCTTGACCGGCTGGCCCTCACGCAGCCGGCTGCGCGCCAGCGCCATGCGCCAGTCGCTCAAATAATCAGCCGGCGTCTGGCCCACCACTGCGCGGAACGTGTTGGCGAACGCGGTGCGGGACATGCCCGCATGCTCAGCCATGCGCTCCAGCGGCCAGGGCTCGCCCGGGGCGTCGTGCATGGCCACCAGTGCACGCGCCAGCCGCCGATCGGACAAGCCGGTGATGAAGCCTGGGCGCACGCCGGCCTCCTGCGGATGATCCAACAGCCAGCGCAAGAGCTGGATCACCACCACCTCGAAGAGCCGGTCGGCCAGCACGCGCTGGCCACAGCGCACCCGATCGGTCTCGGCGAACAGCAGCTCCAATGCCAGGTCCAGACCCGAGACGCGCGCCAGCGGCAGGGCGAGCACTGGCGGCAGCGCCCGGGCGAGCGGGTTGTACGCGCCACCGTCGAAAAGCAGCCGCGCACAGGTGAAATCCGACTCCTGCACCGGCGGATTGTGGAAGCGATGGGTGAGTGGCCGCGGATACAGCAGCAGCGCGGGCTCATCAAAACGCATCGATCGCGGCACATCGCCACGCGCACCCGGGTGGCTCACCTCCAGGGAGCCGCGGCGCAGCAGATGCAGGTAGCCGTGCCCCTCGCGGGCATCGAAGTGACTGACTCCACACAGCGCACCGGCGTGGTGCAGCTGGGCCCGCACCCGAAAGCGCTCCAGCACACCCGACAAGCGGTCCAAATCAACGGAAGGATCAGTCGGTCTCTGGTCTGTATTAATTGGCATGTATGCAATACTTAATGGTTCTTATCATACATTTTTCGCCTCCATACTGCCCCTTCCAAGAACTTCCCCGGAAAGGGCAAACATGAAATCCTCGCTATCCTCCCTACCGCTCGCCCTGCTGCTGACCGCTCTCACCGGCGCCGCCGGCGCCCACGGCACGGGCCACACCGGCGGCATCACCGCCGAGCGCGGCACCGCTGCCGTGGCCTCGTTCGACATCGTGCACGCCAAGGTGTCCGCGAGCGGCAATCTCGCTACCTTCCACATGGCGGTCTCCGGCAAGGCGGGCGCCGTGCGCCCCACGCCCTCCGGCAAGCTCGCCGGCAGCGCCGTGTTTTCCTACGTCTGGCCCACCAGCCTGGACCCGTCCGTGGTTGGCTTCGAGCCCAAGACCGGCATCCTCGCATTCGCGGTGACTTCCCACCCCGACTTCGACGACACGCCGCTGTTCGACGAAAACGGCGACGGAAAAACCGACAACGACGGCGACGTCTGGCACTCGCACTGGGTCGTGCTGCAGCCGGACGCAGCCTGCGGCAAGGACGCACTCAAGGTCGTGGACATTCCCGAGGGCACCAGGCCGCGCCTGCCCAAGACCTGGCCAGGCCTGCCCATCCTGATCGACAGCCCGGGCTGGGCGCCGACGTTACGCGGCGAAACCGTGGAAGTGCGCGTGCCCTTCGACGACATCGGCGCCATCGAGGCCAGTGCCTTCGACGCAGTGACCGCCGCGCTGCGCGTCAACGCCAGCGTGCACAGCCCGCTGCTGTGCGTCGCCGACGTCTTCAAGGTCGCATCGGGCGACCTGTCGCTGCCCGGCAAGGTCGGCCGGTAAGCCACGCCACCTTTTGTCCTGCGTTTTTTTCCATCTGAAGGAGATACACATGTCCCGCGTCAACCTCGACACCCAACACGTCCCCGCAGCCAGCCAGGCCCTGCTGGCAGAGATCCACCAGGCCTTCGGCGCCACCCCCAACATGTTCAAGGCGGTGTCCAACGCGCCTGCGGCGCTGCAAAGCATGTGGGCGGCATTCGGCGCCCTGGGCAAGGGCAGCCTGGGGGCCCGGCTGGGCGAACAGATCGCGGTCGCGATCGCCAACCGCAACCGCTGCGAATACTGCCTGGCCGCGCACACCGTGCTGGGCTGCAACGCCGGCGCATCGCCCGCCGAAATGGCGGCCGCGCAGGTCGGCCAGTCGGACGACCATAGGACCGCCGCCGCGCTGGAATTCGCCCTCAAGGTGGTGGATCAGCGCGCCCAGCTTGGCGATGCCGACGTGGCCAGGCTGCGCGCAGCCGGCTTTGACGACGGGCAGATCGTGGAGATCATGGCGCACGTGGCCCTGAATCTCTTCACCAATTACGTCAATGTCGCGCTGAACGTCCCGGTCGATTTCCCCAGGGTCGCGCTGAAGTAGGCGCACGCTCCGGCGCACGGCCTGCACCACCGCCAGACGCCGGAACGTGCCACACTCGACGGTGCGATGGCCACGCCCCCATTCACGGGCATCGCACCGCAAGGAGATGTAATGGATGCCTCCCTGCCTACGGGCAGCACAAACGCAGCAGGAGCACGCAGATGAACGACGTAGTCATTATGGGAGCCTGGCTTGTCGGTAAGGGCAAGGTGGACCCTCGCATGGATACGGCATCAAAGTGCCCAGGCGTGATAGACCACGGTCTTCACAAACACCAGCGGGGGTCCGAGATGAATCGTAATGCGGCACAAGGCGCGGGGCAAATCATCGGCCAGATCGACGGCTGCCAGGTGGTGGGTCTGGACATCGCTAAAAACGTGTTCCGGCTTCACAGCGTGGACATGGCCACGGGCGAGATCGTCAACCTGCAGCTCAAGCGGGCCAAGGTGCTGGAGCACTTTGCCAATCGGGTGCCGTGCCTCATCGGCATCGAAGCCTGCGGCGGAGCACACCACTGGGCGCGTGAGTTGACGGCGCAAGGCCACCGCGTACGGTTGATCCACGCCAAGGCAGTGCGCCCGTTTGTGGCTGGCAACAAGACCGATGTGACTGACGCGCGGGCCATCTGGTTGGCCATCCAGCAGCCGGGCACCGAGCTCGTGGGCATCAAGACACTGGCCCAACAAGCCACCTTGGTGCTGCACCGCCAACGCGAGATGCTCATGAAGGTCAAGGTCATGCAGACCAATGCGCTGCGCGGCCTGCTCTACGAGTTCGGAGCCACCTTTGCACGAGGCAGGAATGCACTGTTCAGTGAGATCGAGGCCACCTTGGAGACGCTCTCGGGTGACATCCCCGGGTACGTAGCCGACAGCCTGCGTGAGCAGGCGCAGCGCATCAAGCAGCTGGCTGCGGACATCAAGTCCATCGAGGTGCGACTTGCCGCAGTCCTGCGCGTGGATACGCAGATGAAGCGCGTAGCGGCCATACCCGGAGTCGGGTTGCTGACGGCCACGGCAGCGATTGCCACCATGGGTGATGCCAGAGCCTTCAAGTCGAGGCGCGAGTTCTGTGCCTGGCTAGGCCTGGTGCCCAAGCAGCGCGGCACGGGCAGGCGGGTCAAGCTGCTGGGCATCTCCAAACGAGGCGACACCTACCTGCGCACCTTGCTCATCCACGGCGCACGCTCGGTGCTCACGCATGCCAAGGAGCCTGGGCCGTGGCTGGAGCAACTCAAGGGCAGACGCCCGGCCAACGTCGTCATCGTGGCGCAGGCGGCCAAGATGGCCCGAACGATCTGGGCCGTGACGGCCCGGCAACAGGATTACCAACGGGGCTACCACAGCAGCAGGCCGCAAGCGGCGTGAAGCAGTAGCCGAATATCAACCCAACCGAAGAAAGGGTATGTGAGAGCCTTTGAAGGCGATGAGGCAGCGACACGCGAAGTGATGTGAAACAGGTCAGACCGAGGCGAGCCAAACCTGAATGGCGATGAGGACTTCAACAGTCCGCCAAGGAGATGAGGCGCTCGTCAGCGGATTACATCGGGGCCAGTGGAGCGCAGGGGCAACCCAGCATCCACACAACAGGCCGGATACAAGGCAGCAGCCGACTTCTTCACACAACAATGCGGGTTATTACTCACTGCCGGAAGGCATCCATACAAGAAACCGCCATGGCCCTGCACCATGCCCTGTCGTCCGAAATTGTGAGCCTCAAGCCCCTGGGCGGGCGCATTCCCGGGACGCCCACGCACGCCATCATCAAGGCCGAGCAGCTGGAAGTCATCCGTGTCGTGCTGCCCGCGGGCGACAGGCTGCCACTGCACGAAACGCCCGGTGAAATCACTGTGCAGTGCCTGGAAGGCGAGGTGCAATTCACCGTGGGCGACAAGGACCAGGTGCTGCGCGCCGGCGACTGGATCCACCTCGAGCCCCGCGCGCCCCACGCGCTGCTGGCCGTGCAGGACGCATCGCTGCTGCTCACCATCTGCCTGATCCCCGCCAGCACATAGGGCCGACCTGCCCGGAAAAGCAAGCGCCCCACCCAGCGGTAACCGGGTGGGGCCTTGGGTCTCGGCGTGCGCTTCGGTAAAGCGCCTTGACAGAGAAGAACTGTACGCGGCGGGCCACAGACAATTTTTCCGTATTTCTTGAATTTCTCGTTTTGTTCAGAATATCCCTTTGAATTTCAAATATAAATGAAATAATTTCCTTCATGGATCGCCTTGACCGGAAAATTCTCTCAGTTCTGCAGACCAACTCGCGCGCCAGCCTGCAGGAAATCGGCGCCGCCGTCGGCCTGAGCCCCTCGCCCTGCTGGGGCCGCATCAAGAAGATGGAAGAAGCCGGCGTGATCACCGGCTACACCGTGCGTCTGAACCCGGTGGCGCTCGGCCTGACCGAGACCGTGCTCGTCATGGTCACGCTCGACAGCCACTCGGACAACACGCTGGAAAAATTCGGCCAGGTGCTCGCGACCATCCCCGAAATCGTCGAAGCCCACCTCGTTTCGGGTGAATACGACTACCTGCTGCGCGTCGTCGTGAAGGACACGCGCGACTACGAGCGCCTGCTCCGCGAGAAGCTCTACAAGATCAAGGGCATACGCCACAGCCAGTCGAGCTTCGTGCTACGCACGCTCAAGTCGGCCGATCTGCCACTGGGTGTGTGACACACACCGGCCGGGGCCACCCGAAGCCGACCAAAATCAGGGTAAACCCATGTGTTATGCCATTACCGACATGATGACCATGGCGGGTCGGCTATGGAAACCGGAAGCAAAAAGCCGCACCATCGGCGTATGTAAAGGGCGGCCTACGACCAAGCCGCCCCCACGCGATCGAGATTGTCATGACGGAACACGTATCACCCTCCCCCATCCGCTTCTACTTCGGCGGCCGCACGGTTGAGGTCGGCGGCGTGCAGACCACGCGCACGCTGCTGGACTGGCTACGCGAGAACCGCCGCCAGATGGGCACCAAGGAAGGCTGCAACGAGGGCGATTGCGGCGCCTGCACCGTGGTGCTGGGTGAGCTCGATGGCGAAGGTGCGTTACAACTGCACTCGGTCAATGCCTGCATCCAGTTCCTGCCCACGCTGGACGGCAAGGCGCTGTTCACCGTGGAAGACCTCGCCGCCCTCGCCCCGCACGGCGCCGAAGGCAAGAGCGCCTTGCACCCCGCGCAACAGGCCATGGTGGAGTGCCACGGCTCGCAATGCGGCTTCTGCACGCCGGGCATCGTGATGACGCTGTGGGACACCTACGAACACCATCTGCAAAGCGGCACCCGGCCCACGCGCCAGGAGCTGGCCGACAACCTCTCGGGCAACCTGTGCCGCTGCACCGGCTACCGCCCCATCCTCGACGCCGGCCAGCGCATGTTCGACCTGCCCGAGGCGCGCCTCAAGCGCCAGGCGGTGGTCGATGCGCTGCAATCCATCCAGCGCAGCAGCACGCTGGACTACACCGCCCCCCACGCCACGCCCCAGGGCCCGCGCACGGACCACTTCCATGCGCCGCGCACGCTGGACGACCTGGCAGTCATCCGCGAGTGCAAGCCCCAGGCGCGGCTGCTGGCGGGTTGCACCGACATCGGCCTGTGGGTGAACAAGGCCTTTCGCGACGTGGGCGACCTGATCTACGTCGGTAACGTGACCGAGATGCAAAAGGTGGAGGAACGCGGCGACCAGCTGTGGATAGGCGCCGCCGCCACGCTGGAAAATGCCTGGCGCGCTCTGGTGCAGCGCGCGCCCAGCCTGATGGACGTGTGGCTGCGCTTTGCCTCCACCCCCATCCGACACGCTGGCACCATGGGCGGCAACGTCGCCAATGGCTCGCCCATCGGCGATTCGGCCCCCATCCTGATGGCGCTCGATGCATCGGTCGAGTTGCGCAAGGGCGCCGTGGTGCGAACGCTGCCCCTGGCGGATTTTTATCTGGATTACATGAAGAACGCCCTACAGGAAGGTGAATTCCTGCAGGCCATCACCGTGCCACTCGGCGCATTTGGACGTCAGGTGCGCGGCTACAAGATCAGCAAGCGCTTTGACTGCGACATCTCCGCGATCAGCGCCGGGATGGCCATCGAACTCACCGGCGATGTAGTCAAAAGCGTACGCCTGGCCTATGGCGGCATGGCGGGCGTCGTCCAGCGCGCGGCGAAGGCGGAAGCCGCATTGCTCGGCCAGGCCTTCACCCAAGAGGCGGTGCAGGCGGCGCAGCACGCGCTGGCGCAGGACTACACCCCGATGACCGACATGCGCGCCAGCAGCGACTACCGCCTGCAGGTGGCGCAGAACCTGCTGCAGCGCCTGTGGCTGGAAACCCGCGCCGTGGCGCCGCTGGCACCCCACGCCACCAGCGTCTTCAGCGTGCTGCCCCACAGCACTGCACTGGCCTGAAGGAGACCACCATGAACACTCGTATTGCCGAAGAACTGTTACGCAAAGACGAGCCCTTCGCCGATTACCAGCACAACCTGAAGGCCAGATTCAATATCCAGGTGGAGCAGAGCGCGCTGCACGCCGGTGCCCGCGTGGGCGTGAGCCGCCCGCACGAATCGGCCGAGCTGCACGTGACCGGCACCGCCGCCTACACCGACGATCTGCCCGAGCTGGCCGGCACGCTGCACTGCGCGCTGGGCCTCTCGCCCGTCGCTGCGGGCCGCCTGCTGCAGAGCGACCTGGCCGAGGTGCGCGCCATGCCCGGAGTGGTGCGCGTGTTCACCGCGGCGGACATTCCCGGCGAGAACAACTGCGGCTCGGTGCTGCACGACGACCCCATCCTGTGCGACGGCGAGATCCGCTACCTGGGCCAGCCGGTGTTTGCCGTGGTGGCTGAAACGCGCGATGAGGCACGGCGCGCGGCAGCCCTGGCCAAAAAGCTGTTGAAGACGGAAGCTGCCGAGCCGGTGCTCACTCCGCGCCAAGCGCACGAAAAGCAGCAATACGTGGTGCCGCCCGCGCACCTCACGCGCAGCGCCAGTGGTCAGGATGAAGCAGGCATACGCGCCGCCATAGCCAAAGCACCGCACCGCCTGACCGCAAGCCTGGACGTGGGCGGACAGGAGCAGTTCTACCTCGAAGGCCAGATCAGCTACGCGCTGCCCAAGGAGGGCGGCGGCATGCACATCCACTGCTCGACGCAGCACCCGAGCGAGATGCAGTTCCTCGTCGCCCACGCGCTCGGCATCCAGGCGCACGCGGTGCTGGTGGAGTGTCGGCGCATGGGCGGTGGTTTTGGCGGCAAGGAATCGCAGTCGGCGCAGTTCGCCTGCATCGCGGCGATGGCCGCGCGCGCGCTCAACCGCCCGGTCAAGCTGCGCCTGGACCGCGACGACGACTTCATGATCACCGGCCGGCGCCACGGCTTCTGGTACGAGTACGACGTGGGCTACGACGACGATGGGCACGTGCTGGGCGTGACGCTGCAGATGGTCTCGCACGCGGGGCACTCGGCGGATCTTTCCGCCGCCGTGATGACGCGCGCCGTCTGCCACTTCGACAACGCCTACTGGCTGCCCGAGGTGGCCATGCACGGCTATTGCGGCAAGACCAACACGCAGAGCAACACCGCGTTTCGCGGCTTCGGCGGGCCGCAGGGTGCGATCTGCATGGAATACATCCTGGACAGCATCGCGCGCGATCTGGGCAAGGACGCGCTCGCGGTGCGCCGCGCCAACTTCTACGGCAAGGACGAGCACAACGTCACGCCCTATCGCCAGACGGTGGAAGACAACATCATCCACGAGCTCGTGGACCAGCTCGAAGCCAGCAGCGACTACGCCGCGCGACGCAAGGAAATGGCGGCGTTCAACGCGTCGAGTGCCGTGCTCAAGAAAGGCATGGCGCTCACGCCGGTGAAATTCGGCATCAGCTTCAACGTCAAGCACCTGAACCAGGCGGGCGCGCTGGTGCATGTGTACCTCGACGGTTCCATCCTTGTGAACCACGGCGGGACCGAGATGGGCCAGGGCCTGAACACCAAGGTGGCGCAGGTGGTGGCGCACGAACTGGGCGTGAACTTCGAACGCGTGCGCCTCTCGGCCACCGACACCAGCAAGGTGGCCAACACCTCGGCCACGGCCGCGTCCACCGGGTCGGACCTGAACGGCAAGGCGGCGCAGGACGCCGCACGCCAGATTCGCGAGCGCCTGGCGGCCAACGCCGCGCAGCGCCACGGCGGCAAGCCCGAGGACGTGCGCTTTGCCAACGACAAGGTGCTCGTCTCGGGCAAGGCACTCGATTTCAGCGCCGTCGTGGCCGATGCCTACCTCGATCGCGTGCAGCTGTGGTCCGACGGCTTCTACGCCACGCCGGGCCTGTCGTGGGACGCCAAGACCATGACCGGCCATCCGTTCTACTACTACGCCTATGGCGCGGCGGTGAGCGAGGTGGTGGTGGATACGCTGACCGGCGAATGGAAGCTGCTGCGCGCCGATCTGCTGCACGACGTGGGCCAGTCGCTCAATCCGGCCGTGGATATCGGCCAGATCGAGGGCGGCTTCATCCAGGGCATGGGCTGGATGACCATGGAAGAACTCGTCTGGCACCCCAAGAGCGGCCTGCTCATGACGCATGCGCCCAGCACCTATAAAATTCCGACGGCCAACGACTGCCCGCCGGTGTTCAACGTCAAGCTCTTCGAAGGGCGCAACGTGCAGGACGCAATCCACCGCAGCAAGGCCGTGGGCGAGCCGCCGCTGCTGCTGCCTTTTTCGGTGTTCTTCGCGATTCGCGACGCGATCTCCGCCGCAGGCGGGCACAAGACGAATCCACCGCTCACGGTGCCTGCGACGAGCGAGGCCATCCTGCGCGCCGTCACGGCCGTGCAAAGCGCCTGAACCTCGCACCCGTTCAAGCCGATGGAGCACCACGCGCCACCGACCCCACAGAGCAGCACGCCCACCGGCGTGGATCGGGCTTTTTTCGATCGCGTGGATCTGCATCTGATCCGCGTGCTCTACACCGTTCTCGGCGAGCGCAGCGTCTCGCGCGCGGCGCTGCGTCTGGGCATGAACCAGCCGGCGGTTTCCGCGGCGCTCAAACGCCTGCGCGAACTCACGGGCGACCCACTCATCGTGAGGAGCGGCGCCGAAATGGTCATCACCGACGTGGCGCAGCAGATGATCGAACCGGCCGCGGGCGTGCTGCGCGCGGCCGAAGCGCTGTTCACCCAATCGCGTGACTTCGACGCCCGCACCAGCGCAATCACCTTCACCATCGCCGCGAGCGACTATCTCGACCCGCTGTTTCTGCCGCGGCTCGTGACCGACATCAAGAGCGAGGCGCCGCTGGCGCGCATCGAAATCCATGCACTGACGCGCGAGGCCGACTACCGCGCGCAGCTCGCGCAGGGCGAGGTCGATCTCGTGATCGGCAACTGGCTGCAGCCGCCCGACGATCTGCACATCGCCCAGCTCTTCAGCGATGAAGTGGTCTCGCTCGTGAGCCGCGAGCACCCGGCCGCGCACGGCGGCTGGAGTCAGGAGGAATGGCTCGCCGCCGAGCACATCGCGCCCATGCCCACCTACCCGGGCGCGCGCGGCGTCATTGACCAGGTGCTCAGCAGCCTGGGCCTGACACGCAACATCGTCGCGCGCAGCGCCTATTTTGGCCTGATCCCCGAGATGGTGGCACACAGCCGCCTCGTGCTCACCACAGGACGCCAGCACTGCGAGCGCGTCGCGGCGCAGCTGCCGCTGGCCATCGTGCCCTGCCCCGTCACCATGCCGCCGCTGCACTACTACCAGCTCTGGCACACGCGCAGCCAGCATGCGGGCAGCGCCCGCTGGCTGCGCGAGCGCGTCAAACGCACGATCGCAAGCCTCTGATTTTTCCTCTCAAAGCAACAACATCAGGAGACATTCGATGCTCGAAAAACTGTTCCAGCTGCAGGAGCACGGCACCACCGTGCGCACCGAGCTGATCGCGGGCCTGACGACCTTCCTCACGATGGCCTACATCATCTTCGTGAACCCCGCGATCCTGGGTGATGCAGGCATGCCCAAGGATGCGGTCTTCGTCGCCACCTGCGTCATCGCCGCGCTCGGCACGGCCGTGATGGCGCTGTACGCCAACTACCCGATCGCGCTGGCGCCCGGCATGGGGCTCAATGCCTATTTCGCCTACGCGGTCGTGCTGCACATGGGCTTCACCTGGCAGGCGGCGCTGGGCGCGGTGTTCATCTCCGGCTGCCTGTTCCTGTTCGTCACCGTCACGGGCATACGCAGTCTGATCATCGACGGCATCCCGCAGTCGCTGCGCCTGGCCATCACCGTGGGCATCGGCCTGTTCCTGGCGCTCATCGCGCTCAAGAGCGCGGGCATCGTCGTGGGCAACAAGGCCACGCTGGTGACGCTGGGCGACCTGCACCAGCCCAGCGTGGTGCTGGCCGTGATCGGTTTTCTCATCATGGTGGCGCTGGACGTCATGAAGGTGCGCGGCGCCATCCTGATCGGCATCATCGTCGTCACCATCCTCTCGTTCTTCTTCGGCGGCAACGAGTTTCGCGGCATTTTCTCGGCGCCGCCCTCGATCGAACCCACCCTGTTCAAGCTCGACATCCACACCGCGCTCACCAAGGGCCTGCTCAACGTGGTGCTGGTGTTCTTCCTCGTCGAGCTGTTCGACGCCACCGGCACGCTCATGGGCGTGGCGCGGCGCGCGGGCCTCCTGGTGCCCGGCAAGATGGACCGCCTGAACAAGTCGCTGTTTGCCGACAGCGCCGCGATCTTCGCCGGCTCGCTGCTGGGCACGTCCAGCACTACGGCCTACGTAGAAAGCGCCGCGGGCGTTCAGGCCGGGGGCCGCACGGGCCTGACCGCCCTCACGGTCTCTGTGCTGTTCATTGCTGCCCTGTTCATCGCGCCGCTGGCCGGCGCCGTGCCCGCGTACGCCACCGCGCCCGCGCTGCTCTTCGTGGGCTGCCTGATGATGCGCGACCTGACCGAGCTCGACTGGGGCGACACCACCGAGGTCATTCCCGCCGCCGTGACAGCGCTGATGATGCCCTTCACCTACTCGATCGCCAACGGTCTGGCCTTCGGCTTCATCACCTACGCGGTCATCAAGCTGCTGACCGGGCGCATCCGGGAGAGCCACTGGATGGTCTGGCTGATCGCCATGGTGTTCCTGTTCAAATTCTTCTACATCGGAGGATAAAGAGATCATGAACGGCTACCGCGCGCAACTGCTGCGCTTCGATGCGCACGGCCAGGCCCTGTACGACAGCGATGGCCTGCTCGTGACCGAGCAGGGCAGCGACGGCGTGCAGCGCGTCGTCGACGCCGGGCCGTATCGCGCGGTGGCGGCACGCCATCGGGACGTGCCGGTGACGCACTGGATGGATCGCCTGATCGCGCCCGGCTTCATCGACATGCACGTGCACTACCCGCAGACGGACATCATCGGCTCCCCGGCCGACGGGCTGCTGCCCTGGCTCACGCACTACACCTTCCCGGCCGAGACACGCTTTTGCGACGCCGGCTACGCCGCCGAAGTGGCTCACGTGTTCTTCACCGAGCTGATGCGCAACGGCGTGACGACGGCACTCACCTTCGCCACGGCGCACCCCGCATCGGTCGATGCCTTCTTTCACGAGGCGCAACAGCGCGGCCTGCGCATGATGAGCGGCAAGGTGCTGCAGGACCGCAACTCGCCCGATGGCCTGCGCGACGAGACCGAGCAAAGCCTGATCGACAGCGAAACCCTGATCCGGCGCTGGCACGGCCAGGGCCGCCTGGGCTACGCCATCACGCCGCGCTTCGCCCCCACGAGCAGTGAGGCGCAGCTGCGCGGCGCGGGCGAGCTGGCCGCGCGCTATCCGCAGACCTGGATTCACTCGCATGTGGCCGAGAACCGCGACGAGGTGCGCTGGGTGGCCGAGCTTTATCCGCAGGCGCGCTCCTACCTCTCGGTCTACGAACACTTCGGCCTGCTGCGCGCGCGCGCCGTCTACGCGCACTGCATCCATCTGGACGACACCGACCGCGCGCTGATGCACGCCAGCGGCGCGGCGGCCGCCGTGAGCCCGACGAGCAACCTGTTCCTGGGCAGCGGCTTCTTCAATTTTCGCGGCGCGGATGCCGCCGGCATGCTCCACGGCCTGGCCAGCGACGTGGGCGGGGGCACGAGCTTCTCGCCTTTTCGGACCATGCTGGCGGCCTACTTCGTCGGCCGCGAGGGACAGAGCAAGCAGGGGCTGTCGCTTGCGCCCTCGCGCCTGTGGTGGCTGCACACCGGCGGCGCGGCGCGCGCGCTCGGCCTTGAAGGCGTGGTCGGCACTCTCGCCACGGGCAGCGAGGCGGATTTCGTCGTGCTCAACCCGGACGCCATCCCCCTGCTCTCGCGCAAGGCCAGACGCGCCGAAAACCTCGAAGAGCTGCTTTTCGCGCTGATCGTGCTCGGAGACGACCGCGCGGTCGAACGCGTGGTGACGGCCTGAAGAGCCACAAATCCAAGTGAGTTGCTCGATACGGACCCCCGAATATTTGAAAGCCGGAACTTCAAACTGTCTGGCCGCTGCTTTGCCCCTGCGGCAGGGGAGCCACGGGCGTACTCGCGAAATCCGCAGGCATCGCCGTAGCGAGCTGCATCCGCAATTCTTCAACGGCGTAAGCTCGCTTGGCGGCAACCTCGATCAGCGGGATATGAACGGCCTCGCACACCCGGCGCTTCACTTCGTCGCGCGCTTGAGCAGACTTGCTTGCATGAGATTTATCGTTCAGTTCGACCACGCACAGCACGGCAAGGTCGGATGCGCGACACACCACGAAATCAAAGTGCTTGGCGATCACGCGATTGAGCGCCGCCTGACGCGCCGACTTGCCCAAGCCAGGCTTGATCCCTGCGATATCGGCTATCCGCACCTTTCCAAACACACGCCGCTGCGGTCCGACTGCCGTATCAAGAGCACCCAGGAACGAGCGCTCAGCAGGGGTGAATAACACCTTGACTTGAACATACGGGTAACCGATGCGCCCACCGCCGCCCACCATTTTTATGGCTATCGCCGCAAGCACAACAACAACCAGAACGGCCACGGCCAGCATCAGGACCCACGACATACTCCACCCCCTCGCTTTGTGATGAAACGATCACACCGCGCGCGCCTTGCGGCTGCCGCGCCAGGCGCCATAGATGGCCAACAGGCCGGGCACGAGGATCAGCGCCCAGATGATCTTCTCCAAATTTTCCTTGACCCACGGCAGATTGCCGAAGAAATGCCCCGCCGTGACGATACCCATCACCCAGAGCAGCGCGCCGCCGATGTTGTAGGCCGTGAAGCGCGCGCGGTTCATCCGGGCCACGCCCCCGACGAAAGGCGCGAAGGTGCGGATGAAGGGCATGAAGCGCGCGAGCACGATGGTGATGCCGCCGTAGCGCTCATAAAACGCATGCGCCTGGTCGAAGGCCTTGCGGTTGAACCAGCGCGAATTTTCCCACTGGAACACGCGCGGCCCGAAGTGATGGCCAATCTGGAAATTGCACTGATCGCCCAGCACCGCCGCCGCCAGCAGCACGGCGCACGCGGGTGCGAACTCCAGCAGGCCCGCGCCGCTGAGCGCGCCGGTGATGAAGAGCAGCGAATCGCCCGGCAGGAAGGGCATCACGACGACGCCGGTTTCGACGAACACGATCAGGAACAGCAGGGCGTAGACCCAGGCGCCATAACTGGCGACGAACGCCTCCAGATACCTGTCCACATGCAGGATGAAGTCGATCAGCAAGGCAGCAATTTCCACGAAACACTCGCACGAATGGGCAATGCGCCGGATTATCGGCGGCTCCTAAAATGGCCGCGGTGAACGACCCGATGCCCATCCCTGCCCGCCGCCCCATCCACGAACTGCCCGATGAGCTGATCAGCCAGATCGCGGCTGGCGAAGTGGTGGAGCGCCCGGCCTCGGTCGTGCGCGAACTCGTGGACAACGCGCTCGATGCGGGCGCCACGCAGATCACGGTGCGCCTGCTCGCCGGTGGCGTGCGACTGATCGCCGTGGAGGACGACGGCTGCGGCATCGCGCGGGGCGAATTGCCGCTGGCGCTCAGGCGCCACGCCACGAGCAAGATCGCCAGCCTGAGCGATCTGGAATCGGTCGCGACCATGGGTTTTCGCGGCGAGGCGCTCGCCGCCATCGCCTCGGTCTCGGAACTCTCGCTGCTGTCGCGCACCGCCGATCAGGCCGGCGCCTTCCTGCTCGATGCCCGCAGCGGCGAACTGCGTCCGGCGGCACGCGGCGCGGGCAGCACCGTCGAGGTCAAGGAGCTGTTCTTCTCCACGCCCGCGCGGCGCAAGTTCCTCAAGAGCGACGCCACCGAGCTCGCGCATTGCCTTGAGGCGGTGCGCCGCCACGCGCTGGCGCGCCCCGATGTGAGCTTTGCCATCTGGCATGAGGGCAAACTGGTTCAGCAATGGCGCGCCACGTTCGTGCCAGGTGAGCCGCCTTCCACCGACGCGCTGGCACGACGCATGGCCGACGTGCTGGGCGAGGAGTTCGTCACGCTCTCCCTGCCCGTGCGCCATCGCGCGGGGCCGCTCGTCATCACCGGCCGCGCGGGACTGCCCACGGCCTCGCGCTCGCGTGCCGACCAGCAGTACGCCTATGTGAACGGCCGCTACGTGCGCGACAAGGTGCTGCAGCATGCCGCGCGCGCCGCCTACGAGGACGTGCTGCACGGCCAGCGCCAGCCGGTGTACGTGCTCTACCTGGAGATCGCACCCGAGCGCGTGGACGTGAACGTGCACCCGACCAAGATCGAGGTGCGCTTTCGCGACAGCCGCGAAGTGCACCAGGCGGCGCTGCACGCGCTGCAGGACGTGATCTCGGCGCCGCGCGCGCAGGCACTGGCGGATGCACCGGCCCCCACGCCTCCGGAAACATATCAGTCAAATCGACATCAAACCCTTGTTCAATCTGCGCAAGCAGCTCTCTATTTTGAAGATTCTTCAGGCCACAAAGTCTCGGATCTTCAGGCTTTGTGGGGAATGCCCGCACCCGCCGCGGCCAGCCCGTGGGTACACC
>JAIOIA010000033.1:0-1543 GCA_019912745.1 Comamonas sp. | reverse complement strand
TCAGGCTTTCCGTTGCGGTCTGTGAGGGTCCCATTCTACCGCTTGGGCAGCATGCCCCACGCCGTGCCGAACCGAGACTGTGGACGCATAAACACGGCGCGGTAGGCTTCGGTTGATCGATGCCTACGTAGCCGTATAGGGAACGAGTGGTACGTTTTTCGATTGTCCTGGCTTTGAATCGCACATCCGGCGGGTAATGCCCATTATCCGGGGACCATCGACCCGCTGGCCACGCGCATCAACGGCCAGCACTGGTCCCGGGTTACGTGACTGCCCGCCCCGCGTTCATCAGCGGCCGTCCCAAAATCTATTGGGCTGGCGCCCGTCCAAAAACTGTACCGCCTTGTAGCTATACGTGTCGTACCTTTCAACAATTTCAGGAGACGACCGTGTACCTCGACATTTCAAATGACGGAAAATGCCAATGCTCGCAAATGGCCCTGACAGGGGAAGTTTCGAAGCTGTCCGCACCGGACATCGGGAGTTTGACGAACTCGATCGATACGGTCATGCACGGTGAAAATTGGCGTTATGATCTCACCTCACGAGACAAGCAGTTCCTTGCCTTTTGGAAGCTCGGCATTTCCGCAACTGGTGCGGAGTACTTTCAAATTCTCGCGCCTTCTGTAGATCTTGCTGACGACAAATATCAGCTCCGGCCATCGGATGACCTCGAGAAACTTTCTGTCCGGGCCAACCGCGGGCAAAGAGCGCTCCTGGGTATCATGCTGAGTTTTTATCACTCTGAGCGAGGCCAACGGTATCTCAAGAAGATGAGACATCCGAACATCTGCGATCTTTCCTGGAGTTTAGATTCATTCCACAGGGAAATTGCCATGGGCCTTTTTAGGAATTACGCAGGCTGGTGAGACGATTCACTGTTGACCAGATACAGCACTGCATACAGTAACGCAGGGCATTCGAGGGAGCCGCACCTAGTGCGGCTCCTTCTTTATTTTGGCCGAGGCAACCGCAAAGCTGGATGCATTGCAGAAGTCGCGCTACAAGGCCACCTCAGATGACGCCACCATAAAGCTTTAGGGATGCCACATTGACCGTCTAACTTGAAAATGCGCTTTCTCGTAGGGGGCTTCGCCCCCCTCGCTTCGCGAGCCTCCCCCCAACAAAAGCGTAGCGACCAAACGCGGTTAAATGATTCAGAGGGAGGGAGTGAAGGAGCGGATCGGTCACGGCTTACCCTACTGGCCGAGGCCAGCATGGTTGCCGTGCCGTGTTGGGACCATGACCCGTCGATCGGTCGTTCAGTCGCATCACGGGAGCTAGCCGGATGCCCGCTAGCTCTGCCTGGTTCAAGGCAGCATCGCCTCCCCCACCGGGTCCAGGCCACACAGGCTCCAACTCCGCACCCAAGGGTTGCCCCAATGTAGGTGCCGGGAGCCCATATCAGGCTTTCCGTTGCGGTCTGTGAGGGTCCCATTCTACCGCTTGGGCAGCATGCCCCACGCCGTGCCGAACCGAGACTGTGGACGCATAAACACGGCGCGGTAGGCTTCGGTTGATCGATGCCTACGTAGCCGTATAG